>CALUNJ010000042.1 GCA_944321975.1 uncultured Paraprevotella sp.
CTATGCCGGAATTTCTGGCGGGAGGAGGTGGAAAACGGCATGGCTCATTGCGGAATGTGAAAGAAAAGCATTACTTTTGCAGGCGCATTTGACATTCCATATAGAATTTAAGAAAGCCGTATGAACTGGATTATTCTGATTGTTGCCGGATTCTTTGAGTCCGGTTTTGCTTTTTGTTTGGGAAAGATGAAAGAAGTGTCGGGCACCGGGTGGTACCTTTGGGGAGCCGGTTTCTTGGCCTGCCTGGCGTTGAGCATGTTGTTGCTGGCCAAGGCGGTGCAGACTTTGCCTATCGGCACGGCTTATCCCGTGTGGACCGGCATTGGCGCGGTGGGGACGGCCGTGGTGGGCATCGTGTTTTTCCATGAGCCGGCATCCTTTTGGCGCTTGTTCTTTATCACGACGTTGATTGCCTCTGTCGCCGGGCTGAAAGCCGTGTCCCACTGACCGCCCGGCCGGGTGCGTTGGGGGAGGAGAGGGGGCACGTGTGTGCGTTCCCCTGAAGACGATTCCGGGGGGCAGGCCTGGAAGTCCGGCCAATGGGCTGGAAGCAGGCGCGCGTTTCTGCGTGTGGGACGAGCTGGCGTGGGGCTTTATTTTTACATTTCGGGTCGGCTTGACATCGTGCATTTTTTCTCTTGAGAGAATCCGATTTTTCTCAAGAGAAAAAAATGTGAATCGCTTGAGAAAAATTCCGGGCTTCCGGTTGTCGTGGATTCTGATTCCGTGCGGCACCTCCCGCTGTGAGGCTATGGCCGCAGTCAGGCACGGGAAAAGAAGTCCCCTTGCCGGGCTGCCAGTAGGAGTGTTGCCTGCAAGGGGACGGTGCGTGGGTTGAATGATGTTGCCCTTTTTCTTTTTTCCTTTCTTTTTCCTTATTCTTCGATTAATTCGGTGGCTTTCCGTTCTACGACCGGTTTCTCGAAGGCGTCACGTGCGCCGGTGAAGATTTCCTCCACCCGGTCCACGGTTTTCCGGCGGAACTTGGCTGACCCCCAAAGCAGTTTGGTCTTGGCCTTGTTGAGCGCGTTGGCGTCGTTGATCCATTCTTCCGCGCGGTAGGTCCGGCCGTTGTAGCCTTCGTTGTCTTCTTCGTAGTAGTAGCTGATTTGGGTGAGGGTCATGTGGCATTTTCCGTCAGAACATTCTGCGGTGAGCAGGTAGCGGAAGCGGGTTCGGTCCCACACGAAGGGTTTCTTTTTGAAAGTCATCCATTCCTCGAAGCGGCCCACGACCGTGCCTTCCAGCGAGTCTTCCATGGCCATTTTTGTACCCCTCATCTGGATTTCTTCCTGGGTCATCTGCCGGATGTAGTTTTTCATCACCGTGTATATTTCCTGCTTGTTCTTGTCTTTCACGGCAAAAGTCTGCTGGAACAACACTTGTCCGTTGACCTCCGGGACAGCTCCGGCCAGATATTTGCTGTCGTCTCTCTTTTCTTTTGCGAAGGCCAGCATCGGCACGCATAATAGCAACAATAGAATTTTTCTCATGGAATCAATCTTTAAAAGTTCTGCGCAAATTTAATAAAAGAAAGCCAATCTATGGCAGTCCGGATGCGGCTTTTAGTCATTTTAGCACCTTTTATAGGGTGTATTTGTTCAGATAGGATGCCACTTCCGTCTTGTAGGTGTCCGAAATGGGGATGCGGTTTTTCCCAAACACGATCTGGCCCTTGTCGAGCGTTTTCACTTTGTCCATCTGCACGATGTATGAGCGGTGGACACGCATGAAGCGGGGCGAAGGTAGCCTTTCTTCCATGGTTTTCATGCTGGCGAGCGTCAGTATGGGGCGCGGTTCGCTTTCCAGGTAGATTTTCAGATAGTCCTTCAGCCCTTCTATGTAGAGGATGTCGTCCAGCCTGACCTGGACGAGCTTGTAGTCGGATTTCACGTAGATGAAGTCTTTCTCGGGGAGGACGCTGGCCTTTGCCTGGTGTTTCAGGGTGAACCATTCCAAGGCTTTGCGGGCGGCTGTCAGGAACTCGTTGTAGTTGACCGGTTTGAGCAGATAGTCGAGCGCATTGGCCTTGAATCCGTCTATGGCGTATTGGCCAAAAGCCGTGGTGAAGATGACGCGGCTGTCGGGCGGGAGGAGCCTGGAAAACTCCAGCCCGTTGAGGTCGGGCATCTGTATGTCCAGGAAAATCAGTTCGATGTGGTCGAAACGGATCTCGTTCAATGCCATGACCGCACTGCTGTATTTGCCGTGCAGTTCAAGGAAAGGTGTCTTCTTCACGTAACTTTCCATGAGTTCGAGCGCCAATGGCTCGTCGTCGATGATTGCGCATTTCAGTATCATGGTTGGTTGGTTTGCAGGGTGAGTGTTGAAGTGTATATGGTTTGCGACTCGTCGGTTCCCTTGGCCCATCGGTAGCGTTTGGGGTAGATCAGGTCCAGCCGCTTTTGCACTTGTGCCAGTCCAATCCCGCTCCCGCTGATGTCGTTCCTCTTTTTGGGGAAATTGGAGTTTTGGATGAGGCAGGTCAGGAAACCTTCCCTGGGCGAATAGATCCGGATGTGGATGAAACTCGGCCTGATGGGGCTGATGCCGTGCTTGAATGCGTTCTCAAACAACGAGATGAAAATCAGCGGGGCAATGGAGATGTGGCTTCCGGCCGCGACATCCACGGAAAACTGCAGGTCCACGTTGTCGGACAGGCGTATTTTCATCAGGGCCACGTAGTTCCTTAGAAATTCAAGCTCGCGGTCCAGCGGGATGAACTCTTGGTTGTTGTCGTAAAGGAGGTGGCGCAACAGCCGGCTGAGGTCTTGCACGGCTTGCTGGGCCTTCTCCGCATCGAACGCGATGAGGGCGTAGATGTTGTTCAGCGTGTTCAGCAGGAAGTGGGGATTGATTTGGTTGTGCAGGTTCTTCAGCTCCGTCTCGATGCGCCGCATTTCGGCCTCCTGCCGTCCCAGCTCCGCCTCGTGCCACTTCTTGCTCATGCGGATGACGGCGGCCAGCCCGGCTATCAGTCCGAACATGACAAAGTCTCTCAGGCGGAATAAAAAGCCACGCCACACTTCCATCCTTCCATGTTGTGGGGCTGGCGGAACGGTGTGGAAGTAGGCGTCGCCGAATCTGAACCAAAAATGGATGAAACACAACATACAAACACAGAACACCACGTTGGTGAGTGTGTAGAGCTTATACTTTTTCTCGAAAAGCAGCTTGGGGACAAGCCAGACGTAGTTGAGGTAGAACACCAAGGCCATGGCCAGTGGCGGTCCCATCATGCGGAACACCACTCCTTCCTCGGGGCGTTCGTGCCCGTTTCCGATGAGCATCGGCGGAAGGCAGAACAAGAACCACCATGCACACAAGTGGATGAGCAATTCCCGTGAACGGCTATGGCGCGTGTCTGTTTTCATGTCCGTGGCTTATTCATACCGGAGCGCTTCGATGGGATCCATGTTGGCCGCTTTCTTGGCCGGGTACCATCCGAAAAAGATGCCGATGAAGGTGCAGACTCCGAAACTCATCACGATGCTCCACCATTGGATGTATATGGGCATGTGGGCGGCCATCTTGATGGCGTATGCCGCGCCGATGCCGAGGAACACTCCGATCAGGCCACCGGCAATGCTGAGAATGGCGGCCTCGATGAGGAACTGGCTCAAGATGTCGATGCCCCGTGCCCCGACCGACATGCGGAGCCCGATTTCCTTGGTGCGCTCGCTCACGGAGACATACATGATGTTCATGATGCCGATGCCGCCCACGACGAGCGAAATGCCGGCCACGCTGCCCAGCAGGACGGTCAGCAGGTCCATCGTGGTGTTCATCATCGTGGCGATTTCCTCTTGGCTCCGGATGGTGAAGTCGTTGACTTCGGCTTCCGTGTTTTCCGTGCCTTCTTTCAGCTTGTGATTCTTGCGCAGGATGGACGTGATGTCTTCGATGGCCAGGTCCGTGGCATCTTCGGTCACGGCCGAGCAGTTGATGCCTTGCAGGTAGGTCACGGCCAAGATGCGTTTCATGACGGTGGTGTAGGGCACCAGTGCCAGGTCGTCCTGGTCCATGCCCATGGAATTATAACCTTTGGACTTCAACACGCCCACCACGCGGAAGGGGATGGTGTTGAAGCGCACCACTTTCCCTATCGGGTCGCCCCCGTCGGGGAAAAGGTTGTCCACGACGGTTTTTCCCAGCACACACACCTTGGCTGCGGTCCGGATGTCTTGTTCGCTGAAGAATTCCCCGTCCTCCACTTTGAGCTGGCGGATGGCCAGATAGTCTTCGTTCACGCCATAGATGGTGGAGGGAGTGTTGTTGTTGCCGTAGATGAACTGCCCGCTGCTGTTCACCGTGGGGCTGACGGCTGAAAGATAGCGCGCCTCGTCCCGTATGCTTTCGTAGTCCTCCAGCTTCAGGGTCTGCATTTCTTCCGGGTCGCGCCTCACCCCGCCGCGCATGTCCGCTCCGGGATGGATCATGATCATGTTGGAGCCCATTTCCGAAATCTGTTTGCGTATGCTTCGTTTCGAACCTTGCCCCACGGCCAGCATGGCAATGACCGAGGCCACACCGATGATGATGCCGAGAGCGGTGAGGAAAGAGCGCAGCTTGTTTGCCGAAATGGCTTTGAGGGCTATCTTGAAAAGATTTGTGACATTCATATGGGTGCTTTTTTAGTCGTCCTGTGGAATGGGGATTTTCTCCAAGGCTTCGGCAGCCGAGAGGATGTGATGGTTTTCCGTGTCTTCCCGGATCTGCCCGTCGCGGAGTGTGATGTTCCGGCTGCTGAAACGCGCGATTTCCGGGTTGTGGGTGACGAAGATAATGGTGCGTCCCATGGCGTGTAGTTGCTGGAACAGCACCAGGATTTCAAATGAAGTGCGGGTGTCCAGGTTGCCAGTGGCTTCGTCGGCCAGCAGTACGGCCGGGTTGTTGACCAAAGCCCGTGCGATGGCGACCCGCTGCATCTGTCCTCCCGACATTTGGTTGGACTTGTGGTAAAGCCGGTTGCCCAATCCCACCATTTCGAGGGCCTTGACGGCCCGCTCGTGCCGTTCCTTGGCCGACACGGAAGAGTTGTACATGAGCGGCAGTTCCACGTTTTCCACAGCCGTGGTTTTGGGAAGCAGGTTGTAATTCTGGAACACGAAGCCGATTTTGCGGTTGCGCAACACTGCCCGTTCGCGGCGTTTCATCGTGCGGACGCTCACTCCGTCCAAAATATATTCCCCGGAAGTGGGCGTGTCCAAGCATCCCAGTTGGTTCAACAGGGTGGATTTGCCCGAACCGGACGTGCCCATGATCGTGACGAACTCCCCTTCGTGAATCTTGAATGACACGCCGCGCAAGGCATGTACCACTTCGTCGCCTACGACGAAGTTCCGCTTTACGTCCTGCAGCTCGATGACGACTTTCCTTGAATCCTTATTTTCCATTTTGGATGCGCTTAGATTGGCTTATTTCTTTTTCTCGTCCTTTTTGCCGGGATGCGGCATGAAGGGGCTGGATTCAGCCGGTTGGTTGTCTTCGGGCTCTTCCATGATCTGGGTCATGGAGAGCACGACCTGGGTGCCGGCTTTGATGCCGCTCAGGATTTCTGTGCGGATGCCGTCCGTGGCGCCGGTCTTGACCGTGTGTGCCTTCAGGGTGTTGCCTTCGAGGGTCCATAGTTTGTCTTTTCCGTTTGCGTCAACGATCTTGTATGCTTTTCCTAATACCTCCTTGGCCGGCATGAAGCGCAGGGCTTTTGTCTTGACGCTGAGCACGTCCGTGCGTTCCATGGTGTTGACCGTTACGCTTGCGGTCAGTCCGGGTTTCAGTTTCAGGTTTTTGTTGGGCGCGGAAATGACGACTTCATATGTGATCACATTGTCCGTGTCGGTGGCTTCCAGGCGCACTTGTGTCACTGTGCCATGGAAAATGTCGTTGGGATAGGTGTCTACGGTGAAGGTCACGCTCTGCCCTTCCTGCACGCTGCCTATGTCTGCTTCGTCGATGTCTGCGATGACGCGCATGTCGGTCAGGTCTTTGGCTATCGTGAAAAGGGTGGGGGTTTCGAAGCTGGAAGCCACTGTTTGTCCTTCTTCCACGGCCCTGCTCAGCACGATGCCGTCGATGGGCGAGGTGATGGTGGCGTAGCCGAGGTTCGTTTCTGCCTTTTTCACGCTTTCGCGGGAAGTGTTGTAGGCTTCCAGAGCCTTGCGGTATTCAAGGTATGCCGATTCGAATTCATTCTTGCTTACCAGCCCCTTCTCGTTGAGTGCCTTGTAGCGTTCATAGTTGGTTTCCTGGTAGTCGAGTTCGCTTTTGGCGCTGGCCAGGTTGGCCTTGGCACTGTTCAGTTCGCTGTTGAGGTTGGTCTTGTCCAATTCGGCGATCACTTGTCCCTTTTTGACCAGGCTGTTGTAGTCCACATAAATTTTGCTGATGATGCCGGAAACCTGCGTGCCGACTTCCACTTCGGTCACTGGCTCGATCGTGCCGGTGGCAGTGACGCTGGTGCGGAGCGTGTCAGGTTTTACTTCGGTAGTTTCAAATTCCACCGGGATGCTTTCCTTTGGCCATGCGATGGTTGCAATGAGGGCAACTATGGCGAGCGCGGCAATCGTGAGGATGATTTGTTTCTTTTTCATATCTTAGTTCTTGTTTTTTACAATTTGATGTGTTCACCTTGGTAGAATTTCAGCAACTGGATGTGGAGGAGCGTGTTGTATTGGCTTTGCAGCTTGTTTTGCTGTGCGCTCATGAGCTCGTCGCGTCCGTTCATCAGTTCTACGATGTTTTTCAGCCCGTTTTTGAATTGTTCGTCCAACAACTCGTAGCTGCTTTGTGCGCTTTTCAGTTGCACGAGTGCTGCCTTATATTGCTGTTGGTTGTTGTGGGCGTTGAGCCAATATTCTTCTATGGTGCTATATAACTGTTTCTGTTGGTCTTGAAATTGCAGCTCGCTGTCCATCTTGTTGAGTCTGGCTTTTTTGACGTTCGTCTTGTTGCGCTTGTTGTCGAACAGGGGGATGGAGAGCGTGATGCCGGCTGAGGCACTTAGGTTTTGGCGCATTTGTTCGCCTGCGGATTCCCGGCTTCCTGAGTAGTGGCTGTCGCCAATTCCTGCGGAGAGCGAGATGGAGGGGTAATATCCGGCTTTGGCTATGTCGATGTCCAGGTCGGCTGCCGCCACGCTAAGCCGGCTGCTTTGGATTTCCGGGCGCAGGTTGAGTGCGGCCTGGTATACTTCGTTCACGTTCGGGATGACCTGCATGGCCGCGTCGCCCGGAGATTGGATCCCGCTGATGTCGAAAGGCCGGTCGTCCGTGATTTCCAGCAGTTCCTTCAGCTGGCGTGTGTAGGCCGCGATTTGTGTCTGCGTGGCCACACAGTCATATTGCGCGCTTCCCGCCTGGGATTCCAGTTGTGCGAGGTCGGCTTTGGAGATCTGGCCTTGTTCGTACATCTCTTTCCCGCGCTGATATTGGCTGTCGGCCGTTTGGGCCATGGAACGGTTCACGTCCAGTGCTTCTTTGGAATAGAGGATCTGCACGTAGAGTTGGGCGATCTGCTCTTGGATGCTGTTGGCCGTGGCTTGTGTGGCCAACGATGAAATCATGTTCTGGAATTTCTGCGCTTTGACATTTTTCCGGTTTGCCCCTCCGTCCCATACCGTCCAGGAAGCGTTAAGCCCGTAATTCCCGTTTTGGGTGAATTTGTTTGACGAACTGTTGGCGATGCCGTTGGTTACGATGTTGGATGCAGATTTTTGCAGCGGGCGGTAGTCAATGCTTTGCGTGGTGCTGAAAGAGAGGCTCGGGAAGAGTTCCGCTTTCTTTTGTGCCAAGTCGGCCTTGCCTTGTTCTTCTTCGATTTTGTTTTGCTTCAACTGGATGTTGTGGGCTATGGCATAGTCGATGCATGCCTGTAAGGACCATTGGGTGGAGTCTTGCCCCGTGGCTGTCAGCGCACTGCATAATAAGACGGCACATGCAAGGTAATTCTTGTGATTCATGAAAGATATTCTTTTAGAAACCTTGCAAAAGTACAAATAATGTGGGCAACAGAAAAATTAATTGTACTACCTTCTTCTTTTTTTCGACTGAATTGCAGAATATGTCTACCAAAAAGCGTATATTTGACATGCAATTGAATGTAAATGATTAAAAAGGTTTAGTTATGTTCTCAGGAATTGTCGAAGAATGCGCCCGGGTTACCGGAATTGTGAGGGACCAGGAAAACCTGCATTTCACGTTGCAGTGTTCGTTCGTGGATGAATTGAAGATAGACCAAAGTGTGGCACACAATGGGGTTTGCCTGACTGTGGTGCGGATACAAGGCGGCCAATACACCGTGACGGCCATGAAGGAGACGCTCGACCGTTCGAACCTCAGGTGCTTGAAAGTGGGTGACGAAGTGAATGTGGAGCGTTCCATGATGATGAACGGGCGGTTGGACGGTCACATTGTGCAAGGACATGTGGATTGTACGGCGGAATGCCTTTCTGTGGAGGATGCGGAAGGAAGCCATGTCTTCACATTCCGTTATCCCTTTGAGGCCGAAATGGCAAAGCGGGGCTATTTTTGTGTGGACAAGGGTTCTGTCACGGTCAACGGGGTGAGTCTCACGGTGTGCCATCCTACGAAAGACACGTTTCAGGTGTGCATCATTCCCTACACCTATGACCACACCAATTTCCACGCCATCCGGCCGGGCTCGCTTGTGAATATAGAATTTGACATTATCGGCAAGTATCTGAGCCGCATGATGGCTTTGGCCAATGAATAGGCCGGGGATTCAAGCCGCGGGCAGAGGGGGCGGAGGAAGTTGGCAGGGAGAATCTGAAAGGTTACAATGCTGAAGCGAAAGAGCTTCGCGCTGCCCCGTGAAAGGAAAACGGGATAGGACAAAATCGCCCTCAAGAGGCATGCAAATTTCCCTCAGGCGATTCACATTTTTTTCTCAAGCGAAAAAAATGTGAATCGCCTGAGAAAAACCAATGCTTTTCAAATGAGTGTTTATTTTGTTGATTATTAATTAAATAAGTTTTTTCGAAATAAGACGATATGTGCTTGGGATGGAACCTGCGGAAGGGAAAAGGAGAGGGCGGCGAGGGCAAGGCCACATGGGGCCTGGCGAAGAGCATGCCGGAAATATCCGGCGCGGAGGGTGCGAAGGCCTGCCGCCGCTAAAAAATGGAAAGGGCGCATTTCCCCCTTGGCGAGGAAGCGGAAAGGCCGTTTCCCCCGCTGAATTTCTACTGCCCCGGGGAAGGCCTTGCAAGGTCTTGCTTAAAGGTCTTTGAGCAGGACGGGCTTTTCCTTATTAATATATCGGGCGCGCAGGTCGCGTATTTCTTCCCATTCCTTGTTGTTATGCCGGATGGCTGCGGGGGTGAACTTGTCCCCGTAGTTGTCTATGCGTTCCAGCAATAAATTCACGCTCAGGTGATGGATGTCTTCGGAAGGCGTGAAGCGTGGCGGCCTGTCCTGGTCTTTGGCGTTGATGCTGAGCAGGTGCATTTGTGCCAGTTCCTCGGTGAGGCGGCTCACGACGCCCAGAGGGAGCGAGGTTTCCACTGCAAGCCCGTTTGCAGTATAGGGCACCATTCCTTTTTCAAACCGCTTGCAGATTTTCGACATGATGAGGATCAGCAGCACGTCGTGGTAGTTCCGGCTGATATTGTGCATGTCTTTGATGTAGTAATAGCTTTTTAGGTTTTGGTTGGCATATACCAACTGTGCGCCAAAAAGGCATATCATCCAAGAGAAGTTAACCCAAAGGATGAACATGGGCAATGCTGCAAAAGAACCATAGATCGCGTTGTAGCTGGACACCCAGATTTGGGAATGGATATAAAAGTATTGGAGCACCTGGAATGCCACTCCGGCTATGAAGCCGGGCAACACGGCATGGCGGAAATGCACGCTGGTGTTGGGCATGTACATGTAGAGGGCGGTGAAAAGGAATCCGCTCAGCACGTAGGGGGAAAGGGCGATGAGGATCTTGACGGTCGTGCTGAGCACCATGAAGTTCGGATAGTCTTGCGCGATGGTGGCCAAGAAGATGGAAAGGCCGCTCGTGATGATGATGAGGATGGGCAGCAGGAGGAATACGCTGATGTAATCCGTGATTTGCCGGTAAATGGACCTTTGGTTTTTGACCCGCCAGATGCTGTTCAAGGCAGTTTCGATGCTGCCCGTCAATTGGATGACGGTGTATAACAGCAACAAGAGGCCGAAACCGATGAAGATGCCGCTTTGCGTGTGCGCCAGATAGGAGTTGATGAAGTTGAGCACCATGTCGGCGAACTCTTGGTTCACGCTCAGGTTTTTCTTGATTTCTTGTTCGATGACGGCCCCATATCCTAATCCGCGGCCGATGGCAAAGATGATGGCAAGGATGGGCACGGTGGCCAGGATGGAGGAATAGGTCAAGGCCGAAGCATGGTTGCCCAGGTTCTTGTTCAGGTAGCACTCAATGGTGAGTACGAGTTTGCGCAATGCGTTGAACGCATAGCGTTTGAAGGGGGGATATTTCCTTTCGTCCACGAACCAGATCTTGTGGGTGAAGAAAAATTCCAATTGGTGGAAATTGAATGTCATGGCCGGTTTGCTTGAAGGTTATGAAAATAAAGCAGTCAGCCTGTAAGCCGGGTTCTGTGCCTCGCCGTGGGGCGAGGTGCCTGCCATTTATCTACGCCATGCGTCGCCGCATGGCTCTATCGTCCTACCCTCCGGCTCGGGCGGGCAACCCTCTCTTTTAGACGCCGGTTTACGCGGACTTTCAACTTCCAGGATGCACGGCCCGGGTGTCGCCATCCGGCCGGTGGGCTCTTACCCCGCCTTCTCACCCTTGCCTTCCCACATGGGGATGGCGGTTGTTTTCTTCTGCATGACCTAACCCTCGCGGGCTACTTCCCGTTAAGAAGTGGAATGCCCTGTGTTGCCCGGACTTTCCTCTTCCGGCCGACAGGCCGGCAGCGGCAAGCCGGCTGACTGCTTTTCCAAGACAAAAGTACGGCTTTTTTTCGACTTGGCAAAATCCGGGTCAATGAATGTAAAAATGCCGCATGGTGTTTTTAATCGCTGTTAATGGGAAAGAAGGCTCTGTTAAAAGATAGCAAAAAGCGCGGGGAAAGGGTACAACACAAACACTTTGGCGTTACTTTTGTGACAAATAATCACGAAATAAAACCTTTAATGTCAATAATATGGTAGTAAAGACAATGGAAAAGACAACGAAACGAGTTTTAGGCACGGCCGCTCTCTTCTTGGGGAGTTTTGGTGTGATGGGGTGCATTGATTCGCCCTGCAGGGCGCAGTCTTCCAATGTGGCGGCTCCTTCCGGCTTGGTGGATCTGACCCATGCGGCGGAGACTTCGGTCAACGCGGTGGTGTATATCAAAGTGACGACGAACAGCAAGACTAAGACGGTCGAAGTGCAAGATCCATTTTCTGAGTTCTTCGGTGACTTTTTCGGGTTTGGCGGAGGCACGCAGCGCCGGCAGATCCAGACTCCTAAGCGTGAAGGGTCGGGCTCCGGAGTGATCATCTCGTCAGACGGATATATCGTGACGAACAACCATGTGGTGAGCGAGGCCGATGAGCTGTTGGTGAAATTGAATGACAACCGCGAGTTCAAAGGGCGCATCATCGGAACCGACGAGCAGACGGATTTGGCTTTGGTGAAGATTGAAGGAAAGAATTTCCCGACACTGCCTATCGGGAATTCCGATGATTTGAAGTTGGGCGAATGGGTCTTGGCGGTGGGCAACCCGTTCAATCTGACTTCTACCGTGACAGCCGGTATCGTGAGTGCCAAGGCCCGTTCGATGGGTGCCAACTCCATTGAAAGTTTCATTCAGACGGATGCGGCCATTAACCGCGGAAATTCAGGAGGCGCATTGGTGAATGCCAAGGGAGAACTGGTGGGCATCAATGCCATGATTTATTCGCAGACGGGATCCTATACGGGGTATGGTTTTGCCATCCCGACCACAATCATGAACAAAGTGGTGTCCGACCTGAAAGAATTTGGCATCGTGCAGCGTGCCCAACTCGGTGTGCAGGGCAATGATGTGTCTTTGTACATTGACAGCGAGAAGGAGAAAGGCAACGAAGTGGACTTGGGCACAGTAAATGGCGTGTACGTGGCTGAGGTGTTGGACAACACGACGGCTTCCGAAGCCGGGTTGCGCAAGGGGGATGTCATTGTGCAGTTTGACGGAAAGGATGTGAACAAGATGGCGGAATTGCAGGAAGTGATCAGCACGAAGCGTCCGGGGGACAAGGTGAAGATTACTTACATGCGCAATAAGAAGAAGGAAACGGTCACCGCTGTGATGCGCAACTCGCAAGGCAATACGAAGGTATTGGAACAGATGGATATGGATCAGTTTGGCGCAGCCTTGAAGCCTTTGGACAAAGAGACCAAACGTCAGCTGAATCTGCCCAACGGCTTGGAAGTAGTGGCCGTGAAGAAAGGCAAGATGGCGGATGCCGGCGTGCAGAAAGGTTGGATTATTCTCCAAGTGAACGATAAGGCAATGAATACGGTGGAAGATTTTGAGGAAGCCGTGAAAGAAGCCAACCGGTCGACGGATAGGATTTTGTGGATCCGCGCCATTACGCAAAGCGGGAAGTTGAGAAGCGCGGTAGTGGAATTGGGGGAAGATTGATGAAATAAGAATCTGATCGGGACTTAAAGGCGGCACATGCGGAGTTTCTGGCTCTCCATGTGTCGCTTTTGCTTTTTCGTGTCAGTGTCTCCGTGCCGTCGGGGCGAATCCGGGAAGGCGGGTGCATTCGGGATGTTTCAGCCATTCGTTTGGACGGAAAAGACGCTTTGCCGTCGCGTGTGCCGGCAAGGGCTCAGGTATAAAAAATGTTATCTCGTTACGTTTGTAGGAAAAATGTGGTATTTTTGTTCCCGGTAATAGATAGAATCAAGTTAGCACATTAGGAAATGGATGAGAAGAAAGAAGAAGGATTGTTCCAGGTGAGGAGTTATTTGAAATGCCTGAGTGAAGGGTTCAAACTTCCCACCCGTCATATTTTGTCCTTGCTGAGGTTCCTGTGGCCGTCCTTGCTGGTAGGGGCACTTTCCGCTGGGTTGTGGGGCGTGTTTTTCAACCAGTTGGCCGTGGTGCTGGCGGGTTGGATTTCGGCTACCGAACCTGTGACATTGCTTTTGCCTGCTTATACGCTTTGGGGACTGTCTATCCTGTCTTTGCTGGCGGATAGTTTCTGTCTGGGGAACGTGATGGTGGCCATTTCCCGCTATGCAGAGGCCGGGACATGGCCGGGCATGTTGCGTTTTGGGGCGTGCAAGTCCGACATCTTGCAGGCTTCTTTGCGTGCGTTGGTGTTTTTGTTGGCAGGGCTGTTGGTATTTGTTTTGTGGATGACTCCTTTCTATTTATGGTTGGGGGCACACAGTGTCTGGACGCTGATAGCCGGCGTGTCGTGTGTCCTGCTTTTGGGAGTGCCCTATTCAATGGCGGGCGTGGATTATTTGTTGGGCGGCCGGCAGGGATTTGTGCATAGCCTGACACGCATGAAGGAAGGCTATCAATACTGGGGAGCATTGTTCATCGTGTGGTTTTGTGGCGGTTTGATCATGGCTGTCTTTTCGTGGGTCAGTTGGTTGCCGGCAGCGGTGCTTTCGTTTGCCGGGTATGAGTCATTGATGGGTACGATGGCTGGCGATGCGACGGATCTTCCGGGAATGGTGCCTGTGTTTACTGTGGTCTTTTTCATGTTGGCTTCCTTGATCACTTATGTTTCGGGCTGGCTGACTCTTTTTCCGCTCTCCTATGTGTATGGGTCCGTGGAGGCTCGCAAGAAAGACTTGGAGCGGTTCGAGGCGGAAGAACGGGAACTGCAGAAACTGTAGGCCGTGCGGATGGCGCGGCCTTGGGGGGCTGTCTTTGCATCCTTTTGAGCGGAGTCTTTTTATAGCTATCAGGCAGGCTTTCCCTCTTTTTCGTCACGTGAGATCTCTGCAAGACATTGATTTGGCCTTATTCATTTCTTCTGTTTTTTTCTATGATGTTTTTTGTATCATTTCTTGCGGAGTTATGATCTTTTTTATAACTTGCCGCGGCTTTTCAACGAAGACGATGGGGAGAGACGTTGGTTTTTTATGGTTTGACGCCTTTGATTATACGGCGTTTCCCCTTGGTTGCCGATAAATGCTTTGATGAGCCAAATGGATTTTTTATCATTAAAAAAAACGATTGTTTAGGTCAATGAAAAAACTGGGTTTGCTTTTGTTGGGGATAGTCTTCAGCGTGGGGGCATTCTCCATCGGGAAGGACAGTCTGAATGCTGTGACGATGGTGTCGTATGAACAAGATGCTTATGACACTGAAGGAAGGCTTGCTTTGAAGAATAACACGGATGAGAACATCTACAATGTGGTGTATCGGATTATTTATATGGATATGTCAGGGACGCCGCTTGACTATGAAGACTTCTCTTGTGAAGTTGATATCGCGCCGGGATTGACGAAAAAAGTGAATGTCCCGGCTTATGAACAATCAAGGGGTTATTCTTATTACCAATCAGAACCAGGGTTTGACGAGGAGCCTCAGTTTAAAATCAAATTTGAATTGAAGGGCTACAACTTGGATGAAGAGGCTTATGATGCTGCGGAAAATCCAGTGGAAGGAAATGATTGGATGTACGGGCTCATCGTGCTATTCTTCGTGCTGACGGCCCTCGGACTGTGGATAGGCATGTATGTGCTTGTGGGAGTAATGGCCCGGCAACGCCGGCGTAGTGCGGCGGTATGGGTGCTTTTGAGTCTTATAGCCACTCCTCTTTTGATGGTTTTCATTCTTTTATGTATCGGGAAGGCCAGCAATGGCAGCATGGGAGATGCAAGTTGATAGCAGCCTTGCATTTTGTCAAAGCAGATGGCCTTTCGTCCGGGACTTTGGTGAACTACGCTTCATGATGGATATGTTTTTTTCCCGGGTGGGCGCGATGAAGATCCGGAGGGGGGATTCCGTTGTCTTGTCCTGCGGATCGTGATAAAAAGAGGTTCGGAATGAGTCGCGGAACGGTGAAAGTTTGGAAGACGGCCGGGGTATGGGCTTGTTTTATCCCCCTGGCCATACTCAACGGCGGGATGCGCGAACATGTGTTGGACAAGGCCTTGGGGGCATCATGGGCTTTGCCGGCCAGCGGGGTCTTGCTCAGCCTGCTGATTTTCCTGGCGGCACTCGTGCTTTTGCCCCGTGTGGGGCGGATGAGTCTTAAGGAGAGTTGGCAGACGGGGTGGCTCTGGTTGCTTCTGACGTTGGCTTTCGAGTTGGCCTTCGGGTTGGCCGAGGGGCTTCGGTGGGAAGAACTCCGGGCCGCTTATCATCCGGAAACGGGCAATTTGTGGGTGGTGGTGCTGGCCACAACCTGGTTGTCGCCCGTGGGGGTGTATGTGGTGAAACGAAAAAGGAAACATAGAAAAATGAAAAAGGGAAATCGTTTGAAATCAAAAGGGTGGATAACCCTTGTCGTCACGGCTCTGTTGGTGTGGGCCGGGAGCGACTGGCGTGTGAGGACATGGGTCGAAGTTTGGATGGACGGCAAGCGGCCTTCTCTGTCGGCAAAGGACTTGCAATGGGGGCGCCCTTCTTCGGCAGATGCGGAAGAGACGGAAGTGGGGCTGCCTGACTTGCTGGAAAAACGAAGCGGGCAGGTCATCCGCCATAAAGGCTATGTCGTTTCCTATAACGAGCGGACGAAGCAGCCCAACTGGGTGGCATGGACACTGACTCCGGAGCGTTTCAAGGAGGTGGCCGGGCGGTCGGACAAGTTCCTGCCGGATCCGGCGGTAGACCGCCCTGTGACCACGGAGGATTACAAGCATTCGGGGTACGACCGGGGGCACATCTGTCCGGCGGCGGATAACAAATGGGACGTGCAGGCCATGCGGGAGAGTTTCTATATGACGAATATTTGCCCGCAAAACCACAACCTGAACGGAGGCGACTGGAAGGAACTGGAGGAGGCTTGCCGCGATTGGGCGATGGAGTGCGGCCGGCTGTATGTGGTCGGGGGGCCTGTGTTTGAAGGCGCGCCGCGCAAGCACATCGGCGACAGCCGTGTGGCCGTGCCCGATGCTTTTTTCAAGGTGGTGCTTTGCCTGGCGCCGCCCAAAGCCATCGGCTTTGTTTTTGAGAACCGGGCGGGGAGCCGCCCCCTGCGCGCGTATGTCCGCACGGTGGACGAGGTGGAGCAACTCACGGGGATGGATTTTTTTCCGGGTTTGGCCGACAGCGTGGAGCTGGCCGTGGAAACCACTTGTGCGTTGGGCGACTGGATGCTTTAGCCTGTCGCGTGCCTTGAAGCGGCAAGCCGCCTGCGTTCCTTGATGAGTTCCATTAGTTGCTGGAAGAGGAACAAAGCCCAAAACATGCAGAAGAAGCAAACGCCGGATATGGCGTTGTCCAATCCCAGCGGGGCGAAGGGGATGGCGCAAAGGGAATAGAGCAGGCAATAGGTGAGCAGTCTGTGTTCGCGGGAGATGCGCCACAGCCTTCTTCTCCGTTTGCGCGACGAGAGGAAATAGATGGTCAGCAGGATGGCAAAGATGAACACCTTGTTTTCCCACAGTTGCGTGAGCCCGTAGATCGTGTTGCTCTCGACCAGGGGCGGGTTCTGCCATCGGTTGGCGCGCAGGATGGCCAATGTCGTGCCGATGGCGAAACCGATGACCATGGGCCAGCAGGCCCGCCGGAACCAGTGGGCGCGTTGCAGGTAGGAGAGGGTGAGGAAGCCGGCACAGAGCGGGATGGTGATGCTGTCGTGCGTGTAGCTGCAGAAGATGCCCATGAGCAGCATCAGGAAATAGCCATATTTGAAATTTTTGTTGGATATGCGGTTGTATTGGGAGATGAAGAATGGGACGATGCAGGCCGACCCCAACTCCATCACGGCGGTTTCGTCGCGGTTGAAAAACTGGGGGGAGCCGGGGCAGAAGAGCAGGATGAACAATGCCGTGCAGAGCACTCCCGTGACATTGCGGGCGGAGCGGGCGATGTGTCCGGTGAGGTAGATCAGGAGGGTGAACAGCAGGGCTGCCACCGGATTGATGAGTTCTGGTTGCCAGAAATATCCGCCGGTTTTCGGGAAGAGCATCAGCATGCCCAGGGTGACGAGGAAGATGACAAGATAGGTCAGTCGCAGTTTCATGCTTCGTGATTTTGTTTGCAAATGTACGGAATAAATTCCATTGTAACGTAAGTTGTGGAGATTTAGTGGGGGGGCGTGTGTGGATTTTTTGAAAGTTCCGTGGCACGCCCGGGGCAGCCGGTGCCGGAAGGCTACGGAGAGAGGATGGGGCGCATTCTTCTTGTTCTTTTTTAATCGTTGATATTCAAATCGGTATAAAGTGCCAAGCTGTTCTTGGATTTATCTCAAGCGATTCACATTTTTTTTGCTTGATGAAAAAATGTGAATCGCTTGAGGTAAATTTGTATTTCTCCTGAGTTGCTGTCTTTTGGCATGGACGGGCGTGAAAACTTTGTGCGTAACGTTCCACACTGCAGGCTTGTTCCCGTGGGTGCCAGACGGCGTTTTTGTTTTTCTTTTTCTGTGATAGCAGGTTTCTTTTGGCTTTGAGGGGGAGTGAATGGCAGTCGGAAAAGGTTCTGCCAAATTGTCAGTTTTGCGGTTTTGGCATGCTTTTGGTACTACATGGAGTAGAATTTCAAAAAAAGTGCAACGTATTTAAAAAACGAATAGATTATGAACATTAAACCATTGGCAGACCGGGTGCTGATAGAACCGGCACCGGCAGAAACGAAAACAGTTGGCGGCATTATTATTCCGGACACCGCAAAGGAAAAACCATTGCAGGGAACTGTGGTTGCCGTAGGCAAAGGCACAAAGGATGAAGAAATGGTGCTGAAGGAAGGCGACACGGTGCTGTATGGCAAATATGCCGGCACGGAAGTGGAATATGAGGGCAAGAAGTATCTGATTATGCGTCAGAGCGACGTGGTGGCCGTGTTGGCATGATCGGAGGGTTTTATACATTATTTAAAATAGAGAAAGGAATTAAGAATCATGGCAAAAGATATCAGATTTAACGTGGAAGCCCGCGAGGCAATGAAAAAGGGTGTGGACCAATTGGCCAATGCCGTCAAGGTGACATTGGGCCCGAAGGGACGTAATGTCATCATCGAAAAGAAGTTCGGTGCGCCCCAGATCACGAAAGACGGCGTGACGGTGGCCAAGGAAATCGAATTGGCCGACGCATTTGAGAATGCCGGCGCGCAGCTTGTGAAGAGCGTGGCCAGCAAGACCGGTGATGATGCGGGCGACGGGACGACAACAGCCACGGTGCTGGCACAGAGCATCGTGAGCGTGGGCCTGAAGAACGTGGCCGCCGGTGCCAATCCCATGGATTTGAAGCGCGGTATTGACAAGGCCGTGGCCAAGGTGGTGGATTTCATTAAGACGCAGGCCGAACAAGTGGGCGATGATTATAGCAAGATCGAACAGGTGGCCACGGTGAGTGCCAACAATGATCCTGAAATCGGCAAGCTGTTGGCCGACGCCATGCAGAAAGTCAGCAAGGACGGCGTGATCACCATCGAGGAGGCCAAAGGCCGCGACACGACCATCGGCGTGGTGGAAGGCATGCAGTTCGACCGCGGTTACCTGTCGGCCTATTTCGTGACCGACACGGAGAAGATGGAATGCGTGATGGAAAATCCGTATATCCTGATTTATGACAAGAAAATTTCCAACTTGAAAGACTTCTTGCCCATCCTCGAACCGGCCGTGCAGACGGGACGTCCGTTGCTGGTCATCGCCGAGGATGTGGACAGCGAGGCTTTGACAACCTTGGTGGTCAACCGCCTGCGCAGCCAGTTGAAGATTTGCGCCGTGAAGGCTCCGGGCTTCGGCGACCGCCGCAAGGCCATGCTGGAAGACATCGCCGTGCTGACGGGTGGTGTGGTCATCAGCGAAGAGAAAGGCTTGAAGCTGGAACAGGCTACCATTGAGATGCTGGGTTCTTGCGACAAGGTGACCATTTCGAAAGACAACACGACCATCGTGAACGGCCACGGGCAGAGCGAGCTGATCAAGGACCGTGTGAACCAGATCAAGAATGAAATCGCCAACACGAAGAGCGACTACGACAAGGAGAAGCTGCAGGAACGTCTGGCCAAACTGAGCGGCGGGGTGGCTGTGCTTTACGTCGGCGCACCGAGCGAAGTGGAGATGAAGGAGAAGAAAGACCGTGTGGACGACGCGTTGTGTGCTACCCGCGCAGCCATCGAGGAAGGTATCATTGCCGGTGGCGGCGTGGCTTACATCCGGGCTACGAATGTGCTGGACGGCATGTCGGGCGACAATGCGGACGAAACCACGGGCATCAACATCGTGAAACGTGCCATTGAGGAACCGCTCCGCCAGATTGTGGAGAACGCAGGCCTTGAAGGTTCCGTGGTGGTGGAGAAAGTCCGTCAGGGCGAAGGCGACTTCGGTTACAATGCCCGCGAGGACAAGTATGAGAACCTGAAGGCCAGCGGCATCATCGACCCGGCCAAGGTGACTCGTGTGGCCCTTGAGAACGCCGCTTCCATCGCGGGCATGTTCCTGACCACGGAATGTGTCATCTGCGACAAGAAGGAAGAAAAGGCCGATATGCCGATGGGCAACCCGGGCATGGGCGGCATGGGCGGCATGATGTAATGCCAGGCCAATATTGAATCACGAATAAACGGCGGGAAGGAAACCTCTGCGGGAGCGGTCGTTTCCTTCCCGTTTTTTATGCCTTTACCGCAATCGCACCGGCGGGATGTTTTCTTGTGTCTTGGTGAAAATCCGGATGATGGAGAAGGGAGGAAAATCTTGCTGTGACTCGAAATCGGCGGAAGAAATCACCTGCATGTCGTAGATGAAGTTTTCGTCCACTTTGTAGGACGCGGCATCGCGCGTGATGAAGTTCCGGTCAATCATAAAGACGTACGGGCCTTTCAGGCCAGGAAAACGCTTTTCCTTCAAATCTTCCAGCGAGGCCCAATGGATATTCTTGAAGTCTTTGAGTTCGATTTGCACCACGTAGTCGTATTCCACGCCGTTGATGGTGAACGGATATTGGGTGACCACGAGGGAGTCATGCCGGTCGTTGATGTCGCGGATGACGAGGGGGAGCTTGATTTCTTTTATTACCCGCTCCACTGACTTTGGGTCGATTCCCACTTCGCTCTTTGCGAAGACGTTGTTGTTCAGGATGACGGCTCCGCGTCGGGCATTGAATGCCTTGTCGGACATAGGGTCTATATTTTGGTTGCTATTGGAGCTTTTACCCGGCACTGCGGCTTGTGGCATGCCGGACATTGCGGTGATGAAGGCCATTAAAAGGAAGTTTCTTTTCATCATGATTGTATGTGTTTAGAGTTAATGATACAAGTTTTTTCGGTACTAAGGCATACTCTAATAGCAAAAGTATAAAATTGTGAGATTCCCTTTCTCTACAACTTGTTAAAATTCCATAAAAAGGAAGCCGGATGTCTTCGTCATTGAAAAACTTGGTAACTTTGGAGTTACAAAAATAAAACGGCAATTATGGGATATGGAAAATGGATTGGCGGCGTGATGGGATTCATGACGATGGGCCCCTTGGGCGCGTTGGCCGGTTATTTTATAGGATCATGGTTTGACAAGAAAACCAGCGGGAC
>CALUNJ010000043.1 GCA_944321975.1 uncultured Paraprevotella sp.
GTGATGGATACTTTCTGCGGTGCCAACCCGGCTACGCGTCTGAAGGTGCGTTTCATCATGGAAGTGGCATGGCAGGCTCATTTCGTGAAGAACATGTTCATCCGTCCGACGGAAGAAGAACTGGCCAATTACGGCGAGCCTGATTTCGTTTCGTTCAACGCAGCCAAGGCCAAGGTGGACAACTACAAGGAGCTGGGCTTGAATTCCGAGACTGCTACCGTGTTCAACCTGAAGACCAACGAGCAGGTCATCCTGAACACTTGGTACGGCGGTGAGATGAAGAAGGGTATCTTCTCTATCATGAACTACCTGAACCCGTTGCGTGGCATCGCTTCCATGCACTGCTCCGCCAACACCAATATGGACGGCACCAGCACAGCCATCTTCTTCGGCCTGTCCGGTACGGGTAAGACCACTTTGTCTACCGATCCGAAGCGCAAGCTGATTGGCGATGACGAGCACGGATGGGACGATGAGGGCGTGTTCAACTACGAAGGTGGTTGCTATGCCAAGGTCATCAACTTGGACAAGGAGTCTGAACCCGACATCTACAACGCCATCAAGCGCGACGCTTTGTTGGAGAACGTGACGGTAGACGCCAACGGCAAGATTGACTTCGCCGACAAGAGCGTGACGGAGAACACCCGTGTGTCTTATCCTATCTACCACATTGAGAACATCGTGAAGCCGGTATCTAAGGGTCCGACTGCCAAGCAGGTAATCTTCTTGTCTGCCGATGCTTTCGGTGTATTGCCTCCCGTATCTATCTTGGATGACCAGCAGGCTCAGTACTACTTCTTGTCTGGCTTCACCGCCAAGTTGGCCGGTACGGAACGCGGTATCACCGAGCCGACCCCGACATTCTCCGCTTGCTTCGGCGCCGCTTTCTTGAGCTTGCATCCCACGAAGTATGCAGAGGAACTGGTGAAGAAGATGAACGCTTCCGGCGCAAAGGCTTATTTGGTGAACACCGGTTGGAACGGTACGGGCAAGCGTATCTCCATCCGCGACACCCGCGGCATCATCGACGCCATCCTGGACGGTTCCATCGACACGGCTCCGACCAAGACGATTCCTTACTTCAACTTCGTTGTTCCTACGGAATTGCCGGGCGTAGATCCGAAGATCCTCGATCCGCGCGACACTTACGCCGACGTGGCTGAATGGAACAAGAAGGCTGAGGATCTGGCCGGACGTTTCATCAAGAACTTCACGAAGTTCACGGGCAACGAGGCTGGCAAGGCTTTGGTTGCTGCCGGTCCGAAATTGTAATTAGAGGGTGAAAATATAAGCGAAAGACCTGCCTGAGCTTTCAGGCGGGTCTTTTTTTGAGTTCCTTATTTCCCTGATTCAAGGATAATGGCTATCTTTGCAGCCAAAACAAGTTCTTAAAAATGAAAAAGATCATATCTTTATTGTGGTTATGGGTCATGGCTTTGCCCATCATGGCCCAGTTTCAAGAGCCGGTGAAGTTTACTGTGGTGCAGAACAAACTTTCCGACTCGGAGTTTGAAATTGTGTTCACGGGGGACATTGATCCGGGATGGCACGTGTATTCCACTGATATTCCGGAGGGAGGCCCCACTCCGGCCACCATCAATTTTGATGAGCAGAAGGGGGTGGAGCCAGTAGGGAGTCTGACAGCGCGTGGAGACGTGCACAAGGCTTTCGACGAGCTTTTCAGCATGGAAGTGACCTATATGGAAGGCAAGGCGGTGTTTGTGCAGAAAATGCGCATCACGGAGAAAACCTATTCCGTGAAAGGTTATTTGAACTATGGCGCTTGCAACGACCAGAACTGCATGCCCCCGACCAACGTGGAGTTTTCTTTCGCCGGCGAGGGGAAGCCACAAGCCGCGGCAAAGGCTGCGACTGAAAAAAAAAAGGAAGTAGCGGCCACTGAGCAAGACGCGGGAAAATCCGCCGGGACGGCAACGGCTTTGGCCGAAACCGAACCGGCCACCGCTGTGGCTGCCGATTCCGCAGCCACCGATTCCGTAGTGGCTGCCGCTCCTGCGGACAATAAGGCCGCTGTGGGGGCTACGGATTATTGGGCTCCTGTCATCGACGAACTGGCGGCTTTTGGCGAAGCGGCCTCCAATGCGGCGCAACAGGCTTGGTGGAAGATCTTCTTGCTGGGCTTTTTGGGCGGTTTGGTGGCTTTGCTGACACCTTGTGTGTGGCCGATCATTCCCATGACGGTGAGCTTCTTCCTGAAGCGTTCCGGTGACAAGCGGAAGGGCATACGCGATGCAGCCACTTATGGCGTGAGCATCGTGGTCATCTATGTGCTGTTGGGATTGGTCATCACGGCCATTTTTGGAGCCAGCGCGCTCAATGCGCTTTCCACCAATGCCATTTTTAACATCTTCTTCTGCTTGTTGCTTTTGGTCTTTGCGGCCAGTTTCTTTGGAGCGTTCGAAATCACGTTGCCTTCATCTTGGAGTAATGCCGTAGACAGCAAGGCGGAGTCCACGACGGGATTGCTGAGCATTTTCCTCATGGCCTTCACGCTGGCATTGGTCTCTTTTTCCTGCACGGGTCCCATCATCGGTTTCTTGCTGGTTGAAGTTTCCACCTCTGGCAGCATCCTTGCGCCCACTATCGGCATGCTGGGCTTTGCCATAGCGCTGGCTTTGCCGTTTACTCTGTTTGCCATGTTCCCGGCTTGGTTGAAGACCATGCCCAAGTCCGGCAATTGGATGAACTGTGTGAAGGTCACGCTCGGTTTCCTCGAGTTGGCTTTTGCGTTGAAGTTCCTTTCCGTGGCCGATCTGGCTTATGGGTGGCATATTCTCGACCGCGAGGCATTCCTCAGCTTGTGGATCGTGATATTCGCCCTTTTGGGCGCCTATCTGATCGGCTGGCTGCGTTTTCCGCACGACGAGGATGAATATGACGAGTCGGGCAACGTCATAGTGAACCACCGCACGTCTGTGACCCGCTTCTTTATGGCGTTGGTTTCATTTGCTTTTGCCATTTATATGGTTCCGGGCTTGTGGGGCGCTCCGCTGAAGGCCATCAGTGCCTTCTCGCCGCCAATGAACACGCAAGATTTCAACCTTTATGACAATGAGGTGCGCGCCAAGTTCAATGACTTCGATGCCGGCATGGCTTATGCCAAGCAGCAAGGCAAGCCGGTGATGATTGACTTCACGGGATATGGTTGCGTCAATTGCCGCAAGATGGAATTGGCCGTGTGGTCGGATCAAAAGGTGGCCGACATCATGCAGGATGACTACGTGCTGATCACACTTTATGTGGACGAGAAAGCCAAACTGCCTGAACCCGTCAAGGTGGTTGAAAACGGCCAGGAGCGCACTTTGCGCACGGTGGGCGACAAGTGGAGCTATCTGCAGCGCAGTAAGTTCGGGGCCAATGCACAACCCTTCTACGTGTTGCTCGACAATGAGGGCAAACCGTTGAACAAGTCATACTCTTACGACGAGGATATCAACAAATATGTGGAATTTTTGCAGACGGGTCTGAAGAACTATAAAAATAGATGAGGTTTGACCTCTTTTTAGGTTTTGGTTTTTTTCCGTGCCGGGCAGTTTGGGAGCTGCCCGGCACATTTTTTAGGGGCATTTACTGAATATTCCTTCCGTAAACTGCACTCCAAAGTCCATATTATCCTATTTTTAAGGAAATCCTATTTTGTTAATGTTCAAGAAAATAAGCTCTTTTTGAGGATTGTGTTCTTTTTTCAGGCGGTTCACTTTTTTTTCTCAAGCGAAAAAAATGTGAATCCCTTGAAGAAAACCGGCATTCCTCTTGAGGGCGATTTTGTCCTATTCCTCCACGTGGCCTTTTTTCCTTCGCGAGACGGTAAAAAGACTCTTCCGCTTCAGCATCGCAAACTTTCAGACTCTCCCTTCCCGCTAAATTACTGCTGCTTCCGTCTCAGTTCCCAAAAAGCCACGGCAGAGGCTGCCGCCACGTTGAGCGAGTCCACGCCGTGCGCCATGGGGATGCGCACCACGTAGTCGGCTTGGGCTATGGTCTCATGGGGGAGCCCGTCGCCTTCGGTGCCCATCACGAGGGCCAGCCGTGGTTCGGCTTTCAGCGCAGGACTGTCCAGCGGGATGGAATCGTTCGTGAGCGCCATGGCGGCTGTGCGGAATCCCCAGCGGCGCAAACCCTCAAGCGGGGTTTCGAGCCATGTCCATGGAATCAGGAACACAGACCCCATGGAGACGCGTACGGCGCGTCGGTTCAGAGGGTCGCATGAGTCAGGAGTGAGTAGCACTCCGTCTATGCCCAATGCGGCGGCCGACCGGAAGATGGCTCCGATGTTGGTCGTGTCCGTCACGCCGTGGATCACGACGATGCGCCGTGCGTCCCGGCAGATTTCTTCCACGCTCCGGGGATGTGGCCGTTGCATGGCACAGAGCACTCCGCGTGTCAGGACATAGCCTGTCAGCCGGGCAAGCACGTCTCTTTCTCCGGTGTATATGGGGAGGTGTGCGCATCGCTCGGCGATGTCTGCCGCGTCGCCCGCCAGATGTTTCTTTTCACAGAGAAGGGACAGGGGCTGGTAGCCGGCATCCAAGGCCACGCGGATTACTTTCGGGCTTTCGGCAATGAAGATTCCTTTGGCTGGCTCCAGCCGGTTGCGCAGCTGGGCTTCTGTCAGGGTGCTGAACACGTCTGCACCGGGCTGGTTCGGCGATGTGATTTCAATGATGGGCATTTCCTGTTAAAATGTCGGGTGGCTGTCAGTGTGCAAAGTTAATGTTTTTATTTCTTCTGGCGCGGTTTGGGGTGACGCGTTTTTTTATGTGCGGATGGCATTGGTGTCTGTTCGTTTCCGGGGCGGGTAGGGGCGCTTCGTGTGTCCTTGGGCAGTGTGCTTATAAGGTCACCACGTCTCCGCAACTCATATAACTGATCGTTTCCCCCATGATTTCTTTCAAGGTTTCATATTGGGGCCATCCGGTGCAGTGCATGGTGAAGTATCGGCAGTTGCCTGTTTCCAGCAGTTTGTGACCCAAGGTGTGGATAAATGCGGTCTCTTGCGCTTGGGAAAGTCCGTTTTTCACCAAGTGCATGCCTGCGAACACATGCGTCAGCTTGCGTCCGGCCTTCAACCGGGCTTCCCGCATGATGTTGAGAATGCCGGCGTGGGCGCATCCGGCAAACAGAATGGTACGGTCTCCTTCTGTGACGATGAGGCTCTGTTCGTGCCGGAAATCGTCGTGGGTGGTTGGGGCGGGGCCATACAAGAGCCGGTTGCCGGGCGGGTACATGTCGGCTCCTTTCACTCCGGAGAAAAGCATGATGTCTTTGTCTATGCGTGTGCTTTCCCCGCAGAATGCCAGCCTGCCGCAGTCCGCCAGTTCGGGATCAAGCCCTATGTATTTCATTCCTTCTTCCCGTAAAGAGTAGTGTGGCTCGAAGGCATGGAGGGACAGATATATTCTCGCCTTGTGGTTCAGCCTGAGAAAGGCGCGCAGTCCTCCGCCGTGGTCATAGTGCCCGTGGGACACGACGGCCAGGTCTGTCTCGGCCAAGTCAATGTCCAGTCTGGCCGCGTTTTCAGCGAAGAGTGTGCGTTGGCCCATGTCGAACAAGATTTGCCGTCCGTCGTCCAGGCGGATGTGCAGGCTGAGCCCATGTGCCGCGGGCAGCCCCTTGCGGCTTGTGTTTTCTGCCAGCGAGGTGATTTTCATGTTTGTGCGGTGGGGTGATGGGCCAGCCAGCATCCTTCTTCGTGCGAATGGATGATGCCGATGGCTTGCAGGTAAGCGTAGATGATGGTGCTGCCCACGAATTTCATTCCTCTGCGGCGTAGGTCTTTGGAAATGGTGTCGGAAAGGGGCGAAGTGGCCCGTCCCGTTTCGAACACTGTGGTTCTGTCGGTAAAGTGCCAGATGTAGTGGTCGAACGAGCCATATTCACGTTGGATTTCCCTGAAAATCCGGGCATTGACTATGGCAGCATGGATTTTCAGGCGGTTGCGCACGATGTCTTTGTTTTGCTGCAGCGCTTGGATCTTGTCCTCTTCGTAGCGGGCAATCCGCTCGGGGGAAAATCCATCGAAGGCTTGGCGGAAGGCCCCGCGTTTGTTCAGGATGCATTCCCACGAGAGTCCGGCCTGGAAAGATTCGAGCAAGAGCATTTCGAAGAGTCTGCCATCGTCGTGCACCGGCACCCCCCATTCCTTGTCGTGGTATTCCACGTAGGACGGATTGTCCGTGCGGCACCATCGGCAGCGGGGCTTTTCTTTTCCGGTTTGGGACATCGTGGGTGCCACTTCGTCGCTTTTTCCCCTTGGGGCCGTTTGTGGGGCCTGTTTCTTGTCCTGCATGATGTGTGTTGTCAGTTCAGGAAGGGGTCTATCACGGCCAGCAATTCAGCTTTGGGCATTGCGCCGCTTTGCCTCCAAAGCACCTGCCCTCCGCGTGTCAGCATCAGGGTGGGCACGGATTGGATTTGGTATTGTCCGGCTGTTTGCCTGTTTTTGTCCACGTCCACTTTGATGACGCGGATTTTGTCTCCGAGCACGCTCTTTACTTGTTGCAACACGGGATGCATCATTTTGCAAGGTTGGCACCAAGTGGCGAAAAAGTCCACCAGCACCAGCCGGTCTTCTGAAATCACATCGTTAAAAGTTTCCATTGCTGTTCTTTAAAGGCTATGGGGAAGGCATGATCCTCCTTTTTTCCGAAGAAGGAAGAGGGGGCTTTCGCTCTCCCCGGTTTTTGATGTCTTTTTGAGGGTGGCTCGTGTTAGCATCCGCTGCCGTCCAAGCTGCACGAAGGGCCTTTCTCTTTCGGGCGTGAACGCAATCCGGCTTTTTCCGGCTTCAATGTGACGGTTCCGTCTTCCAGAATGAAGCAGGGGATGCCCACGGCACCGAGTCTCTTTATTGCGTCGAATGCCGGGTGGGTGTCGCGCAGCCGTAAGAATGCCTTTAGGTTGCTGACCTGTGCTCCGAGGTCAATGATTTCATATTTTTTGTTTCCTTTGGCCTGTTCTTCCACGTAGGTGCAGTCGGGACAGGTCTTCATACCATAAATTTTGATCATTCGCTTCCTGTTTTTAAAGGTCTTGTTACAAAGTTAGCGAAAACCTATGGAATATCCGACAAAATTCAGCAGAAATGCGAAGTTTGAGGTCAAGGCAAAGCATGGGCTTAAATTAGGGGTATGGGATGATTTTAGGTTTGGGCGGCGGACGGGCTCTTTACGGACAGCTTTTGTCATTCATTTCCTATCCGTTGACGTCCGTCATGCAGCCCTGCACCGTCGTTCGTACGTTTCTCGTAAGATCCCGCCACAAGAGCATATGTCCCTATCTTGAAATAGGCTTGCATTTTGTTTATAATCAATAAAATACGGATCTCTTGAAATGCGAAGAAAAATCTCAGGCGATTCTTCAATTTTCCTCAAGCGTGAAATTCGCATTCCCTCTTGAGAGCTATTTTGTCCTGTTTCCCGCGTGTATCTTTCTCCTTCGCGGGAGTCGGTATCTTTCCCGTTTCAGCAGGGGCTGGCGCTATGGCTGTTTCCATGAAAAGTTCCACTGTTCCTTGTTTTTTTCCAGGCATCCGGCTTTGTATGTTTAAATGGCGATGGCCGCAAGGGGCGAACTGTCGCTGTTCCTCCTTGCGGCCATGGGTTTTGTCGGTTGTTCCGGGGTTAATGGAACAGGCTGTCCAGATATTCGTAGAATGCGGGGCTTTCGCCGACGACCACTTTGGCGATTTTGCCTTCCGGGTCAACGACAATTTTTGTCGGATAGCCTTCTATGGCATAGCGCACGCTCACGTCGTTGGCGGCGTCGCCTTCATTGCGCACGTGCAACCATGGCATTTCATGTTCTTTCACGGCTTCTTTCCAGCTCTCCTCCGTGTCGTTGCAGTCAATGCCGAGTATTTCCATCTTGTCTTTATACTTGTCGTAGTATTTCTTCATGTCGGGAATCCCCTTGATGCACCAGCCACACCAGCTTCCCCAAAAGTCGAGCACCACATATTTCCCGCGCAGTGAAGACAAGGCGAGGTCTTTTCCGTTGATGTCTTTCAGGGTGAAGTCGGGTGCCTGTGCTCCTTCCGAAATGGCTTTTTTCGCTTCGGCGCGGGCTTGTTCTTTGGCGAGCCTGTCGTCCATCGAGCGGTAGAGCACGGCAAGCGGCCCGTTTTTCACTTTGTCGGAAATCTTGGGCAATAATTCACGGATGTTGTCCAGCCCCAAGTCTTGCAGCAAGTAGAGTGCCACGTCGTTGTCGGGGTTTTCACTCACGAATTTCTTTTTGGCTTCCGTGATTTGCTGGTAGTAGTCTTGGGCCGGTGCATAGAAGCGCATGATGGAGTCAGCCGGGATGCCGTCTTTCTGCATTTGCACGGCTTTCGTGTACAAGTCCATCATTTGTTCTTCTGTGGATTTCCATGCTTTTTCCGCTTCGCTATAGGCCGTGAAGAATGGGCTGCCTTCCACTTGATAGTCTTTCGTTGTGCCCGTCATTGTGATGGATTCGCCGGGGAAAACCAGCAGGTTGATTTGTACGCCCGTTCCTTCGGCCTCCGCGCCGGATGGTTTGGCATAAATGCCCAGGTTCACTGGCACGCTGTCGCATGCCACTTCATAGGTGAATTTGCCTTCTTGGGCCAGGATGGTATCTACGGCGACTTCGCTGCGTTGGTTCAAGGGATAGTTCATCATGAACAATGTGTCGTTGGACAGGTCTTGGAGTGTTCCGCTGATTGTCGTCTTTTCCGGTCCCGACTGGCAGGCACAGAGAAGTGCCGCGCCGCACATCAGGCTAATTGTTGTTTTCTTCATTGGAATAATTTTTTTGTTTTTTATAAATGAGGTTGTTTCTCTTCTTCTTTTGTGATCCGCTTTTGGCGTCAGGAACATGCCGTTTCCTCGGCAAAAGGAAACGGGCAAGGATGTGGGTTTTTCTTTGTCGTCCATATCCGAAATCCGGAATTTGTGTGGCCGTTCATTTTTCTTATGTGGAAAGCCTATGGGATAATTTCGGGAAATGAAAATCGAAAAGTAGTGACTCCTACAGGATTCAAACCTGTAACCTTCTGATCCGTAGTCAGATGCTCTATTCAGTTGAGCTAAGGAGCCTTTCATAGGTTGGTTTCCGAGAGCGAAGTTACAGAGTTATTTCCGAATAGCCAAGCATCTTGGCGTTTTTGTGGTTCCCGGAATCCCGGCATTTGTCCTTTTTTAACACGGCGGGGCGGTGGCGGGAATGCCTGGGTGGAGCCACGCATTATTTTAAAACGAGGAATGAATCTGCCGGACGGCCATGGCATATGGGACGTTTTTCGTATCTTTGCGACCGGGATATTAATGGAAAATATGAAAGAGGTCGGAGAACAGCAGTTGGAATCCATGAAGTTGGTTTTCAATTATGATAATGTGTTTGTTTCTTGTTTTTATGATGACATTGCGGCTTGCATTCACCGTTCGCGGGAATATGCGATGAATTACGTCTATTCCGGGGAGATGGTTCTTGGGGACGGCAAGGGTGAAATCCATGTGGGGAAGGGGGAGTGCGTGTTCATTCCGCGCGACCATCACATCACCATGTATAAACGGGCGCTCGGCGGGGAGCGGTATTGTGGCATATTCTTGAACTTTACCCGGAATTTCTTGCGCGAAATGTTTGCAAAATCGTCGCGCTACAAGCGTCTGCCGAAGATGTCAAAACTGAAGCCGGGCGTGATCAAACTTCCCCCAACGGCAGAAATCACCAGCCTTTTTGCTTCGTTGACTCCTTTTTTCGACACGGACGTGAAGCCGAAAGACGATTTCATGCACCTGAAGCTGGAGGAAGGCCTGCTCGCCTTGTTGCACATAGACGAGCGGTTTGTTCCCACGTTGTTCGACTTTAACGAACCATGGAAGATAGACATCATGGATTTTATGAACAAAAACTACATGTATGAGTTTTCCTTGGAAGAACTTGCCCATTATACCGGGCGGAGCCTTGCCACCTTCAAGCGTGATTTCAAAAAGATCAGCGACCTCACACCGGAGAAGTGGCTGATACGCAAGCGGCTTGAAGTGGCATATGCCCTGATGCAGGAAGGAGGAAAGAAGGTTGCGGACGTGTATGCCCGGGTGGGTTTCAAGAACCAGTCTCATTTTTCGGCCGCATTCAAGAGGCAGTATGGGATTGCGCCAACGGCTGTTCCCGTGTTGTGAAAAAATGGACTTTTCAACAAAAAACTTTGAGCCTCACAGCATAACCGTTGTGGGGCTTTTGCGTTATCTTTGCGGCAGGAAAATGAGAAAATGCATGGAGAGCCTATGGAATACATCGCGATTGAACAATGGGGTGGAAATGCCCCGGGAAGAGGGCGGCTTGTTGTCTGTATGATGAGGTGGACCATCCGCTTCTGACCAGTTTATCGTAAAAATCAAGGAGGAGAACTTATGACGTCATCATTCAAAACCGCTTTCGTGGCTCTGATTGCCGGCATCTGTGGCACGGGAAGCCTCGCGGCGCAAGAAAACAATCCAATCATAAACAAAGGAATCATGGAAGAAAAATTGAATCTGGCTCAGGAGTGGGACAAGGTGTTCCCGCAGAGCGACAAGGTGGATCATTCGAAAGTCACGTTCCACAACCGTTACGGCATCACGCTGGCTGCAGACCTCTACCTCCCGAAGGGGGCCGGCGGGAAACTGCCTGCGATTGCCGTATGCGGCCCTTTTGGGGCGGTCAAAGAACAGGCTTCGGGGCTGTATGCGCAGGAATTGGCCAAGCGCGGCTTCCTCGCCATTGCCTTTGATCCCTCGTTCACCGGGGAAAGCGGCGGGCAGCCCCGCTATGTGGCGTCGCCCGACCTCAACACCGAGGACTTCTGCGCGGCAGTGGACTATCTTGCAACCCGCGAGGACGTGGACCCTGAACGAATCGGAATCCTCGGCATTTGCGGGTGGGGAGGCATGGCGGTGAATGCCGCGGCCGTCGACACGCGGATTAAGGCCACTGTGGCCGCCACCATGTATGACATGAGCCGTGTCAATGCCAATGGCTACTTTGATGCCGCCGACAATGCCGATGCGCGCGACGGACTGCGCCGCCAGTTGAACGCGCAGCGTACGGAAGATTACCGCAACGGCTCGTATGCACTTGCCGGCGGATTGCCCGATGCCGTGCCGGCCGAGGCTCCGCAGTATGTGAAGGACTATTTTGCCTACTACAAGACGGCGCGCGGCTACCATAAACGTTCGCTCAATTCCAACGGCGGATGGAACAAGACTTCCACCCTGTCTTTCCTCAACATGCCCATTCTTTCGTATGCCGATGAGATCCGCAGTGCCGTGTTGCTCATACACGGGGAGAAGGCGCACTCGCGTTATTTCAGCGAGGACACCTACAAGAAGTTGAAAGGCGGCAACAAGACGCTGTTTATCGTCCCCGGCGCGGTTCACACGGACTTGTATGACAACTTCGAGAAGATCCCGTTTGACAAGATAGAAGCCTTCTATCGGGAAAATCTGAAGTGAAGCGGGCATTGAACGGGCGGCTGATGACGTCGCGGGACGGGCGGCAGGTCTGTCCGCTCGGGCAAGGCGCTGGCCTGTGCCGGGCCGGCGCACGATGCCGCCCCGGCACAGGCCATGGATTCCTCCGGCGTGGGAAGGCCATACATGCGGACTTGCCCTTGTCCCCGTCTTTTCCCCTTCCGCAAGCTCCATTTCCAGGTCTATATGAGTCTATTTTGAAGGGAAATCTTATTTTGTTAATAGTCAATGAAATGGATTTCTCTTGAAACCCTCTGGTTTTCCTCAGGCGATTCACATTTTTTTCTCAAGCAAAAAAAATGTGAATCGCCTGAGGAAAGTCTGCGCCCTTCTTGAGACCGTTTTTGTCCTATTTCGCCGCGCTGTCTTTTCCCTTCGCGAGGCAGTGGAAACGTCTTCCGCCTCAGCACTGCAAACTTTTGGACTATCCCCCTAAAAAATCTGCAGATTTCCTGATAATCCCGGATGACCCGGGAACCGGATTCCGGAGATTTTGAAAAGGCGATGAATCAAGCATGATCCATCGCCTTAAAAAAAAGAAGGTTGTCATCTCGACAACCAATCTTCCATTAACCTTAAATCTAATACCATGAAAAACACAGTGCAAAGGTACGGGTTTTCCGTATACCTCCAAATGTTTCATGGATAAAAATGCATCCCTTTAACATCTTTTATTGGTTTGCCCCGTTTATTCCACAAAAAGTACCAATCCTTTAAGATATTCGCCTTCCGGGTGGTAAATGTCGATGGGGTGGTCGGCAGGCTGGTGCAGTTGGTGCAGGATGCGCACCCTCCTTTTGCTTTGTGCGGCAGCCGTGAATATGGCTGTGCGGAACTGTTCTTTGCTGACGACTTGCGAACAGCTGAACGTGAACAGAATGCCGCCGGGCTTGATTTTCTCAAAGGCTTTGGCGTTGAGCCGTGTGTAGCCCTTCAGGGCTTGGCGGAGTGCGTCGCGGTGCTTGGCAAAGGCCGGTGGGTCGAGCACGATGAGGTCGTAGTGGTGCCCCATGGCGTCCAGGTACTTGAATGCATCTTCGGCAAATGCTTCATGGCGGGTGTCGCCGGGGAAGTTTAACGCCACATTGTCACGGGTCAAGTCAATGGCTTTTGAGGAACTGTCCACGGAATGCACCAGCTTGGCTCCTCCCCTGAGGGCATAGACGCTGAACCCGCCCGTATAGCAGAACATGTTCAGCACCTCACGTCCCCGCGCATAACGTTCCAACAAGGCGCGGTTGTCGCGTTGGTCTACGAAGAATCCGGTTTTTTGCCCTTTCAGCCAGTCGATGTGGAACTTCAGCCCGTTTTCTATGGCCACGTTGTCCGTGCTGCCGCCCGCGATGAATCCGTTTTCTTGCCCCAAGGCCGCTTTGAAAGGCAGGGTGGTCTCGCTTTTGTAATACACATTTTCTACCGTGCCTTCTGTGGCTTGGAGCAATGCGGCGGCGATGTCGTGTCGTGCCATGTGCATGCCTACGCTATGGGCTTGCATGACGGCGGTGTGTCCGTATATGTCTATGACCAGCCCGGGCAGGTTGTCCCCTTCGCCGTGTGCCAGGCGGTAGGTGTCGTTGCCCTCTCGTCCGGCCACGCCGATGCTCTTTCTCATCCCGTAGGCTTCTTGCAGGCGTTGGGCCCAATAGGTCATGTCAATCTTCCGGTCGTTGAAGTCAAGGACCCTCACGGCGATAGAACCGATTTGCCAATGCCCCACGGCGACAAACTTTCCATCGTCGGCGAGCACGCGCACGACTTCTCCTTCTTCCGGTTCTCCTTCGATGTGGTGTACGGCTCCGGAGAAGATCCAGGGATGGAAACGCTCCAGGCTTTCTTCTTTTCCTCTTTTCAGAAATAAGTTCTTGTACATTGTGTCAGTGTCTTTTTTATCAGTCAGAGAAATAGGTGATAATCGCAGGGGCACGGGAAGTCATGCTTCTGCGTTCACGTTGTTTTCAGGTTCAGGCACGATGGACAGCGTGTAGCCGTGGTTGGCTTTGAGCGATTCCAGTTCGCGGTAGAGGCGCACGCAGGCCCATGCATCGGTTGCGGCATATAGTTTTTGACCTTCGGTCAGCACGTCGGCCTCCCAGTTGGTGAGGCGTTGTCCTTTGCTGATTTTTTGCCCGAATATGTTCGCGTAGAGCTTTTGCAGGCTCATGTCTTGTATGCCGAACGACTTGACGTAGTCCTGAAGCTCAAGGAAGGAGTGCGGTTCGAATTCCCCCCGTTTGTGGAGCGAGGCGAAATCGTCGCGCAGGGAGAGTCCTACCTTCAGCACTTTGCTGTCTTGTAGCAGGTGGCGCACGCTGTCGGGCACCCCGATGCGGTTGAGCCGGAAAAGGAAGCAGGTGTCTTCGGTGGATACTTGCAGCAGGGCTACTTTGTTGATCACGCCTTTGCGGAACGAGGGGCGCGTTTCGGTGTCCACTCCCAGCAACGGGAAATCCATCAGGTATTTCACGGCTTTGTCGGCTTCTGTTTCCGTTTGAATCACGAAGATGCGCCCTTCAAACAACACGCGCGGCAAGCCCGGGATCAGTTTTTTGTCGAATTTGTTATATAATGTTTTCATTTCAGGTTGTTCGGTTAGTCTTCACCTCCGTCTTCATCTTCATCTTCATCTTCATCTTGTGGCGCGTATTTCGCCCGATGAAGCGCGCGCAGGGTGTTGGCCAGCGTCTGGCCCCAATAGAGCGAGAATGAATATCCCACTTCGGCCACGGCCTCATATTTGTTCTCGTCTATTCCGACGCGGTAGGTTTCCACAAAGTTCTTCAGTGCCTGGTAGAGGTCTGCCAGATCTTCTGAAATGGTTTTCATGGCCGGTTCGTCGCTGAAGCGCACGTCCTCGTTGCAGAAATCCAGGTAGTCGTCTTTTTCCCCCATGACATCGGCCAGTGTCAGGCGCATGACTTCATAGTCTTGTTCCGACACAAAGGCTTCCGGCAGGAAGTCTTCCGCTCCTTCCACGGCAGGAAGCAGGGAGGCTTTCAGGTAGAGCAATGGCAGTATTTTCAGGACGGTGCCCATGAAATCTTTCCGCTTGCGTCCCTCCGATTGCTCCAGATAGGCGCAAAATTCCGCAGCTACCGTGACGAACTCTATGGCGTCACGGGAATACACGACTTTTTTCTTCTCGTTATCCTCCATTTGTGTAAATTCTCTGTTCTTAAAAAGCACAAAGCTACGAAAAAATAGGCGAAAAAATAGAAGAATTGGGGTTTTTCATTTACTTTTGTAGATGTTTTCACACTGAAAAGCTAAAATGGCCAAGAGTAAGACGACGATAGAGACCACAAAATTGGGAAATAAGATAAGAAAAGGAAAAGGCGGAAAGCCTGTGGAGGGCGCAGGAAAAAAGGAGGAGAGCGTGTTGAATGCCGGTGAGGAGCCGGTGGGTCATAAGGAAACCATCCGTTTCTTTTTCGGCTTGTTGTTGTTGGTTCTTGCGTTGTTCATGTTGCTTTCGTTCACTTCTTACCTTTTCACTGGCGCCGATGACCAGTGCCTGGTCGAGCAAGGGGCGATGGACGGGTTCATGAATTATACGGGCGCGGTGGGTGCCTATTGTGCCGACTTTGGGGTGAACCATTGTTTCGGGTTTTCAGCTTTCATCGTTCCGGTGTTCTTGATTGTGGCGGCCATGAAACTGATGCGTGCCTATAAGGTCCGGCTTTGGAAGTGGTTTTTCCATTGTGTGGTTCTGGTCGTGTGGATTTCCGTGGCGGCTTCGTTTTTCCTGCAGGGGATTTTTGAAAGCCTGAGTGGCTGGAATTTTATGAACCCCGGCGGCGATCATGGGCTGTTCGTCAGCCATTGGCTGAACCAGCGCATAGGAGCCATCGGCACGTTCATGTTGTTGTTGGTGGTGGCCGTGGCTTATCTGGCTTATGTGAGCGGCGAAACCATACGGCTCGTGAGGCGCATCCTGAATCCGGTGGATTACATCAAGTCAAAACTGCCGGCCAAGGGGCAGCATGAATCGTCCGTGCCCGGGGACTTCCCCGTTCCAGCTCCGGCCTCTTCCGAGGCTGTGGGGAAAGAGGAAAGCGGGACTGAGGTTGACGTTGACGGAGAAGATGCGCCCCGCACGGTGGAACTGGAGATTCCCGAACGCCCCGCCCCGGAGGGAGAGCGGGGGAATGGCGCGTCTGCGCCGGGATTGGCCGACCCTGCGGCTGCGGTGCCCGAGCTGGACATCGTAAAGACGGTGAAGGAGGAAGTGGCCGACAAGGACGGCGTAGGTGCCTTGGAGCCTTACGACCCGAAGCTGGACTTGGAGAACTATCATTATCCCACGCTGGAGTTGCTGGACAAACGCGAGGACGACCACATCCCCATCGACATGACGGAGCAAAACCAGAAAAAGGACCGGATTATTGAAGTGCTCAGGAATTTCGGCGTGGAAATCGTGTCGATCAAAGCCACGGTAGGCCCCACGGTGACGCTTTATGAAATCACGCAGGCCCAAGGCGTGCGCATTTCCCGCATACGGAACCTGGAAGACGACATCGCGCAGAGCCTGAGCGCCAAGGGCATCCGCATCATTGCCCCCATACCGGGGAAGGGCACGATCGGGATAGAGGTGCCGAATGACAAACCGCGCATCGTGTCGATGGAAAGCATCCTGAACAGCCGCAAGTTCAGGGAGACCTCTTTCGAGCTGCCGATAGCCTTGGGCAAGACGATTACGAACGAAGTCTTCATGGTGGATTTGGCCAAGATGCCCCACTTGTTGGTGGCCGGTGCCACGGGACAGGGAAAGTCTGTCGGCCTGAACGCGATCATTACCTCTCTGCTGTATAAGAAGCATCCGGCTGAATTGAAATTCGTCATGGTCGATCCCAAAAAGGTGGAGTTCAGCATCTATTCCCCGATTGAGAATCACTTCCTGGCCAAGATTGCCGACGACGAAGGCGAACCGATCATCACGGACGTGCAGAAGGTGGTGGCCACGCTGAAGAGCCTTTGCGCCGAAATGGACATGCGCTACGACTTGCTGAAGAAGGCGCGGGTGCGCAACATAAAGGAATATAACGAGAAATTCAAGAACCGCCAGCTGAACCCGGAGAACGGCCACCGTTTCATGCCCTACATCGTGGTGATTATCGACGAGTTCGGCGACTTGATCATGACGGCGGGAAAGGAAGTGGAGCTTCCCATCGCGCGCATCGCCCAGTTGGCGCGGGCCGTGGGCATCCACATGGTGATTGCCACTCAACGCCCCACGACCAACATCATCACGGGCACGATCAAGGCCAACTTCCCGGCGCGCATGGCTTTCAAGGTGAGCCAGATGATCGACTCGCGCACGATCTTGGACCAGCCGGGCGCCAACCGCCTGATCGGGCGGGGCGACATGTTGTTCCTCAGCGGCAGCGAGCCGGTGCGCGTGCAGTGCGCCTTTGTCGACACGCCGGAAGTGGAGCGCATCACGAACTACATTGCCACCCAGCAGAGCTACCTCGGGCCGTTTGAGTTGCCCAGAGTGGAGGCGGAGGGCGACGGCATGATGGGGGGCGACGCTTCGGATCTTGGCAGCTGGGACCCGCTTTGCGGACAGGCCGCCCAGCTGATCGTGGCCACCCAGCAGGGGTCCACGTCCATGATACAACGCAAGTTTGCCATCGGCTATAACCGGGCGGGGCGCATCATGGACCAGCTGGAGCGGGCCGGAGTCGTGGGGGCGGCGCAAGGCAGCAAGCCGCGCGAGGTGCTCTATGCGGATGAAAGCGCCTTGCAGATGAGGTTGGACCAGTTGGGAATCAAATAAAGGAAAGAGGACTACGCGATGAAAAAGTATTTATGGATCATGGCGCTTTGCCTTTGCTTCGCCAAGGGGAATGCGCAGGGAAACGCCGACGCGCGGAAAGTGCTCGACGCGACGGCGGCCCAGGTCACCGGGCAGGGCGGGGTGAAAGCCCGGTTCAAGGCCGACAGTTTCACGGACGGCAACCTGCAAGGGAGCGTGTCGGGGACCATGTGCCTTCAAGGGGAGAAGTTCCGGATGGACACGCCGGAGATGGTGACGTGGTATAACGGTGAGACGCAATGGAGCTACGTGAAGGCCAACGAGGAGGTGAACGTGAGCGTGCCCACTCCGGAGGAACGCCAGGCCATGAACCCCTATGCCTTTGTACATTTATATAAGGAAGGCTACGGCCTGGCCTTGAAAGAGACCGTCCTGAGGGGGAAGCCCTGCTACGAGGTGACCCTGGCGGACCAAAGCGGGCAAAAGGCCTTGCGCACCATCATCCTCGACATTGACCGGCGGACGAGCGTGCCGATGTGCGTGCGCATGCAACGGCGCGAAGACGGCCAGTGGACACGCATCGCCATCCACCAGTTCCGCAGCGGGCAGGCGTTCGACGCGGCCGACTTCGAATTTTCTCCGGCGGATTACCCGCAGGCCGAAGTCATCGACCTGCGCTGAAACTTCGGGGGCAGAGACAAGACTCATTAAAACTCATTCAATCAATAAAGGAAAATGGAACATATACGTTGTTTGATTATCGGTTCCGGCCCGGCCGGATACACGGCGGCCATCTATGCGGGCCGCGCCAATCTTTCCCCCGTGTTGTACGAAGGCATACAGCCGGGCGGCCAATTGACGATCACCACGGAGGTGGAGAATTTCCCCGGCTATCCCGAAGGGGTGGCCGGCCCCGACCTGATGGAAGACCTCCGCAAGCAGGCGGAGCGTTTCGGCACCGACATACGCAGTGCCATCGCGGTGAAGGCCGACCTGGGCGAACGCCCTTACCAGGTCACGTTTGACGACGGCAACACGGTGGAGGCCGACACGGTGATCATCGCCACGGGGGCCACGGCCAAGTATCTCGGCCTGGCCGACGAGAAAAAATATGCCGGCATGGGAGTCAGCGCCTGTGCCACCTGCGACGGGTTCTTCTACCGCAAGAAGACGGTGGCCGTGGTCGGCGGCGGCGACACCGCCTGCGAAGAGGCTTCCTATCTGTCCGGCCTGGCAGCCAAGGTCTACATGCTCGTGCGCAAGCCCTTCCTCCGCGCCTCCAAGATCATGCAGGAGCGCGTGTTGGAAAACCCGAAGATCGAAGTGCTTTTCGAGCACAACGCCGAAGGGCTGTTCGGTGAAAACGGCGTGGAAGGCGTGCATGTGGTGAAGCGCAAGGGCGAGCCGGACGAACAACACTACGACCTGGCCATCGACGGATTCTTCCTGGCCATCGGGCACAAGCCCAATTCGGACATCTTCAAGCCCTGGGTCAAGACCGACGAGACGGGCTACATCATGACCGAGGGCGATTCGCCCCGCACGGGCATTCCGGGCGTATTTGCCGCCGGAGACGTGGCCGACCCGCACTACCGGCAGGCCATCACGGCAGCCGCCAGCGGGTGCAAGGCGGCCATCGAGGCCGAGCGTTACCTGCTGGGGAACAAGTTATAAAAGAATGCCCTGCTTCCCGCAGGTCCGCAGCATGGCAAAAAAGCAAGGACGGCGCATTTCTCCGCGAAGAAAACATGCGAAAAGTTTGGCCAAGTGCGCCGTTATTGCTAACTTTGCAGCCGATTTAGTCCATGGAGGCTCAAACAAGTGAGGCCACGAGGGCGTCCGCCTTATGGAAAAACCCGTTTAATCCATAAAAATGTACGCAATTGTAGAAATTAACGGTCAGCAGTTCAAGGTGGTGGAAGGCCAGAAACTGTTCGTGCAACACATGCAGCACGCTGAGGCTCACCAAGCTGTTGAATTTGAGAAAGTGTTGTTGATCGACAACGATGGCAACGTGACAGTAGGTCTTCCCACGGTAGAAGGCGCAAAGGTGGTTTGCGAAGTGATTTCTCCGTTGGTGAAAGGCGAGAAAGTACTGGTGTTCCACAAGAAGAGAAGAAAAGGTTACCGTAAGCTGAATGGCCATCGCCAGCAGTTCACAGAGTTGACCGTAAAACAAGTTATTGCTTAATCTAAAAAACGTTAGAAGAAAATGGCACATAAAAAAGGTGTAGGTAGTTCTAAGAACGGCCGTGAATCGGAATCAAAACGATTAGGCGTAAAGATTTTCGGTGGACAGAAGTGCGTGGCTGGCAACATCATCGTTCGCCAGCGCGGTACGGTTCACTATCCCGGCACGAACGTGGGCATGGGAAAAGACCACACGCTTTACGCCTTGGTCGACGGCGTGGTGACATTCAAGAAATGTTGCTATCGTGGCCGTCATGACAGGAGCTTGGTTTCTGTGGAACCTGTGGCAGAAGCCTAAGGAAGCATTTTCTCGCCTGGAAAGGTGAAGAGGCAATGAGGGGAAACGTCCGAAAGGGAGGTTTCCCCTCATTGGGTTTGGGGGCGGCACGTGTGTGCGGGCGGTTGTTGTTTGTCGGGAGAATCCACATTCCCCTTCCCGGCTTCTTTCGGGGCAGGCTTCCCCGGATCCTTTCTGGCGGAGGTGGGAAGCTGCTTCGTGTGGGACGCCTTTCCATGTGGCTTGGAATCAGCAAAATACAGCTTTTCCGGAATGCCGGATTTTTTCTCAAGCGATTAACTTTTTTTTCTCAAGCCATTCACATTTTTTTCTCAAGCGATTGGAAATCGTGTTCCTTGGCTCGGTTTGCCCGCCGTCTTTTCCCGTGTGTTTCCAAGGGCTGTCTGGAGCGGCGGGGGTGGGAAGAGGTGTGTAGTTTTTTGTGTCTTTCTT
>CALUNJ010000044.1 GCA_944321975.1 uncultured Paraprevotella sp.
TCAATGGTTTCCAGCCCGTCCAGCAAACGCTGGGCGTATGCACTGACGCGCAGGCACCATTGCCGCATTTTCTTTTGCACGACCGGATAGCCGCCGCGTTCGCTCACGCCGTCCACCACTTCGTCGTTGGCCAGCACCGTACCCAGTTTCGGACACCAGTTCACCATCGTTTCGCCCAAGTAGGCGATGCGGTAGTTCATCAGCGTTTCCTGTTGCTGCTTTTCGTCCATGGCGTTCCAAGCGTCGGCCGTGAGGTCCAGTTCCTCCGAGCAGGCCACGTCCAAGCCTACTGTTCCCATCTTTGCGAGCGTTTCGATGAGTTCCTGTATGGGGCGCGCCTGTTGGCGTTTGTTGTCGTAGTAGCTGTTGAACATTTTTTGGAAAGCCCACTGCGTCCAGTGGTAGTAAGCCGGGTCGCAGGTGCGCACTTCCCGGTCCCAGTCGAAGCTGAAGCCAATCTTGTCCAGCTGTTCGCGGTAGCGGTTGATGTTGGCGGCTGTGGTGATGGCCGGGTGCTGTCCCGTCTGTATGGCGTATTGCTCTGCGGGAAGACCGTAGGCATCATATCCCATGGGGTTCAGCACGTTGAAGCCTTGCAGGCGTTTGTAGCGTGCATAGATGTCCGAGGCGATGTAGCCCAGCGGATGGCCCACATGAAGCCCCGCCCCGCTGGGATAAGGGAACATGTTCAGCACGTAATATTTCTTCTTGTCTTTGTTTTCAGTGACTTTGTAGGTTTGGTGTTCCACCCAGTATTTTTGCCATTTCGGCTCAATTTCCCTAAAGTTGTATTCCATTTTTCTATGTTGAATGATTTGATTTTTTCTTTCTCATGTAAGGACGAGAGGGTCGCTTGCCTTTGGGGTGTTTCCTACTCTTCCGTGAGTATTTCCTTGATTTCCACTACATACATTTGGTGGAATCCTCCTTTTGCGCCATACCATTGGCTGACGAGCGCGGGGTCGGTGAATGCTTCCGGTTTCAGGTTGTCGGCATAGAGTTTCCGGCAAACAAGGGTGAGGCGTGATTCTTTGAATCCCACGCATTTTCCTTCGGCCAGCGGCATCGGAGTGAGTCCGCTTTGGGTTTCCTTGTTCACGTCGCGTCCCGATTGCGAACCGCAGAACTGGTAGATTTTGCGGGCTTGTTCCGAATTTCCAAGGAATGAAAGGGTCATGAAGTCGTTTTGCATGGAAAATTCGAATGTGTAGCGTTCCGGACGGATGAACACGAAAGCCACGGGCTTGTTCCACAGCCATCCTATCCCGCCCCACGAGGCGGTCATCATGTTGTAATGGTCTGCACCTCCGGCACAAACGATCATCCATTCTTTGCTGATTGCTTCGAAAAAATTCTCTTTGAGTTGATTTGCTTCCATTGCTTGCATCTTCGTTTCGGTTTCCTTCTTAATAAATTAAGGTACAAAGATAATGCAAACATAGGGCAGGACAAAACAAATCTATTTGTTTTTCATGCCGGGGTGCCCTTATCTTCGCTAAAGAGTCAGATTTTAAACGTCATAGCGAGGATTTTGGGAACATTACTTGACCTATGTCAAGAAAAAAAGGGCAAAAAGGAAGATTGTGGACCTCATCTTTTGGATTTATGGATTATTCCATACCTTTGCAGTGTCTTTAAGATAAGTGAGACGAAATTGAAAGCGTCGTGATGACGCCACGAAAGTAATTGGGTATTAGTGTAAAAGGTAAAAAAAGATTGTTATGGAATAAGCGTAAGCACGAAACTACGTGAGTAGTGTGGAAATAGAAAGAGCAGAAAAAATAGTTCGTTTATGTGTTTATGTGAAGATTTTTGAGAGATTAAAGATTAAACTGTCGGGGCTTTCCTCTCGTGACTTGAGGGCTGTCCCGTTTTTTTGTATGTATTGGAACCTGCTTTGCCGGTGTCTTAAGAATTTAGCGGGGGACTGGCCCAAGACATACCACTCTCGAGAAAGACGAAAAATTCCCTCAAGCGATTCACGTTTTTTTCGCTTGAGAAAAAAATGTGAATCTCAAGAGAGAAATTTGCGTGCCTCTTGAGCGATTTTTGTTCTATTCCGTCGCGTATTCTTTCCCTTCACGAGCCAGTAGAAACGTCTTCCACTTTCAAGCACTGTACACTAAAAATCTACCGACCCATTAAAAGGAAGCGAAAAATCCGTTCACGGCTTCCGCCACCTCTGAAATTTCGGATGAGGTCAACCAAGGCGACATGGGCAGACTCAATTCCTCGCGATGGATGCGTTCCGTCACCGGAAGAACCAGCGCGGCATATTCCGCCAATGCTCCTTGCCGGTGAGGTGGGATAGGGTAGTGGACCAACGCTTGCACCCCGTGTGCTTTCAAATAAGCCTGCAGGCGGTCGCGCAAAGGCGTGAAAACCGCATACACATGGAACACGTGCGACAGTGCGTCGTCCACCGCCGGAAGCACCAAGCCTTCGGCTTTTATCTTTTCCCCATATTGGCGGGCCACTTCCTTGCGGCGGGCATTGTCGGCATCCAGCCTTCCTAACTTCACGTTCAACACCGCCGCCTGCAACTCATCCATACGGCTGTTCACGCCAGCGTAAGGATGCACGTATTTGGCCGAAGAACCGTAATTGGCCAACGCACGCACCCGTCCCGCCAGTTCGCCGTCGTCTGTCGTCACAGCGCCGGCATCGCCCAATGCCCCCAGATTTTTCCCCGGATAAAAGCTGAATCCGGCCGCATCGCCCAATGCCCCGGCCTTTTTTCCCGCATGGCATGCCCCGTGAGCCTGCGCACAATCTTCCACGACGCACAAGCCATGACGGCCGGCCACGTCCCACACCTTCTCCATGCGGCATGCCCGTCCATAAAGATGCACCACCATTATGGCCCGCGTACGGGCAGTCACCAACGGCTCTATCTTGTCGGGATCAATGTTGCAGGTAGTCCATTCCGGTTCGCAAAACACAGGCTTCAACCCAGCCCGCAACACAGCCAGAATGGAAGCAATATAAGTGTTGGCCGGCACGATCACCTCGTCGCCGCGCCTCATCTTTCCCAAGCTCACATAAGCCATGAAAATCAGCGTCAGGGCATCCAGCCCGTTGCCCACGCCCACACAGTGCCGCACGCCACAATAGCGTGCAAAACGTTGTTCGAAACGTCCGACCTCTTCGCCAAACAAATACCAACCGGATTTCACCGTTCTTTCCACCGCGTCTGTCAATTGGGGTTCAAAAGACGCATTCACCCGCTGCAAATCCAAATATTTCACCATCATCCGACCTTGTTTTAGATTTAAAACCAAATGTCACGCCATCCCATCTCGTCCTCTCCCAGATCTATCCGGTAAGTGTCATACACGACTGCCCGTCCGCCGAAACCTTCCTTTTCAAAAATGAGTCCTTCGTTCAGCACCCGTCCATCTTCCTCCACGGAAGTGCCCATGTCGAAATACTTCACGTCGCGATACACTTGACTGATCAACCGATGAAACAACAAATCCACCGCTCCGTGCGCCCTTCCTTCGGCCGTAGAACCAATGTATTGCACATGCACCACGTTGCGGCTCACATAAAGCACGCAGCCGGCCACGGTCTGTCCCGAAGCCGCCTCACAAACCCTGTACAGCAGGATCTGTTCCGGAAAACGGGCATGGAGCATTTCCATTTCGGCCAGCGAGTGTACCGGACGCGCCCCGTGGCGTTCAGACAAGTTTGCCTCGAGCACCTTCCAGAAAGCGGCATAATCCTCATCCTGCACCACGACGAAACCCGCCCGTTCCGCCTTTCTCACCTTGCGTCTGCGGAGCGTGCTGAACCCATAGTTTTCCACAGCCGGAATCACGGAGGAAATTTTGCGGGCAACCAGTTGTCCGCCCCAGCGGAACAATGCATACAAGTCTTCCTGGCTCGGATAGTCGGCGTAAATGTAAGGCACAGGGCGATAAATCCAGGTATCTGCTCCTAACCTTTCCCGCAAAAAAAGGATGATTGCCTCGAACAGTTCCAACATGCCTTGGGCTGTCATCTTCCGGTCGGTCACCACACCGCCGTAAGTCAGTCCCAAATGACTGCAGAACGCCCGCCCGCCCATATGGGCCGGTACGACTGCGCGCAGATTCCCGCCCCGGAAAGCCATCAAGGAACAGTCGCTGAAACGGTCGGCATGATATTCCATGTAGTCGCGCAAAAAGAGGAAAGTGCCGTTGCGCGAAGCCCGCACGAAATCGTCCCATTCCTCCCTGCAGAAAGCGTCATACAGCCGGATGTCCCATGTCGGTTCCATGTTCAACTTAGTTCGTCTTGCATCAACCGGAGAAATTCCTCGTAGGAATTGATATACATTTCCGGACGATAGGGTTGCGAAGAAAGGACCAACAACACCGCGTCGGCCGAGAAACTCAGCAGCTCGTTCCAGGTCATAGGCGGTATGAGCACCCCTTTGTCCGGACGGTCGAGCACATAAGCGCGCTTGCCCTCCTTGTTTTCCAAGGTGATTTCCACCCGTCCTTTCACCGCCACCAGGTACTGATAGGTCATCCTGTTGGCATGCTTTCCTCTCTCCATTCCATCGGGCACATTGTAAATCCAATAAGCCCGGCGGATTACGAAAGGGATTTCCTTTTCGGCTTCCACTACCGTCAGGCTGCCGCGATCGTCCGTAAAAGTTTTCAGAAAGTTCATGGGTCAGAGTCCTAACTTTTCCGATATTTCCAACATCCGTTGAATAGGACGGGCTGCCTTTTCCGCGATGGCCGGATCCACCGTGATTTCCGGCCATTCATACCTCAAGGTGTTATAGAGCTTCTCCAATGTGATCAGCCGCATGTAGTTGCATTCGTTGCAGGCACAAGTGCCGTCTTCCGGTGGAGCCGGGATAAACGTCTTTTGCGGGCAAGCCTTTTGCATTTCGTGCAGGATGCCGCTCTCCGTGGCCACGATAAACTCCGTGCTGTCACTCTTCGTGGCATATTTCAGCAACGCGGCGGTAGATCCCACGACATCCGCCAGTTTCACCACAGCCCCTTTGCATTCCGGATGAACCAGCACTTTGGCCGTGGGATGCGCCTTTTTCAGCTCCACAATTTTCTCTACCGAAAATTTCTCGTGCACATGGCACGCGCCGTCCCAAAGCAACATCTGACGCCCAGTAATGGCGTTAATATAGTTGCCCAGGTTTCGGTCCGGGCCGAAAATGATTTTCTCGTCCTTCGGGAAACTTTCCACAATCTGCCGTGCGTTGCCCGATGTGACCACCACATCCGTCACCGCCTTTGTGGCTGCGGTCGTGTTCACATACGAGACCACTTTATATCCCGGATGTGCTGCCACGAACTTCGCAAACTCATCCGCCGGACAACTTTCGGCCAGCGAACAAGTGGCCTTCAAGTCCGGCACAAGCACTTTCTTGTCCGGACAAAGAATCTTGTTGGTTTCTCCCATGAAGTGTACACCGCACATCACGATAATCTCCGCTTCCGTCCGGGCGGCCTTTTGAGCCAATGCCAGACTGTCTCCCACGAAGTCGGCCAAATCTTGTATCACTCCTTCCGTATAATAGTGCGCCATGATTACGGCGTTCTTTTCACGGCAAAGTCTTCTGATTTCCGCTTTCAGGTCCAGCCCTTTTTCCACAGGCTCATCCGCGAACCCCTTTTCCAACCATTCCTCTTTCATCATATATAATATATTAATTTTTTTTTTTATCTCTTTTCGAAAAATCTAATGGTAATAATGATAGGCTGTCAATAGTGTCCATAAAAAAAGGCTGCAAAATTTGCTTTTGAAGTTATTAAAGCAAGTATGAAAGGAGCGTTTCACTTTTCAACATACAGGCGCAGCCTTTGTTTTCTTATCCAGAACACCTTAACGGCTTTCCTTTTTCTTTTTCAACCATCTGTTCATTGGTTACAAAGTTAAAAACTTTAGGGGAAAAACAGTTTCCTTTTCGGGTGAAAATGCAGTTTAAAGGTCATTTCTATCTTTTCGCAAGTCGTTTGGGGGTTCGAAATCATTCTGCAATAGAAATGAAACGTGAACTACCAAATTTATTTTCTGAAAACTGTGCGCAATTTGTGAACGTCTTATGAAAGGGTTATGAGACGGATTTGCTACCTTTGTGGACAGATTGGTTGAAAACGATGAGAAAACTGAAGATTACAGAAATGCATCGGATTTCCACAGAAGAGTTCAAGGCGGCCGAGAAATTGCCGCTTGTAGTGGTGTTGGATCACGTAAGGAGCTTATACAATGTGGGTTCGGTGTTCCGCTCTTCTGATGCGTTCAGGGTGGAGTCCATATGTTTGTGTGGCATCACGGCCACTCCCCCACAAGTGGAGATTCACAAGACGGCTTTAGGCGCGGAAGATGCTGTGGACTGGAAATACTATACCCGTACGCAAGACGCGCTGGACGACTTGAAATCAGCCGGTTGGGAAGTGTGGGCCGTGGAGCAGGCTGAGGGCAGCGTGATGTTGCAGGATTTTGTGCCAGAGGAAGGAAAGAAATATGCGATAGTCTTGGGAAATGAAGTGAAAGGGGTGCAACAAGAAGTTATTGACCGGTGTGACGGGTGTATAGAGATTCCGCAATTCGGAACCAAACATTCTCTGAACGTGTCTGTTACGGCAGGCATATTGATTTGGGAGTTTGCGCGTAAAATGAAGTTATGAACGTAGGTTCATAACACACCTGCTTCCACCAGTCTCACTACCCGTTCGGTCAGCCGGTCGTCGGTTTCCGCGTCATAGTCTTTTTTCAGGCTTGCGCCGAAAATGCTGGCAAAAGCCTGGTAGAATCCGGCTTTGAAGGGGCCGAAGAAGGCTTTTACGATTTCATAGGAATTCTGGTTGCATTCGCGGTCCACCAGCTTGATGAGCAGTTTTCCTTGTGAGTAGGTCAGCTTTTTCATCTGTGGCGTATATTGTTTCTTGATGCCTTTTTCCACGGCACGGATATGGGCGTCTTTTTCCCGTTTGGTGGGCAACGTTTCCAGATACTCATAGGTTTCGGCAATCGTCTGGTTGACCATTTTGGCTATGGGAAGCGTCTTTTTTACGTTGCGTATCAGTTTGTTATATCGAATGGCTTCGCGCCTGTTTTTGAATTTCAAGGGAGGATAGACCGGAAGTTCCGGCATGAGGATAACCGTGATGGAGTCACCTTGGTAGAATTCCTTTTGTACTTTTTTATAGAACACGACCTTGATCCTGGGTTCGTCCGACAGAGGAATCAGGTTTTCTTCTTGTGCCTGCGTCTTAGGGACGAGCAGACAAAGCAAAGACAAGGCGAGGGTCAGTTTTCTCACTTCCATATGTTCATTTTCCTTGCAAAAATAATGATTAAATACTTTCGCCGTGTGGTTTTTGCAAATAATATAATTTGTTATATTAAAATAGTTTGTATATTTGGGCATGACAAGGCTTCCCTTTGTTAAACTGTTAGCCAAAAGCGTGTTGTGGAGCATGCTGCAGCTGGGTGGCATGCAACTCCTGCATGCCCAACATTATTCTTGGGAAGAATTTGTGGAGAAACTGTCGGTGGATGCCGCGGATGAGTGGGACGGAGTGAACCCCATGTGGGACGATCTGGCCGAGTTACACGAACATCCTTTCAATTTGAATACGGTCACACGGGAAGAACTGGCACGGTTGCCTTTTCTGGAAGATCACGAAATAGAGGAAATCCTGGCCTATGTCTATCAGTACGGACCGGTGCAGTCTTTGGGCGAACTGATGTTGGTGGATGAGTTGGACTACCAAACCCGACAGTTTCTCGCCCTTTTCCTCTATGTGGCACCGCCTGAGGACGACAAAGGGAAAATCCGGTTGAAAAGTATGTGGAAAGAGGGGAGGCATGAACTCATCACGCGATTGGATGTGCCTTTGTATGAACGTGATGGATATAAGATACCGGAAGATGAAGTCTTGTTGAAAAATCCCAATAAGGTTTATTTGGGTAACGCGCTATACCACCACATCCGTTATGGTTACCGCTACCGGGACCGGCTTTATTGGGGATTGACCTTGGAAAAAGATGCCGGGGAACCTTTCGGTTCTTATGGCAACAAGGGGTATGATTTCTATTCGTTTCATTTTCTGTTGAGGGATTGCGGCGTGCTCGACGCTTTGGCATTGGGCGATTTCAGGCTGGGTTTTGGGGAAGGGCTTGTGTTGGACACGGATTTCTCGTTCGGCAAGTCCACCCTGTTCCACATGGGTGATCGTCCGGCCACGCTGAAAAAGTTTTCTTCCACTTCCGAAACTTCTTTTTTCCGAGGGGTGGCGGCGGCTTTGCGGCTGGGTCGTTTCGAGGTGACGGCTTTTTATTCCTATCTTCCTATGGATGCCACGCTGAAAAACGACAAGAACATATCCACGCTAAAGACCGACGGGCTGCACCGCACTTTGCTGGAGCTTTCCAAGAAACACAATGTGACGGAACAGTCGGTGGGCGGCGATGTCACGTGGCGCGCGCGGGGGATTTCGTGGGGAGCCACTGTCTTTTACCAACATTTCAGCAGGCCGTTCGAAAGAGGGGATGCGCTCTACCGCCGCTATTATCCCCAGGGGAAGGATTTCCTTAATGCGAGTATGCACTATCGTTGGCGTCACAAGAACTTCCTTTTTTCGGGCGAAACCGCGTTCAGTGACGTTTACCAAGGTTGGGCTACTTTGAATAAGGCGGTTTACCGTTTCAACTCCCGTTATAGCGTGATGGCGTTGCAGCGGCTGTTCACTTACCAATATGTGGGTTTGCGTGCCTGCAGTTTTTCCGAGGGAGGTGACGTGCGCAACGAAAGCGGTTGGTATGTGGGCGCGGAGGCTTCGCCGTTAAACGAGCTGAAGCTGGCTGCTTACGTGGATTATTTCCGTTTTCCTTGGCCGAAGTTCGGCATCCCGCACACGTCGGACGGCTTTGAAGGCAGTTTACAGGCCGATTGGATTCCGCGTCGCAACCTGAACTTTTCGGGGCGTTACCAGCTGAAGCGTAAGGAACGCTATGGCGAACCTTTTTTGTATCATAAATTGAAAATGCAGTGTCAGTATTTTCCGGTGGATCGTGCGGAACTCCGTCTGTTGGGACGCTACACTCGTGTGCGGGACCAATACGGGTACCACGTGCGGGGCTTTCTGCTGAACGGCATCACGAAGTGGAGCACGCCGGAGGAGCGTCTGCGCCTGTCGCTTTCCTTTGCCTATTTCGACAGCGAGGACTACAAGGCGCCCATGTCCTTCTACGAACCTTCCGTGCTCTATGCCTTTTCTTTCCTGACGATGCAAGGCCGGGGAGTCCGCATGGCCGGCAATGTGCGATGGGACTGCACCCGTTGGTTGATGCTGATGCTGAAGTTCGGGTCGACCGGTTATTTTGACCGTGAGGAAATCGGTGAAGGACTGCAACGCATCGGGGGGCGGTGGAAAAACGATCTTTCTCTGTTGCTTCGTTGCAAGTTTTAGCGCGGATTGTGTTAACTTTGCATTGTTTTTGTGAGAGGATCAGCTTTATGTCAACAGTCATTTATCCTTCTCCCATCTTCGGTCCTGTCCACAGTCGCCGTTTGGGAGTTTCTTTGGGCATCAACCTGCTTCCCGCCGACGGGAAGTTTTGCACGTTCGATTGCATTTATTGCGAATGCGGGTTCAACCGGGATTTCCGTCCCCATCGGCCGTTGCCGACGCGTGAAGAGGTGCGCACGGCGTTGGAGAACCGTTTGCAGGACATGTCGCAGCATGGTCCGGCACCCGATGTGCTCACGTTTGCCGGCAACGGCGAACCCACGTTGCACCCCTGTTTTGCGGAAATTGTGGAAGATGTCCGCGCGCTTCGCGACTGCTATTTCCCGAAGGCCAAAATCAGCGTGCTGAGCAATGCCACGCAGGTGTTCCGTCCGGAAGTGTTCGAGGCGTTGAAGAGGGTGGACAATAATATTTTGAAACTGGACACGGCGGATGCCGGTTACATCCGTTTGGTCGACCGCCCGGCGGGACACTATGACGTGGATGCCCTCGTCGGCCGCTTGCAAGATTTCGGGGGCAAGGTCATCATCCAGACCATGTTCCTGAAAGGTTCGTTCGAAGGCCGCGACGTGGACAACACCTCCGACCGTTTCGTGCTTCCCTGGATGGAAGCCGTGAAGCGCATTGCGCCTTCCGAGGTGATGATTTACACCATCGACCGCGAGACGCCCGACCACGACTTGCGGAAAGCCACCCGCGAGGAACTGGACGGCATTGCCGCCCGCTTGCGGGCCGAGGGCATGCGGGTGTCCGTGTCTTATTAAGAATAGAGATAGAAAAGAATTTCGCTCCCCGGGTAAGGCCGACGGGGAGCGAAATTCTTTTCTATCTCTGGTCATAGGCGTGTTTCGGGTAATCAATCGTGTAGTGCAGCCCGCGGCTTTCCTTGCGCTCCATGGCCTGCCGCGTGATGAGGTAGCCCACGTTGATCATGTTGCGCAGCTCGCAGATGTCTTTTGTGGCCTTCACGCGCTTGAAGAGTTCTTCCGTCTCTTCGTAGAGCAGGTCCAGGCGCGTCCAGGCGCGTTTCAGGCGCAGGTCGCTCCGCACGATGCCCACGTAGTTGCTCATGATTTGTCCCACCTCGCGCATGTCCTGTGCGATGAGCACTTTTTCCTCGTTCGTCATGGTGCCTTCGTCGTTCCATTCCGGCACTTTGTCGTTGAACTCATATTGGTCGATCACGCTCAGGCTGTGGCGTGCGGCCGCGTGGGCATAGACCACGGCCTCGATGAGCGAGTTGCTGGCCAGCCGGTTGCCGCCGTGCAGCCCCGTGCACGAACATTCGCCCACGGCATAGAGCCTGCGGATGCTGGAGCAGGCGTTGAGGTCCACCTTGATGCCGCCGCACATGTAGTGGGCGCAGGGCACCACGGGGATGTACTCTTTCGTAATGTCGATGCCGATGGACAGGCATTTGGCATAAATGTTCGGGAAGTGGTGTTTCGTCTCTTCCGGGTCTTTGTGGGTCACGTCGAGGCACACGTGGTCCAGCCCGTGGATTTTCATCTCCTTGTCGATGGCGCGCGCCACGATGTCGCGCGGGGCCAGGCTCAGCCGTTTGTCATATTTCTGCATGAATTCCTCCCCGTTGGGCAGGCGCAGGATGCCGCCGTAGCCGCGCATGGCCTCCGTGATGAGGTAGGCCGGGTGTGTCTCCCCGGGATGGTAGAGCGCGGTGGGGTGGAACTGCACGAACTCCATGCCCTCCACGGTGCCTTTGGCGCGGTAGACCATGGCGATGCCGTCGCCCGTGGCGATGTTGGGGTTCGTGGTGGTGGCATAGACGGCGCCCGTGCCGCCGGTGGCCATCAGCGTCACCTTCGACAGGAAGGTGTCGATTTTCTGCGTGTCGGGATCCAGCACGTAGGCTCCGTAGCATTCGATGTCCGGCGTGCGGCGGGTCACTTCGATGCCCAGGTGGTGCTGGGTGATGATTTCCACGGCGAAGTGGTTTTCCAGCACCTTGATGCGCGGGTGCTTCCGCACGGCTTCCATCAGCCCGCGCTGTATCTCGAATCCCGTGTCGTCGGCGTGGTGCAGGATGCGGAATTCCGAGTGCCCCCCTTCGCGGTGCAGGTCATATTCCCCGTTTTCGTTTTGGTCGAAGTGCACGCCCCACTTCACGAGGTCGCGGATGCCTTCCGGCGCGTGTTTCACCACCTGTTCCACGGCGGCCGGGTCGCTGATGTAGTCGCCCGCGACCATCGTGTCGTGGATGTGCTTCTCGAAGTTGTCCACTTCCAGGTTGGTCACCGAGGCGATGCCGCCCTGTGCCTTGGCCGTGTTGGCCTCGTCCAGGGTGGTTTTGCAGATCAGGGCCACCTTGCCTTTTCCCGCTTCGGCCACTTTGAGGGCGAAACACATGCCGGCCACGCCCGAGCCGATGATTAAGAAGTCGAATTTGCGTATCATGTTTTCGGATATTGGTTGTGCAAATCTACTGAAAAACTCGATAGGTTGTGCCGCATGCGGGGATAAAAACTTTTCCGGACGCGTGGCTTTTTATTTCCACGGCCGTTTCAGCCTGAAGAAGCACAAGTGGTCGGCCATCCGGTTCCACGCCGTGTAGCGTGGCGGGGCGTTTCGCCGCCGTTTGTCGGCGAGGCAGTTTCTCAGCGACTGCAGCGGACGGTCGAAGAACAGGTCCTGCAACACGGCGCGTTGTTTGGCCAGCAGGGTGTCGTAGAGCTGCGGGTCTTGTTCGAGCCGGTTCACGAGGGCCAGCAGCTGGTCCATCGATGTCACGTGGCATTCGTCGATGATGAGTTCGCGATGGATCACCTCGTCGCGGTTCATGAGGCACAGCGTGCCCAGCGACACGGCTTCGGCCACGGAGTTGCCGCGGATGTTCCGTCCGCCCCATTTGATGAAATATTTCGCGTCGTAGATGCTTTCCAGGTTGTCGCCTATTTTCTGGCGGTGGAGGAGGATGGGTTGCCCCGTCTGTTCCAGGGGCTTGAAGTGGGGCGGCACCTGCGTCACCGGTCTTTCCCTCGTCGAATTGATTTCCATGAAGATGCCTTTCCGCCGCGAGGGTCGTTGCAGGCGGCCGGCCATGATGCGTTCCAGCGTCTGTGCGCCCACGAAGGTGTAGGGGAAATCCACCTTGCCGCAACGGGTGGCCACGATGCCCCGCGCCATCTGGTTGAGCGTCGCGTCGTAGCCGAAGTGTACCGCGCCCGTGGCCAGGTTGGCCTCGCCGATCATGTAGGCAAACAGCGTGGCGGGATATTGCCGCACCACGGCGGTGGGCAGCGACACGTTGAGGGAAATCACGAGGTCATACCGTCCCCAGTCCACGCGCCGCCCGTCCACGGCGAATTTGCCGTTCGGCCAGGGGCTGCCGGGCTTTTTGAATCCCTGTCCCGGCAGTTGGTCCAGCGTTTTCGTCTTCAGCATCCGCAGGTCGTCGGCGATGCGGGGGATCACTTTCCGGTAGATTTGCGTTTCCCATTCCGGTTCTTCCCTGACGATGTAGAAGTCGGCGTCCAGGTCGGCCATCAGCCCCATCGGGCCTACGCGCCCCATGGATGAGAAGAGGATGGCGGCGGGGTCTTTTTCCGTGGTCGGACACACGTAGAGGTCTTGGTACACTTCCTGTTTGACCAAGGCGATTTTCAGTTTGCTTTCCATTGGGTTGAATGATGCTTTCGCGCTTATTCGCGTTTTTGCAAAAGTAAGGATTATCCTTGGATTACGCAAACCCTGAAAACGGGACTGTGGAAATTTAGCGGGGATATGTCCATTCTTCCCCATTGAAAGACTGCATGAAGAACCCATTTCCGGCTTTTGCGTAGAATGACTCTCCGCGCGGCATCCCGATTCGGCACGGAGTCCCCTAAATCCGGCCACAGGTCAATATGGTCCTATTTTAAGGAAAATCGTATTACACTGAAAAACAATAAGATAATTTTCTCAAGAGAAAAGAAAATTTTTCTCAAGTCATTAACATTTTTTTCTCAAGAGGGAATTTTTCGTTTCTCTTGAGAGCAATGTTAACTTATTCTGAATGGGTAAAACCTCGTCCCCTTACCGGTTTTTCTCTCAAGGAAGGATCTGGCCAGGAGAATCCGGCACGGAGGACACACGAAGCAGGGAATGCGGAGATTCGATGCGCTTTTCCGATAAGGCATATTCATCTTCCTTTTTTGCCATTGATTTGGAAATGAACGGAGAAAATATTGTTTTCGAAGTATCTTTGTGGAATGTCTTGTGTGGGAGGGAGACTATGGAAAAGAAGTTTATGTCTTTTTAAAAAGCAATGGTCTATGGAGAAGTGTGACAGAATGCAGTGTGGGAAAAGGTGGATCCGATGGATGGTTTTTCCGTGGTGGGAATGATGGGATTCGTTCCGCAACCGGTTTGGGGAGAGGGTCAATCCGGAGAGGTGCAGTTTTTTCCGAAAGATGCGTAAGAAGGACAGGCCCAGAAATTGGCTTATGTTTTGACCGGAGAAGGATTGCGCGTGTCCGGTTTTCTGTATGTCAACTGTTGTGGCGAACATTTCATGTGCTATGCCGTGACCGACGGCGAAATCCGTTTGGTGCGTGAAGACCGTGGAGATTTGCGTGATTGCGCCTGCCCGCATCCGGTGGATTTCGTGATTCCGGATATTCCCATGGGAACATACGAGGTGTCTTTAGCCGCTTATGATGAAGGTTATCCCGAAACAGCAGATCGGCAGACGGTGGTCGGCGGGGGATTGGGAATAGACCCTGTTTCGGATGATAAAGTAAGCTACGAAAGGGAAGGTTGCCGGATTACGGGGAAAACCGATTTCCGGGTAGAATTGTTCGACCTTTCCGGCCACAAGCTGTGGCAGGGCGAAAGCCGGAATGCCACCATCGAAGTGCCCTTGGCACGTTTTTCGGGAAAGACATTTTTGTGCCGGTTGCTCAGGAAAGAGGGAACAAAGACCATCAAGTTGATGAAATGATGTGGTTATGAAATGTTTTCTGATGTACAAACGAAAGTTCCCGGTTTGAATTTTTTCAAATCGAGAACTTTCGTTATTATATCTTCGGATTATTCCACGGTGAGTGTGGCTTCTTTTTCACATTCGAAGCCGGCTTCCAGTGTAGTGCTTTCCGTTGCATCGAAGGTCACATTCGCTCCGTTTTTCACCACCACTTTTCCTTTCGGTTTCGCTGCGGTGACATTTTCCCCGGCGATAATCAGGTCTCCCGTGACGTGTTGCGCAGTGGTAAAAGTCTGATTTTGGATGTAAACGGTGTTAAGGTTTACTTCCTGGACGTAGGGCACGTAGTTGTGCTTGTTCACCGAAAAAGAGCATTGGGACGGCACGTTGGTGAAGGTGGCTGCAGACACGTTGTCCACCGAACTGAAATAGCTTCCGTCGGGCGAGGTGGCCGTGATGGTGCATCCTCCGATGCCGCCCGTGTGTACCGTGACGGTCGAACCGGACGGGGTTACGGTGACCTGGTTGAATGACGAAAGATTTCCGGTCCAGAGTTCCAAAGAGGGGTCGCCTCCCCAAAGGTAAGCGAAAGCGTTGATGATGGCCAAGGATGAATTAGAGGTATAGGCTATGTTTTCCGCCTGCGCCATGTTGTTGACGTCTCCGATGTGGTACACCTCGTCGTTGCCGATGGCCTGGAAGATAAAGCGGTTGAAACTGTGGTTGGGGATAGTGTAGGAATTTTCCGTGGCTCCGAGGAAGGCCACAGCCCCATTCGGTCTCCGCGTAAATTCTTCCAGGAGGCATGTGCTGTTGTGGCTGATGTCCCCGTTCTGGCAAGCCACGCTGAACACCACCGGATATTTGCCATTGGGCGACAGTTGTGCCACTTGTGCGCTTCCGAAGGCGACTCCTTCACGCGACCAACCGGCATCCCAGCCTGTCACGCTTCCGTGTCCCCGGTAGTTGACCATGCCGGTGCCGGCGTTGATGGCGTTGATCACCGTTTGGTTCGTGGCATTGTTTCCGCCTTGCAGGTGAGAAGCCCCGTATGCCGTTTGGAAGACGAATGGATGCTGGTAGGAGGCCGTGCGGATTTCCTCGGCACATTGCTGGTATTTTCCGGGTGCATTTTGCTTGTGTGCCACCAGCAGCGTGTTGCTCTGCCAGCCGCCGGAGGAGGGATTCTTTTCGTAGGCCAGGGTCTTGTTCACCATATAGCCCAACTCCGTGAGGGAATTGACGCAGAACCTTCCTATGGCGATGTCCGCCTGCACGTCGGCGGTTCCGTCCATGCAGCCATACCAATAGTCGCTTTTGGCCAGATAGCCGTTATGGTTTTTGGTGTAAAGCGGGATGTGGGCATGGTCGCCCACGAAGAGGACGTACCGCACCCCTTTGGGGTATTCGCCCAAAATGTAGTTGCGGATAGCCGCGCAGCTGGTGCCCGTCTCTTGGGTCGTCACCAGCTTGACGGCATATCCTTTCAGTCTTTTCCATTGGCAGAAGGTTTCCATGGCTTCGCTGTTTGTGAAGGAAACGTCCGGCTTGGAGATAATCAGATAGTCGTATTGTTCCGTGGCAGATTTCAATTTCTTAGAGGTGGCGGAATAACTTTGCACCAGCGCGTCGTTGTAGTTGCTCAGTCCGCTTTTCAGCAGTGGGTCGTCCGATGCGGGGATTCTTGCCGTTCCGCCGGCATCCACTTCGCCGGAAAAGGTGACTTTCACGGTGAATGCCTTCATCACGGCCACCGTGCCCGTCCGCGGGGCATAGCGGAAGGGGCACACCGTGAGGGTCACGTTGTCCATCCCGTTCCAACGCATGCGGTCGCCGAAAGTGAAAGGTGCGGGGGCGTATTCCGCCTGGGCATAAGCAGAAGCCGAGCGGAGGAAATCGCCCTCGGTTTCCGTTTCAAGCAAAGGGGTCTGGTAGGGGTACACTTGTCCCACCTGCAACGTGTCCCACACGGCATCCGTGATTTCGCAGGCGTAGCCTTTCCCGCAGGGCACGCCCAGCAGGAAGGTGACCACGGGCAGGGCCGGTTCACCGAGGTTTTGCAGGGTCTGGTTTTCGCGCAATGCCAGTGCATGGTAGGTCTGTCCGTCCCGCGTCACTTCCGTGTCATACAAACCCGGGAGTTCGACTTGGCACACGAACTGTTGCGCGTTTGAAACCGTCACTTCTGTGTGCGGGGTTTCTTGTGCGGCGGAAGAAGACAGCGGCACCCATTCCTGTGCGGCGGAAGGGCTTGCGGTGCAGACCGAAAGCCACAGGTAAATCCAACGTTTCATGTTGCCTCCTTTCCTTTATCGGGTGATGATCATTCGTTTCGTGTCGACGACTTTTCCGTCGGCCACCAAGGCATACAGGTACATGCCCGCCGTCAGGCTGCCGGTTTCGAGGGTGACGGACGATTTGCCCCGATTTGCCAGAGTTTTCCGGTCTATTTGCGTGCCGTTCAGGTCATAGATGTAAAGGAATGCCGTGTGTACACTTTGGGGAAGAGTGTATTCAATCACTGTGCTTTGCGAGAACGGGTTGGGCTCGTTCTGTTCCAGCGCGGGGAGCGTCAGCACGTTGCCTGTGTGGTTTTCTTCGGTGGCTTTGCCTTCGAGGAGTCGTGCTTTTTCGCCTTGCAGGGCTGTGACTTTGGCCTGCAGCTCATTGATGGCCTCCACCAGGATTGGTATCATTTCTGTATAGTTAATACATAGGTCGCCTTCTTGGCTTTCATAAACAAGATTAGGATAGACCTCTTTTAATACTTCCGCATCCAGTCCATAATGGGTCTTTTCCAAGGCTTGTAGGTCGGTCGTCAGTCGTGGAGCTGTGGCAGTGGTGTCACCGGCAGAGAAGGTGCGGGCCAGTTGTGGTTCGGACAGGTGGTACTGTATGGCCTTTAGTTGCAACAATTTGTCACTTACCGATGAGTTTCCATTTCCTTCTGCTTCCGTGGATAACGGCATTACGGCAGTGCGCCCCATTGGGGCCGAGCTTGAAGCGGAAGGTGTTAGCATCGTGCCATAGAAGTTTCCCGTCACTCGGACATCTCCCATGAAATAACCTGCGTAGCGTCCAGGAATAGCGACATCTAATACATCTAATGTTCCCACAATAGATGCCCCGTTTTGTTGGCCTCGTAAGTTTCCGAATACCGAATAATTATATCCGGATGAGGAGTTTCCGGCCTCTCCATAAACACCGAATGCCCTACCCATGTTTGCAGGATTGTTGGTTAAAGGATAGACATATCCCCTTGTTCCAAAATAGAATTTTGTTCCATCCACTACGTTGCTGCCTTCTAATGCAGAAAGAACTGAACCATTTTGTGACGTAGATCCAACTCTCTTTACGGTCAGTACTTTGTTTTTTGATTCAAAATAGACCTTTTCACCTTCATCGTTTATACCGCCTACGGCTAATGCGGCTGACGGAGTTTCTGAAGTTTGAATACCTACATTTCCATTGGAATGTACTTTCAATTGTGCAGATGCCTCAAGGCTTGCAAAAAGGGAGAATGCTCCCACAAAAATCAAATTTTTCTTCATAATATTTTATATTTAAAGACAGATAAAAAATATGGTAAAAATAAGAATTATTTTTTGTTTTTAAATGATTTATAAGAAAAATAAGTTTTCTATACAGAAGTAAATAGGAAAAATGTGCTGAAAATCGAGAAATAGCTCTATTTTTGCAAGCCAATGTGGATAGATGAGATAGGTTTATCATATGGATGCGAATGGAATAAGGGAGAAATATGAAAGATTGAATGCTTCATTCAAAAAGGTTTTGATATATCATTGTGGGATTGATACGGGTTTTTTTACCGAATATACCCGAATGATAGATGCCATGTTATATTGTTTGGAGCATAAGATACAATTCCGGCTTTACTCGGATTATGCGAATTTCGGATATAGTACGAAAGGAGGATGGACGGATTATTTTCTCCCTTTCTGTCCGGAAATGCATGAACCGTTTCATCAAAAATATAATTTGTATAAGTCACCTTCGTGGAAGGTGATTTGGTCTGAAACGATAAGGAAAAGGGAAATAGGACTGGTTACTTGGAAACTGAAATCGGTTTTTCGTCATTTACAAGGTTCTGTGTATGCCTTTAAAATATATAGGAAGAAAGTATGGTTGACTCATCATATTGACATTTGCAAGGATGCTTCACACTATTTTAATATACCAGAGCTTGGTATTTGCGGCAACTATTTTCAGGCTTTTAGAATTTTGTTTGAGATGACATGGCATTTGAATGCAGACATGGAAAAATGTTGTAGAGAATGCTGCGCTCACTTATCTTTTGGAAATGAGTATGCAGCTTGTCAAGTCCGTGGCGGTGATAAGATTACGGAAGTGTCGCTGATTTCTCCTGAATGTTATGTAGAGGCTTTGCGGAAAAACACGGATTGCAAGAATGTGTTTGTGCTTACGGATGATTACAGTTTGTTTGTACGTTTGCAAAATTTGGCACCAGACTTACGGTGGTACACTTTTTGCATGCCGCAAGAGGCTGGTTATGTGAACAGCAGTTTTTCTGAGATGAAATTAAACGAAAAAAAAAATCAAATGGTGCGTTTTTTGGCTTCCTTTGAAATGTTGCGCCATGCTTCTCTCTTTATAGGCAGTATAACTACGGGGCCTAGTCTTTTCCTTCTAAAGATTTTATTTCCGTCAAGAGCTTTGCCCATAGATTGCCAACCGGAGGATATGTCTCGTATTGCTTTGCTACATTTAAAGGAACGGGTGAAAATATCCCAGACTTATCTTCAGCATTGAATGACTTATTTCTTTTCGTAAAACTGCAGATTGTAGTAAAAACAAATAAATGGGGCAAAGAATCCTCGCAGTGCAAAGATTAATCCTTTGTCTTTATGTGGGTGTGGATAGATTTGTTCTCTGTATTTCATACAAGTGTAACAAAGCCGTAGTATACTACCCATGTTTTTGTTTTCGAACAATGAAGTAATTTCATGTAAGACGGGATGGTTCGTGGAAGATGTTTTGTCTTTCACGTTTTCATAGAAACATTTCCAACTTTTATTTTCCCTTATTCTGAAGAAACTTCTTATGCCGTATATATAGGGAGCTATGGACGAATGGCTTTTTTGTTTGGATATCTTTCTTCCAGTGGCTGCTATTTCTGAATTTTCATGTATTCTATGCCACACTAATGGTTCTTCGCATTTCGTGATGCTGTCTTTCAAAGCTGCATTCATGGCAAGCCACCAATCGTAGTAAAACGTCATTTCATTCCAATCAGGTAGCGTGTCAATAAACGTTTTTTTGGCTAAAATGGTATGTCCCGGAATGGTATTTCTGAACAAAAGGGCTTCTGCATTATAAGGTAATATTTCGTAATTTTTGATTTGTGTTTTAGTATATGTCTCAGACGGGATGATGTCGGAGAAACACAAGTTGTATGGCCTTGTGTTGATTTGGTGTATTTGTTTTTCTATCTTTTCGGGAAACCAAATATCATCTTGGTCTGAAATGGCGATATAGTAGCCTGTGGCTTGAAGCAATATGTCGTGGAAATTTTGATTGCATCCTCTGTTTTTTTGATTTTGAAAGACTTTGATATGGTTGTATCGTTGAGCATATTCTCGCAGGATGTCCAGGGTGGCATCTGTCGAGCAATCGTCTCTCACGATGATTTCATGGATGGGGTAAGTCTGCGCGAGGATGGAATCCATCTGTTCGCGCAGGTATTTTTCTCCGTTGTAGGTACACAT
>CALUNJ010000045.1 GCA_944321975.1 uncultured Paraprevotella sp.
CCTTCCGCACGACCTTCCGCACGACCTTCGGCACGCCCTTCCGCACGCCCTTCGGCACGTCCCTCCATTTTCGCCGTATTCAACACATCGTTTTGAATCATAACGGCATTCAGATGTTCATCATATGCCCGGCGTTCTTGGTCTGTCATCGAGTAATATTTCAGTTTATCCCGCGCTTCCCCCAAACCAGGTGCAGTCGTTTCAGGAGAGATGACTCCATACTTCAAGTAACGCACCCACTCTTCCAACGGTGTGACTGCCACTTTATCAAACTCATTGACCCGAATCAGAATGTACTCCGGAAAGATCTCGGAAGGAAGACGGGACACAATGGCCTGCTCCTCCTTCGTATGGATTTTCAGCAAGTCATGCGTATGCACCCCCACAAACTGGTTCTGACCATGATAGAGGTAGTCACTACCCACACCCAAGTCAAAATACAGAATGCTAATGGAATAAACCTTCTTCACCTCCCGGTACGAGTCTCCCAGACTGATATGCTCCGTGATGGCCTTGGCCACACCGTAGAGGATGCGCTCCAGATAATACAGCTCGCGGGTGTTCTGCACTTCTATGAGAATGATTTCCCCCTTACTGTTGCGAGCCTTGATGTCCACCCGGTTGAACTTGTCGTCTTCCGAAGTCTGGTTCCCCTCGCTCTCCAAGATTTCCAAAATAGTAATTGGTTCACCCAGAAAGACCGTCAAGAAACCTTCCAACACGCCGAAATTGGCCTTTTGGCGCAGCAGACGCTTGATGGCCCAATCAAAGCGGATATATTTGTCTTGCATCATTCCATCCATAATGGTTGCTTTTGTTGTTTACAGTTGCAAAGTTAGAAAAAAACGAGGTCATTCCACCAACATGCGGCACGAACGTTCTCCAATCCGGACGATATAGATGCCCGACGGAAGAGACAACTGTGCGCCGTCAGTCCCCACATGCACGCAACGCCCGTCCACCGTATAGACCGCCACGCGCTGCCCCTCAACCGGAGCAAGCGTCATGCCGCCTGCCTCCAGACGAACCACCGAACGGAACTCCCCGGACAACTCTACGGCCGGAACCGACACAGGCACTTCTTCAATATCGAATCCGTTCCAACGCGTGGCATTCGCGTATTCCAACCAACATCCTTCGGGAACGTTCAGCACACAAGTGGAAGGCACATTCCAGAATTCCGTGATATTAATAGGTATAGGCTGCACGATGGGGCAGTCAATCTCTTCCAGCCCCGTACACTCGCTGAAGGCTTCCGTGCCGATAGAAGCCAAGGTAGTGGGGAAGCTGAGACGCTTCAGTCCCGTGCAGCGGTAGAAGGCTTTCTCGCCAATGGCGGTCATGCCTTCCGGAAACTTCATCTCCTGCAAGCCCGCACAGTCCTGGAAGGCAGACGCACGGATTTCCTCCAACGCGGCAGGCAGCCCCACCTCCTGCAGGTTTCCGCAATAATAGAAAGCAGACTCACCCACATAGGTGGCCTCATCGGGCAAATCCACGTTCCGCAAGGACGAACAGTAACAGAACGCATCAGCCCCGATGCCCTTCACCGAAGCGGGCAGGGTAATGGAAACCAGCGAACGGCATTCGTAGAAAGCCCTGGCGGGCAGAGACACCAACGAAGAAGGAGCCTCGAACGTGACGGACGCCACATCGGAGTTCCCCAAGAAATTGCCAGGCAATGTGCGGACGTTGCTGCCGACGACCGCCTCCTTGCAGTCAACGCCCCAAGTGAAAGACACTTCCGACTCCGGCACATTCCATTCCAGCCGCTGCACTTCGCATCCGGCAAATGCTCCCGCATCTATCCGCGACAGACTTCCATCCACAGACAGACGTTCCAGTTTGCAATCGCTAAACACCTGACTGCCGATGCTGTCCAAAGACTCCGGCAAGACGGCCTCCGTCAGGCCGGTGCGACCGAACGCATAACTACCCAACAAACGCAACGTGGAAGGAAACGCAAACGAGGACAACCTTGTGCCGTAGAACGCATCCGCCCCAATCTCTTCCAGGTTTTCCCCACCCGTTACCGTCTGAAGGGCGGCACACCCTCTGAAAATGCCGGACGGCAAAACACGGACAGACTCTCCGAGCGTCACCTCCGTCAGTCCGCTGCAACCGTTAAACAAGTACTCACCCTCGGCACGAGACGCATCGTAAGCCACACGTGACAAGCCCTTACAGCCGTTGAATGCATTTGTCCCTATCTCCGTCAGCGACACGGGAAGGCTGATTTCCGACAAACGCGTACAATTACTAAAGCACCATTCTCCGATACTTTCCAGTCCGTCCGGAAAGTTCACCGATGTAAGCTCAAGGCAACTCTCGAATGCACGTTCACCGACATGCCGTAAGGAGGACGGCAAGTCGATGTGCGTCAGGGAAGAATAGGCAAAAAGCCGGTCAGCCACTCCCAACGTACCCTCGCGGAGCGTCACCGTGCCGCCCGACACGGCATCGCGCATCAACTCATAGGCCACACCGCCTACATAGCGCACTCCGCCTTCAGCAGCCGGCAATTGTTCATACCAAGGCACATCGACGAAAGCATCCTCACCGATTTGAGCCAGCCCCTCGGGCAACCCCAAGGAATCCAATGCGGAGCAGCCCCAGAAAGCACTACTCCCGACGCGTTCCAAAGCCTCGTCGGCCACCACACAGACCAGCCCGTCACAGTTCTGAAACGCCCCATCTTCCAACACTGTCGTCCCTTCCAGCCAAAGCGTGTCAGCCAGCATGGTACAACCGTAAAACGCATCGCTGCCGATGGAGTCCAGCCGCAACGCACGCGACGCAAGCCGCAGACTGTCGCAGCCGCGGAAAGCGCTGCCTCCGACAGTCCGCACCGTCGCGGGCCAGTCCACCTTCCGAAGCATCGTGCATCCGCTGAACAAGCCGCCGCCCAAGGCCGTCAGCTCACGCGGCAAACGCACTTCCGTCAGCTTGTCCATTCCCGAGAAAAGGGAGGCAAGGTCGTCCGTATAGAAGCGTGTCCAGTACTGCAAGGCATGACTTTCCGAACGGACATCCTTGGAATAGTAATAATAATAGGTGTACATATAGATGACTTCCGGCGGCACCACACGATAAGGTTCCCCGTCGTCCACCAGCTCCACGCCCGTCAGGTCCACATACGTCAGGTCCGTCAACTTGCCCTCCTCCGACACGATGACCGCCAGGTCCGCCCCGCCCAACGGGCCGGAAACCGTCAGGCTGTCCACGCGGTCGGATGCCGAGGCGGCGAGTAGCCCGGCCAGTTCCCCGGCTTGGGTAGTGGTGAAATACTCGTGCGTGCCTTCCGCCCGCACGTCCGCACAAAATGCGCCCCATAAAAAAAGAAACAGTCCAAAGAGTCTTTTCGTCTTCATAAGCTACAAAATTTAAGGTGAATATTCGCGAAAACTCTCTCATATACAAAGATAAGCCCTTCAAAGAAGAAATGCAAGCAAAAGCCCCAAAGAGTTATTCCGGACAGTAGAAATATCGCAGGGAACGGTTTCCCGCTTCCTCTGCAAGAGAGGGAATGCACCCTTTTCACTTTTCTCACACGGCTGACCTTCGCGCCCACCCTGCCGGATCACCCCGCCAGGGGAAGGCGAATCCGCCCTTCCCCCTCCCGCAAGATCCAATCCCAACCTATATGGCCTCTGTTTGAAGAAAAGATTTATCCTGTTAATAATCAGAGAAATAAAAAAACTTGAGGCAACCGGATTTTTCTCAAGCGATTCACATTTTTTTCTCAAGCAAAAAAAATGTGAATCTCAAGAGAGAATTATGCCCGATAATGGCATCCGTCACTGTTCAGCACCAAGGCGTCCTTCCCGCCAAGAATGACGGCAATGCCCCGTTTCCGCATCTTTCCCGTCCGCCATCCGGCGCAACCCGTCCTCCAGCCCGTCTAACCCGCCACACATCCCGGCGGCAGAGGGGCACAAACAAAGCAAAATCCCCCACACGTCCCTGCGCCTCATACGCCCCGGTTTCAGGCCATACCCGACTCTTCCAGCCGCAGGCGGATGAGCGCCAAATGAGCCAAATAGCCACTGAACGTGACGGAAATGTTGTCGCGGTGCCCCTTGGCCACTTTCAGCAACGATTTGACCGTGCGCGGAAGATCCGTGGTCGACGTGGCCTCATTCAACTGCAAGCTCTGCGGCAACCGGTCCATACGTTCTTCAAACCAACGGACAATCTCGTCTGTTTCCTGCGTCGTGTAGGCAGGTTGATACACGTGCGGATTCTTCTCCGGCCGATGTGCTTCCTTTCCTTCTTCCATTTTCCTTCCTTCTTAATTAAAAAAGTGCCAATCGCGCCCCCAATACTTTTTCCGCGCAATCATAGCCTTGTTCGTATAATGCCCTAAGTTTGTCCACATTCCCTTCAAGACGGTCCACCTCCACCTTGCCTATCGGGCGCACCACCAAGATTTTTCCTTCATCTTCCATCCGTTCCACCATTTCCAGCTGGCGGTTGTAGCATTCACAACGATGGCTGAGCGCCACCCGCAACCGGGGGAAGCGACGATAAATGAAGCGGGGGATCCGTATGTCCCGCGTGGCCTTCCGGTAGCCGCGGTTGCGCGTGAGCACCACCACGTTGCGGGCATACCCCTTCGCCACCGCACGTCCCACCGGTATGGAATCCACGATGCCCCCGTCGAGCATCGGCATGCGGTCCACAATGACCACGGGACACACGTAAGGCAAGCTGCTGGAAGCCTTGGCAATACGCACCAAACGGCGCGGGTCTTGCTTCTCAGACAAGTAATTGGGCAACCCCGTAAGACAGTTGGTCGTCACCATTTCGAACACGCCCGGATTGGCCTTGTAAGCCTCAAAATCGTAGGGGACCAGCCGCTCGGGAAATTCCTTATAGAGCAAATCCTGGTCAAGAATGCTGTGCTGCGTCCACAAATACTTCAGCCCGATATACTTATATTTCTCCAGCATGTCAATATTACTATATTTGGCCCGGCCACGCTGATGGCTCATATACGAAAGCCCGTTACAAGCGCCGGCCGAGACAGCCACGGTGTAAGGGAAGTCGATCCGATGGTCCAGCAGCCAGTCCAACACGCCGCAGGTGAAAACGCCACGCATCCCTCCGCCTTCGAGCACCAGTCCGATTTGTTTGTCCATCTCCATAATAATTCCTAATTTTCCGGATAAAGATAAGTATTTTCCGGATTTAATTCCTTATTTTTGCATAATTTATCAAAACTTACGATCCGTCACTTTTATGCTATTCGACAAAGACACTTATATCGCCCGGCGCAACAAGCTCAAAGCCCAAGTCAAGCACGGGCTGATATTGCTCTTCGGGAACAATTATTCCCCGGCCAACTACCCGGCCAATGCCTACCCCTACCGCCAAGACAGCAGCTTCCTCTACTTCTACGGGTTGCACCGGGAGGGGCTCGCAGGTGTCATCGACGTGGACAACGACACAGAATGCCTCATCGGAAACGACATTGACATGGAAGACATCGTGTGGTTCGGTGCCGTAGACCGTGTGTCAGACTTGGCCGCCCAAACCGGAATCGCGGAAAGCGCACCGGTGCCGCGACTGGAGACGCTTGTGCATAAAGCACAGGCCGACGGCCGGAAAATCCACTTCCTCCCTCCCTACCGACACGACCAGATGATCCAACTGATGGACCTCACCGGCATCCACCCCTCGCAACAACGCGAGAAGGCTTCACAGGAACTTATCATGGCGGTCATCAACCAAAGGGCGGTGAAAAGCACGGCCGAGATAGAAGAAATCGAAAAGGCCTGCGCCATCGGATATGAAATGCACACCACGGCCATGAAGCTGTGCCGCCCCGGAGTGAGCGAACAGCACATCGCCGGCATCCTTTCCGGCATCGCCTCTGCCAAAGGCTGCATGGAAAGTTTCCCCACCATACTGACCATGCATGGAGAAATCATGCACGGGGTGCCTACGCCCAACCCCCTAAAAGAAGGGCGGCTGATGCTCTGCGACGCCGGAGCCGAAACCAACGAGAACTACTGTTCCGACAACACCCGCACCACGCCCGTGAACGGGAAGTTCACGCCACGCCAACGGGACATCTACCGCATCGTGGAAGCCTGCCACGACCACGTGCTGGAAATAGCCCGCCCGGGCATCAAGTGGTGGGACGTCCACTTCAGTGTGGCCCGCTTCATGACAGACCGGCTGAAAGAAGTGGGACTCATGAAGGGCGACACGGAAGAAGCCGTGCGCAACGGGGCGCATGCCATGTTCTTCCCCCACGGGCTGGGCCACATGATGGGCATGGACGTGCACGACATGGAAGGACTGGGGCAACAATATGTGGGCTTCGACGACGAAGTGCGCCCTTCCACGCAGTTCGGCACCAACTGCCTGCGTTGCGGGCGGAGGCTGCAAGAAGGCTGGGTGATGACCGACGAACCGGGCATCTACTTCATCCCCGCACTCATCGACGAGTGGAAAAGCAAAGGGCTGCATAAAGACTTCATCAACTACGACTTGCTGGAGACCTACAAAGACTTCGGGGGCATCCGCATCGAGGACGACATCCTGATCACTTCCACGGGCTGCCGCATGCTGGGCCGGGAACGCATCCCCTATCACATGGACGACGTGGAGGAATTCATGGCCCAAAGACACGAATAACTTTTATTACCTATATATTATTTACTGAACAAACATGAAAAAGCAGTTTCTATTTATTGCCATGGCCTGCATGTCGGTCGGCATGTCGGCCCAAGTACAAGAAGAAAAGAACGATAGCGGATTCGTCTTCACGACCGTAAAAGAAAACCCCATCACGTCCGTCAAAGACCAAAACCAAAGCGGCACATGCTGGTGCTTCAGCACCCTCTCTTTCCTGGAATCCGAACTGATCCGCATGGGCAAAGGCGAACACGACCTGTGCGAAATGTTTGTCGTGCACAAGACCATGGAAGACCGCGCGGCCCAAACCGTCCGCACACATGGCGACGTATCGTTCTCACAAGGCGGCAGCTTCTACGACGTGCTCTATTGCCTGGAAAATTATGGCATCGTCCCACAAGAAGCCATGCCCGAACCCGGCACTCTCTATGGCGACACGTTGCCCAACCACAACGAAGTGGACCTCGTGGCTACGGCATTCGTGGACGCGTTGGCGGAAAGCAAGTTGCGGAAGCTCTCCCCCGTATGGAAACAAGCATTCTGCGGCATTTATGACGCTTATCTCGGCAAATGCCCCGAGAAGTTCACTTTCCAAGGCAAAGAATACACCCCGAAGACATACATGGAATCGTTGGGGCTGCACCCGGAAGATTACATCTCCCTGACTTCCTACACCCATCACCCGTTCTACAAACCATTCGTCATCGAAGTGCAGGACAACTGGCGTTGGTCGCAGTCCTACAACCTTCCCATCGACGAACTGATGGAAGTGTTCGACTACGCCATCAACCACGGCTACACCATTGCCTGGGGGTCGGACGTGAGCGAAACCGGCTTCACCCGCAACGGCATCGCCGTGATGCCCGACATGAAGAACGCCGCCGACCTCACCGGGTCGGACGCGGCCCGCTGGCTGGGGCTCACGCCGTCGCAAAAGCGCATGGAAGCACTGAGCAAGCCTTCGCCAGAAATGAAAATCACGCAGGAAATGCGGCAAGAGGCTTACGACAACTGGGAAACGACGGACGACCACGGCATGCAGATCTATGGCATCGCCAAGGACCAGACGGGAAAAGAATACTACATGGTGAAGAACTCATGGGGAGACGCCGGGAAATATAAAGGCATATGGTATGCCTCCAAGGCATTCGTGGCCTATAAGACGATGAACATCGTGGTGCACAAGAATGCCATCCCGAAGGAAATACGGAAAAAGCTCGGATTGGACTGATCACGGCAAGCGAAGCCGGCGCCATCTCATAAAGAGAGTAAAAACCGACCGCAGTTTTCCAAAAAAGATTTGGAAACTGCGGTTTTCTTATATTTTTTTCCTACTTTTACATGAATAACCGCGCGACGAAGGCCGACAAGCCGCGCGACGAGAGACTGAAAAGAAAGAAAAAAATATATATAATGAATTACAAATGGAAATTAGAACCTCCTACACCGGAAAAACAGGAAGCGGCTAACCGTCTGGCCAACGAACTGAGCATCAGCCCCGTATTGGGCATGCTCCTGATCGACCGAGGCATCACGACGGCTTCAGGAGCAAAGAAATTCTTCCGCCCCTCGCTGACCGAGCTGCACGACCCGTTCTTGTTTGCCGACATGGACAAGGCCGTGGAAAGGCTCAACAAAGCCTTGGGGCGAAAGGAAAGGATTATGGTGTATGGAGACTACGACGTGGACGGCTGCACAGCCGTGGCATTGGTCTACAAGTTCTTGCAACAGTATTATTCCAACATCGACTACTACATACCCGACCGCTACGAGGAAGGCTATGGCGTGTCCTTCAAAGGCGTTGACTACGCCTTTGAGACCGGCGTGAAACTCATCATCGTGCTCGACTGCGGCATCAAGGCCGTCGAGGAAATCGCATATGCCCGCGAGAAAGGCATCGACTTCATCATCTGCGACCACCATGTGCCCGACGACGTGCTGCCGCCCGCCGTGGCCATCCTCAACGCCAAGCGGTTCGATTCCGAATACCCCTACCCCCACTTGTCGGGATGCGGGGTCGGCTTCAAATTCATGCAAGCCTTCGCCCAAAGCAACGGCATCGAATTTTGCCACCTCATCCCCCTGCTGGACCTATGTGCCGTGAGCATCGCCTCGGACATCGTGCCCATCATGGGCGAAAACCGCATCCTGGCCTATCACGGGCTCAAGCAACTGAACGCCAACCCGAGCACCGGGCTGAAAGCCATCATACACGTGTGCGGGCTGACCGACCGGGAGCTGAACATCAGCGACATCATCTTCAAGATCGGGCCGCGCATCAACGCTTCCGGGCGCATCCAGAACGGCAAGGAGGCCGTCGCGCTGCTGATCGAAAAAGACTATCACGCGGCCTGCAAGATGGCCGAACAGATCAACCACTACAACGACATGCGCAAGGACCTGGACAAAGCCATGACCGAACAGGCGAACAGCATCGTGGAGAAACTGGACCGGCAAGGCGAACAGCGCGCCATTGTCATCTACAACGAAGAATGGCACAAGGGGGTCATCGGCATCGTGGCCTCGCGCCTGACCGAGATTTACTACCGTCCCTCGGTCGTGCTGACCCGCACGGAAGACCTGGCCACGGGGTCGGCACGCTCCGTGTCGGGATTCGACGTGTATAAAGCCATCGAAAGTTGCCGCGACCTGCTGGAAAACTTCGGCGGGCACACCTACGCCGCAGGGCTTTCCATGAAAGTGGAAAACGTGCCCGAGTTCCGCCGCCGTTTCGAGGACTACGTGGAAAAACACATCTTGCCCGAACAGACCAGCGCCATCCTGAACATCGACGCACAAATCGACTTCAAAGACATCACCCACAAGTTCCACCACGACCTGAAGAAGTTCAACCCCTTCGGCCCCGACAACCCGAAACCGCTCTTCTGCACCCTCCATGTCTATGACTACGGCACGAGCAAGGTCGTGGGGCGGGAGCAGGAACACATCAAGCTGGAGCTGGTGGACAACAAAAGCAACAACGTGATGAACGGCATCGCCTTCGGCCAAAGTTCCCAGGCACGCTACATCAAGACCAAGCGGTCCTTCGACATCTGCTACACCATCGAGGAAAACACCCACAAGCGCGGGGAGGTGCAACTGCAAATCGAAGACATCCGCCCGTCGGGCATGGAATGACCCCGCAAAAGGAAAAAGATGGAAGACACCTACCGCTCCGTCCTGAAAACATACTGGGGATATGACGACTTCCGCGGCATACAACGGGACATCATCGAGAGCATCGGCAGCGGGAAAGACACCTTGGGACTCATGCCTACCGGCGGGGGGAAGTCCATCACGTTCCAGGTTCCCGCGCTCAGCCGCGAGGGGCTATGCCTCGTCGTCACCCCGCTCATCGCACTGATGAAGGACCAGGTGCGCAACCTGAAACGCCGGGGCATCAAGGCCGCCGCCGTCTACTCGGGATTGTCGCACGAGGAAATCATCGTCGCGCTGGAGAACTGCATCTTCGGGAACTACAAGTTCCTCTACGTGTCGCCCGAACGGCTGGCCACCGACATTTTCCGCGCCAAAGTGCGCCACATGCCTGTCAGTTTCCTCACGGTGGACGAGGCACACTGCATCTCACAGTGGGGCTATGACTTCCGCCCCTCCTACACCAAGATAGCAGAGATCCGGAAACTCCTGCCCGGCATCCCCGTGCTGGCCCTCACCGCCACGGCCACGCCCGAAGTGGTCGAGGACATCCAGCGGCAGCTCGCATTCCGCGAAAAGAACGTGTTCCGCATGAGCTTCGAACGGAAAAACGTGGCCTACGTGGTGCGCCGCACGGAAGACAAGATGGGCATGCTCTGCCACATCCTGCGCAGCGTGGGAGGGTCGGCCATCGTCTACACCCGAAGCCGGAGAAACACCAAGGAAGCGGCCGAACAGCTGCAAAAGGAAGGCTTCGCCGCCACCTATTACCACGCCGGACTGAACGACGCGGAAAAAGACCTGAGACAACACGAATGGCAAGAAGGCCAGACCAGGGTGATGGTGGCCACCAACGCCTTCGGCATGGGCATCGACAAGCCGGACGTGCGCGTGGTCGCACACCTGGACCTGCCCGACTCCATCGAGGCCTACTTTCAGGAAGCCGGGCGGGCCGGGCGCGACGGGAAACAAGCCTATGCCGTGCTGCTCTACCAGAAATACGACCGCACGCGGCTGATGAGGCGCATCCCGGAAACCTTCCCCGGCAAGGACGACATCCGGAAAGTGTATGAACACGTGTGCTATTATTGCCAGATGGCCATGGGCGACGGCTACCAGGTGACCCGCGAATTCAACCTTGAAGAATTCTGCCGCAACTTCAAGCATTTCCCCGTGCAGGCCAACAGCGCGCTGCACCTGCTCGAACGGGCCGGCTACATCGAATACGCCGAAGAGCAGGAGAACGCCTCAAGGCTGCATTTCCTCCTCCGCCGCGATGAGCTCTACCGCATCCATGAACTGGACGAAGAGCAGGAACGGCTCATCCAATGCATACTGCGCAGCTACGGCGGGCTGTTCAGCGACTATGTGTTCATCGACGAGCGCCGGATGGCCACGCTCGCCGGCCTGCCCGACGAACGAGTGTACCAGCACCTGCTGGCACTCACCCGCGCCCGCATCCTGCACTACATCCCGCGGAAAAGGACGCCCTACGTCACGTTCTCCCAGAAGCGCGTGGAAAGCAGCCGCATCGTTTTCCCGCCGGAAGTGTACGACGACCGCAAGAAGAGTTTCCAGCACCGCATCGAGGCCATGCTCCACTACGCCGAGGAAACCGACTTCTGCCGCAGCAAGGTGCTGCTCCATTATTTCGGCGAAGAAGACGCTCCCGAATGCGGGCAGTGCGACGTGTGCCGCCACCGCCGTCCGCCGGTGGCGGCCACGGAGAAAGCCGCGGCACTCATCCTGGAAAAGCTGGAAGACGGGAAGAAACACCCCGTGGCCGAAATGGATTTCGCCGGCATCCCGCGCGAGGCCGTAGCCGAAAGCCTGAAACGGCTCATCGACGAAGAAGCCGTCTCGCTCTCCGACGGCATGCTCAGCCGCCGGCTTCCGCCGCGGGGAAGCCCGTGAGCCTCCCCCCTGCCTTCCCCGGCAGCCGGGTTGCGCCGCGTAAAGAATTTTTCAAATCCAAAAACCCTGTGCCCCAACCACTTGCCGATTCCGGATTTTCCTCAAGAGATTCACATTTTTTTCTCAAGCGATTCGCGCGTTTTTCTCAAGCGGCCGATTCCTTTTCCTCTTGATGTCCGTTTTCCTGCCTGGCCGCGGCGACACCCCCGCCCGGTTCCTTCTCCCCCGCCCTGTTCCGCCGGGCGGGGGAGAAGGAGCCGGGCTTCCGGGAAACGCCGCCTCCCGGCTACAAAAGTTCCGGAAGCTCGTAGAGTCTCGTGCTGTGGCTTCCTTTTATCAGGATGTTATAACCGCGCGGCTTCTTGATGGCCAAGGCCCGCTTCACCTGTTCCACGTCGTCGAAAATGCGGAAAGGATGATGCGTGGCCTTGAACGCATGGCCCACCAGCCACACATGGTCGAAATTGGCATCCACCAGCAAGTCCACCATGTCCTGATGCGCCTGCCAGCTGCTTGCCCCCAGTTCGCCCATGTCCCCCAAGATCACCATCTTGCGTTCCACGTCCATGTCGCGGAAGTTCTCAATGGCCGCTTTCATGCTCGTCGGGTTGGCGTTGTAGGCATCCACAATCAGATGGTTGTCCAGCGTGGCCATCAGTTGCGAACGCCCGTTCGAAGGCTTGTAAGCCGCCAAAGCCTCGTTGATCAGTCCTGCTTCCACCCCGAAGGTGCGCCCCACCACGGCAGCCGCCAGCATGTTTTTCAGGTTATAGGCCCCGATGACACGCGTCTGCACTTCCTGCCAGTCGCCTCCGGCCGTCCGCCAGCGGAACTTCAGGAAAGGCCGGCATTCCAGCACCTCTCCTTCCACGTTCAACACCTCCCCGCAGGGCGTTCCGTAGGTGATCTGATGCAGGCCGCCCGCGATGTATTCCAACGCCTCGCTGTCGTGGTCGATGAACACCGTGCCGTGCTTCTCCCGCAAGTAGTCATAGAGTTCCCCCTTTGCCCGCACGACTCCGTCCAACGACCCGAAACCGGCCAGATGGGCCATGCCGACGTTGGTGATCAGCCCGAAGTCGGGATCCACGATGCCGGCCAGCGCCTTGATTTCCCCCGGGTGGTTCGCCCCGGTCTCCACCACGGCGATGGTGTGTTCCGGCGCCAGCCGCAACAAAGTCTTGGGCACCCCGATATGGTTGTTCAGGTTCCCCTGCGTGGACAACACCCGGTGTTTCTTCGACAACACGGCCGCCATCAGTTCCTTTGTCGTGGTCTTGCCGTTCGTGCCCGTCACCTGGATCACGGGAATCTTGAACTGTTCGCGGTGATAACGGGCCAGCTGCTGCAGGGCGGACAGCACATCGTCCACCAACACGTAGCGTGCATCGCCTTCCGGCACGCGCCCCGGATCGTCCACCACGGCATAGGCGCATCCCTTTTCCAACGCCTGGGACGCAAACGCATTCCCGTCGAACGAATCCCCCTTCAGGGCGAAGAACAAAGCATCCGCCGGACAATCCCGGCTGTCGGTCGTCACCGCCGGATGCTGCTTATAAAGTTCATAAAGCCTTTGTATATCCATAATTCTCCTTTTAATCCCACAAATATAATTTAAAACGATGAAAAACCGAATTATTCTGCGTACATTTGCAACTAAATCCGACAAAAAAAACAAATGAACGAATCCACGGAACTTACCATCAACGTCAATGGGGAACTGATGGAACTGTCCTCGCCCAAAGTAATGGGCATCCTCAACGTCACGCCCGATTCATTCTACGAAGCCAGCCGGAAAGAAACCGAACGCGACATCGCCGAACGGGCAAGGCAAATCGTAGAGGAAGGGGCGGACATCATCGATATCGGCGCCTATTCCTCGCGCCCGGACGCAGAAGACATCAGCGCGGAAGAAGAAATGAAACGCCTGCGGAAAGGGCTGGCCATCCTTCGCCGCGAAACGCCCGGAGCCGTGATTTCCGTGGACACGTTCCGTGCCGGAGTGGCCGCCATGTGCGTGGAAGAATACGGCGCGGCCATCATCAACGACATCTCCGGCGGACAGCTGGACGAACAGATGTTCGACACCGTGGAGAAACTCAACGTGCCCTACGTGCTGACCCACTTGCAGGGCACGCCGCAGACCATGCAGGTTGCCCCCCGCTATGAAAACCTGCGCACCGACGTGCCGCGATACTTCGCGGAGAAAATACAGGAACTGCACGCACGGGGAGTGAAAGACATCATCATCGATCCCGGCTTCGGCTTCGGGAAGACCCTGGACCAAAACTACGAGCTGCTCCGGCATCTGGACGACTTCCGCATCTTCGGGATGCCCGTTCTGGCCGGCTTCTCGCGCAAATCCATGATATACAAGCTGCTGGGCTGCACGCCGGCCGAAGCCCTGAACGGCACCACCGTGCTCAACACCCTGGCCATGGCCAAAGGCGCGCACATCCTGAGGGTGCACGACGTGAAAGCCTGCGTGGAAGCCGCCCGCATCTTCAACGAAATGAACAAACAGCCCTAAAAAGATAGCCATGCCATTAGCTTTCGGACTGAAAGACTTCATCGACATCTTCCTGGTCGCACTGATCTTGTACTATTGCTACAAGGTGATGAAGGAATCACGCTCGCTGAACGTGTTCTTCGGCGTATTGATCTTTGTGGTATTCTGGCTTTTCGTCTCCCAAATCCTGGAGATGAAACTGCTCGGCTCCATCCTCGACAAACTGGTCAGCGTGGGCACGCTGGCCCTCATCATCCTCTTCCAGGAAGAAATCCGCAACTTCTTCTTCACCATCGGCACCCACAGGCAAGTGGAAAGCCTGCTCAAGTTCCTCCGCCGGGGAAAGAAGAAAAGCAAAAGCACCAACAAAGACGAAATCATGCCCATCGTGATGGCCTGCATGAGCATGAGCAAACAAAAAATCGGCGCACTGATCGTCATCGAGCGCAACCTGCCACTCAACGACATCATCCGCTCCGGCGAGCTGATCGACGCCAACATCAACCAACGGCTCATCGAAAACATATTCTTCAAAAACAGCCCCCTGCACGATGGAGCCATGGTCATCAGCAAAAAACGCATCAAGGCAGCCGGATGCATCCTTCCCGTGTCCCACAGCATGGACATCCCCAAAGAACTCGGACTGCGCCACCGTGCGGCCAAAGGAATCTCGCAGGAAACAGACGCGCTGGCCGTCATCGTGTCGGAAGAAACCGGCAACATTTCCGTGGCCTACAAAGACGTGTTCCACTTGCGTTTGTCAGCCGAAGGACTGGAACGTTTCCTCACGGAAGACTGCCCGTGAACCCACCCGCGCCCATCTTGAAAAATAAAAGAAAAATTGCACGGTTTTTCAATCGAAAAAGCGTAATTTTGCATTGGTGTTTGAAAATGCCATGTAGAGTTATCATTTTAAACAACTGAAATATGGACTTAATCAATGAGATCATCGCACGCGCACAAGCCAACAAGCAGCGCATCGTCCTTCCGGAAGGCACGGAAGAACGCACATTGAAAGCCGCCAACCGCATCCTGACGGACGAAGTGGCCGACCTGATAATCCTGGGCGACCCGGCTGAAATCGAAGAAGCCGCAAAGAAATGGGGCTTGGGCAACATCTCGAAGGCCACCATCATCAATCCGGCCACCAGCCCCAAAAAAGAAGAATATGCCCAATTGCTTTTCGAACTCCGCAAGAAGAAAGGCATGACCATGGAAGAAGCCCAACAAAAAGTGTTGGATCCGCTTTTCTTCGGATGCCTCATGATTAAAGCCGGAGATGCCGACGGACAATTGGCCGGCGCACGCAACACAACCGGCAACGTCCTGCGCCCGGCCCTGCAAATCATCAAGACCGCGCCGGGCATCACTTGTGTGTCGGGAGCCATGCTCCTGCTCACCAAAGCCCCGAACTACGGGAAAAACGGCGTATTGGTCATGGGCGACGTGGCCGTAACCCCGGTGCCCGATGCCGAGCAATTGGCTCAAATCGCCGTTTGCACGGCACGCACGGCAAAAGCCGTGGCCGGATTGGACCCGAAAGTGGCCATGTTGAGTTTCTCCACCAAGGGATCCGCCAAACATGAAGTGGTAGACAAGGTCGTGGAAGCCACCAAACTGGCACGCGAGATGGCCCCGGGACTCAGCATCGACGGAGAACTGCAGGCCGACGCCGCATTGGTGCCCAGCATCGGCGCCAGCAAAGCCCCCGGTTCTGAAATCGCCGGACATGCCAACGTCCTGGTCGTCCCCAACCTGGAAGTCGGCAACATCTCCTACAAGCTCGTGCAACGGCTGGGGCATGCGGAAGCCATCGGCCCGATCCTTCAAGGCATCGCACGCCCGGTAAACGACCTGTCGCGCGGCTGTTCCATCGAAGACGTCTATACCATGGTAGCTGTCACGGCCAACCAGGCCATCGCTGCCAAAGAACAACAGAAATAACCACGCAAGTCACACATCAGTATATATGAAAATTTTAGTATTAAACTGCGGCAGTTCGTCCATCAAATATAAATTATACAACATGGACGACCATTCCGTCATGGCACAAGGCGGCATTGAAAAAATCGGCCTGCCCGGCTCTTTCCTGAAGATGACATTGCCCGACGGCACGAAGAAAATCATCGAAGAGGACATTCCCGAACACACGAAAGGCGTGCAGTTCATCTTCCATATCCTGACCGATCCCGAACTCGGCGCCCTGAAATCATTGGACGAATTGGGTGCCGTAGGCCACCGCATGGTGCATGGCGGCGAAAGATTCAACCAGAGCGTGCTGCTCACCCCGGAAGTTTTGGAGGCTTTCGCGGCCTGCAACGACCTGGCTCCCTTGCATAACCCGGCCAACCTGAAAGGCGTCCATGCGGTATCGGCCCTCTTGCCTTCCATCCCTCAAGTGGGCGTCTTCGACACGGCCTTCCACCAGACCATGCCGGACTATGCCTACATGTACGCCCTGCCTTATGAGATGTACGAAAAATATGGCATCCGCCGCTATGGCTTCCATGGCACGTCCCACCGCTATGTGTCGCAACGCGTATGCGAATACCTCGGCATCAAGCCCGAAGGCAGCCGCATCATCACTTGCCACGTGGGCAACGGCGGTTCCATCTCGGCCGTGAAAGACGGCAAATGCGTGGACACGTCCATGGGGCTCACGCCATTGGAAGGCCTGATGATGGGCACCCGCTCCGGCGACGTGGACGGCGGCGCCGTGACGTTCATCATGGAAAAAGAAGGGCTGGCTCCCACGGAGATGTCCAACCTGCTGAACAAGAAATCGGGCGTATTGGGCGTGACCGGCGTGTCGTCCGACATGCGCGAGGTGATTGCCGCCGCCCATGAAGGAAACAAGCGTTGCCAGCTGGCTCTCGAGATGTACGCTTACCGCGTGAAAAAATACATCGGCGCGTATGCCGCCGCCATGAACGGCGTGGATGTCATTCTCTTCACCGGCGGAGTGGGCGAAAACCAGGCCGACATGCGCGAAGCCTTCTGCGACGGGCTGGACTACCTGGGCGTTTCGCTCGACAAGGCAAAGAACAACACCGTGCGCGGCGAGGAAGCCATCATCTCCACTCCGGAGAGCAAGGTGACGGTCTGCGTCATCCCGACGGATGAGGAATTGATGATAGCCAAAGACACCATGGCCTTGATTTAAGGCGCAACAGGCCTATTCAAAGACGTCCGTCCGGCGTGCGCGATGCGCACATGCCGGACGGACGTCTTTTATGCAGTCCATGAAAGCATCCGCGGTTCCCGCAGACGGCAGTTCCGCCTGCCGCCGGAGTCAGAGCCGCGTCTCGCCTTCCACAAAATTCTCCATGAAGAGGTTCTCGCCGTCGAACACGGCATAGGTGAACTGCGTGATCCAGTCGCCGAGAATCAGGAGACGGCTGGTGCGCGAGAGCAGCAGGTCCAATTCTATGTGCCGGTGGCCGAAAATGAAATAGTTGATTTCGGAATGGTTCTTCAGATAGTCCTTGGCATAGCGCACCAGATACTCCTTGTCCTCGCCCATATAAGGCGGGTCGCCGCCTTCCAAGCCATGCTTCACCCGGTTATGCGCCGCCCAGGCCAGCCCGAAATCCACCGCCCAACGAGGGTGGACACAAGCAAACAACTTTTGGCAAAGCCGGTTGTGGAACACCCGGCGGAGCAACCTGAATTTGCGGTCGGGATCGCCCAGCCCGTCGCCGTGGGCCAACATGAACACCCGGTCGCCGATTTCCACCGTCACCGGCCGCGTGTGAAGCGTCACGCCACATTCCTTCACCAGATAATCACTGCACCAGATGTCATGGTTTCCCGTGAAGAAATGCACCTCCACACCCAAATCGGCCAGTTCGCTGAGCTTGCCGAGAAAGCGCGTGTAGCCACGCGGCACCACAGTCTTGTATTCATACCAAAAATCAAAAATATCCCCCAGCAGATACACAGCCGAAGCCTTGTGCTTCACGCTGTCCAAGAAACGCACCAGCCGGCGCTCCCTCGTCCGGTCGTGCGGAATGGAGCGGCATCCCAGATGGGCGTCGGAAAGGAAATACACACTTTTCATCACAAGAACCCCAGCTCCATTTTGGCTTCCTCGCTCATCATGTCCTTGTCCCATTCCGGCTCGAACACTAGATTGACTTCCACCGATTTCACATGCTCTATGCTATCGAGTTTCTGGCGCACGTCTTCCACGATGAAGTCTGCCGCAGGGCAGTTGGGCGCCGTGAGCGTCATGTCCACGCTCAGCGAATAGTCGTCCGCCAGATCTATCTTGTAAATCAGCCCGAGGTCGTAAATGTTGACCGGTATCTCTGGGTCGTACACCGTCCGCAACATCTCTATCACCCTCTCCTCCACCTGCAGTTTCCCAGGTTGTTTCTTGTCCTTATCCTCTTCCATATTGATTAACTTCTCTTTTTATCCATTCAGTTTTCCTTCTTCACAATAGCTGTAAAATCCCCCGTCGGCCACGATGATGTGGTCCAGCAGCCGGATGTTCATCAGCCGGCATGCCCGCTGAAGCCGGTCGGTCAGCCGGTCGTCTTCCGCGCTGGGCCGCAAGTTGCCCGACGGATGATTGTGGCAGAGGGCAACGACCGGTGCCCGGCGCAACAGGGCCTCGCGCAAGATGAGCCGCACGTCGACCGCCGTTTCCGTCAGCCCGCCCTTGCTCACCAGCATCCTGTCCATGACGCGGCAGGCCTGGTTCATCAGCAGCACATGGCATTCCTCATGAAACAAATCCTGCATCAACGGCAGGAAGTAACGGTACAAGTCCACGCTCGAACGCATGGCCGGCAACTCCTGGGCTTCCTCCTCCATCCGGCGGCGTCCCAGTTCGCAGGCCGCCATGATGGCCACGGCCTTTGCCTCGCCCAGCCCCTTGTAGCGCCGCGCCAGCTTCTTTTTCCCCGTGTTCCCGTCCTCGGTTTCCACCGTCCCGGTCAATTCCTCAAGCGACATCCGCCCCAAGGCCTTCAACCGGTTGTCGCAATCGGCCAGCAGCCTTTTCATCAGCTCCACCGCCGACTCTTCCACATTGCCCGACCCGATGAGGATGGCCAGCAACTCGGCGTTGCTCAACGCCGCCGCCCCCTTCCGCATCAGTTTCTCACGCGGGCGGTCGTCCTCGGCCCATTGCTTGATGTTGAGTTTCACGGTCTCCATCGGGTGCCTCCCGGTCATTTATAGAAATTCTTTTCAAAAGCCGCGAACTCGTCCTTTCCGCGCACACACCGCTGCCACCACGCACGGAGAAATCCCGTGCCATACCCCGTAAGCTGCACGAAAGACGCCGCCACCGAAAGCAAGCCCACCTTCAGGCTGCGGTTGCGCACGGTGGCGTCCGCAAAAGCCGCAACGGCAAACAGCGACAAGGGCAGCAACGGGATCCACGCCAGGGCATGGAACGTCGCCGCATGGGGCATCAGCCCCGGCATCTCCACGGCGTAGAGATAGTGGTGGGCCATCTGGAAGATCCAGACCGAACCGATCCAACCCGCCAAGGCGGCCAGCAGCAGCACGGCCACCCCCACGGTGAACACCATGGGCAGGAGGTGGACCAGTTTCAACGACTCCGGATATTTCTTATAGAGATTGATCCGGGCAATGCCCGAATTGTGGACTTGCTTGAAAAACTTCTTCAGGTCCGTGCGCCGCTTATGCCACACCCATGCGCCGGGAAACAGACGGCAACGGCACCCCGCCTTGAAAATGCGGATGCTGAAATCAATATCTTCGCCGAAACGCATCTTGGAAAAGCCCCCCAGACGGCGGTACACCTCCGCCCGCACCCCCATGTTGAACGAACGGGGGTAGAACTTGTCCATCTTCTTCTTCCCGCCCCGGATGCCTCCGGTGGTG
>CALUNJ010000046.1 GCA_944321975.1 uncultured Paraprevotella sp.
CTTAATTTATGGTGCGGATTTCTTCTTATTCATTAATTTTGCAACTTAAAAATCACGTGTATTTGAAAATTCGAGGTAAACGGATATGGTTATGGGCACTTTTGGGCTGCTTGTCCGGAGTGTTGCGGGCACAGGTCAGTGGACGGGTGGCTGATTCGGACACGGGGGAGCCTATTCTTTCGGCCAATGTCTATTACGAAAGTCAGCGACACATCGGGACGACGACAGACCGCAAGGGCCACTATGTTTTGAAGGCGCCGGGACGGGCGGACACAGTCGTGTTTTCGTTTGTGGGTTACGAGCCGGTCAGGCTGCCGGTCAAAGCGAGGGAAAAGCGCACGTTGAACGTGCGCCTGAAAAGCCGGGACCGCAAACTGTCGGAGCTGGTCGTGAAGCCCAAGCGCCGCAGGTATAGCCGGAAAAACAATCCGGCCGTGGAGCTGATGCGAAAGGTGATTGCCGCGAAAGGCAGGCATGACTTGAAGCAGAATGACTTTTTCCGCTATGACAAGTATCAGCGCATCACCTTCGGCTTCAATAACATCACGCAAGAATTCATGGACAGCGGATTCTTGCGGAAATATCCTGTTTTCCTCAGGCAGGTGGAGTTTTGCCCGCAGACGCAAACCAACATCCTTCCGCTCACTTACAACGAAACGTCGTCGGAACATATTTACCGGAAGCAGCCAGAAGCCGAACGCGAGTTGGTCAGAGGAACGAATTCCGAGGGACTGAACGAACTTTTTGCCACAGGCGACATTGTGAACATCGTCTTGCAGCGTTTTTTTGCCGATGTGAATATTTACGACAATTCCATCAATCTGCTGGAACGCTATTTCACGAGTCCTTTGTCGTCGTCCCATGCCATTGCCTTTTACCAGTATTATATTATGGATACGCTGGAGGTGGAGGGCGATCCTTGCATTGAGTTGAGCTTCGTGCCCCAGAACCCGCAGGATTTCGGCTTTTCCGGCCGGTTGTGGATTTTGGCCGACGGATCCTATCAGGTGAAGCGTTGCCTGGTGAATCTTCCTGTTCGCTCCAGCGTGAATTTTATCAGCAATTTGGTGATTGAACAGGACTTTGCCACGCTTTCCAACGGGCAGCGGGTTTTGGTCCGGGACCACATGATTGCCGAACTGGGTGCTTTAAAAAAGTTTCACAACATGTTGGTCAAGCGCACCACGTCTTACACCGGTTTCGACTTCTCGCCGATTGCCGACGGGCGGTTTGCACAACGGGAGATACCGCGTGAGGGGGTTCCGCAGGTCAAGGATGAGGACTTCTGGGCGTTGCACCGCACAGACTCCCTGACCCGTTCGGAGGCCAGTATGTCTACCATGGTGCGCGACATGACCCGGAAACGGGGATTTGGATGGATCCTTTGGATCGTGCGGGCGTTTGTGGAGAATTATGTGGAAACCTCTCCGCCAGGCAAGAAGAACTATGTGGACTTCGGGCCGGTCAACACGGTGGTTTCTTCCAACTTCATCGACCGGGTGAGGCTGCGTGCCAGTGTGCAGACGACGGCCCATTTCAATCCGCACTTGTTCCTGAAAGGTTATGTGGCATACGGCCTGAAGGACAGGAAATGGAAATATGAAGGAGAAATTGAGTATTCGTTCCTGAAGAAACGTTATTCTCCCGAAGAATTCCCGCGGAATTCCATTGCCGTTTCCACGCGCTATGATGTCATGGCACCCTCGGATGCCCTGCTGCCTACGGACAAGGACAACGTGTTCACCTCGTTGAAGACCCAGACCATCGACCAGATGTCATATTTCAGGCAATACTGTGTGCGTTATGTCTATGAATTTGACAATCATTTCGGCATCACAGCCCAATTGCGCCATATCACCCAGACCCCGACGGGGGCGCTTTCCTACCGCAACCTGGCGGGAGCGACGGTGCCGGAACTGACGCAGAGCGAGGCCACGCTGGGTTTCCGCTACGCGCCGGGGGAACAGGTGGTGGTCACGAAACAGCGGCGCCATCCGGTGAACCATAATTTTCCTGTTTACACCCTGATGCACACCACGGGGTTCAAGGGCATCTTGGGCGGGGATTACGCATCCAATTACACGGAATTGTCTGTGACAAAACGCTTCTGGCTTAACTCTTGGGGGCGCATCGACCTTTATGGCCGTGCCGGTGCCCAGTGGAACAAGGTGCCTTTTCCGTTGTTGATCACGCCGGCGGCCAACAATTCGTATATCATTCAGCGCGGCATGTTCAACATGATCAACAACATGGAATTCATGAACGACCGTTTTGTTTCGTTGGATTTTCAATGGGACATGAGTGGGAAACTTTTCAACCGCATACCGTTGCTCAAACACCTGAAGTGGCGCGAAGTCATCGGCTTCAAGGCGCTCTACGGGGCTTTGACGGACAAGAACAATCCTTTCCGGCAGGACGGGGGGAGCGAATTGTTCGAGTTTCCCGCGCGCGGAGGGCAACCGACGAGTTTCGTCATGGGCGACACGCCTTATATGGAACTGAACGTGGGCATCCACAACATCTTCAAGATCTTACGGGTGGACTACGTGCGGCGGCTGAACTACCTGGACATGCCCAATGTCAAGAAGCATGGTGTGAGATTCGTGTTGCAGTTTGACTTCTAATTTCAATTGTGGATTTATGGGAGCACCTTTGGCAGAAAGATTACGTCCCCGCACGTTGGACGACTATGTGGGGCAGAAACATTTGGTGGGGCCGGGAGCCGTCCTGCGGAAGATGATTGATTCCGGGCGCATCTCTTCGTTTATCCTTTGGGGGCCTCCGGGAGTGGGGAAGACCACATTGGCCCAGATCATCGCCCACAAACTGGAGACACCTTTCTACACCCTTAGTGCCGTGACGAGCGGCGTGAAGGAGGTGAGGGAAGTCATAGAGAAAGCCAGGAACAACCGTTTCTTTTCGCAGGCCAGCCCGATACTGTTCATCGACGAGATCCATCGCTTCAGCAAGTCGCAGCAGGATTCCTTGCTGGGCGCTGTGGAGCAGGGGACGGTGACGTTGATCGGTGCCACGACCGAAAATCCTTCCTTCGAGGTGATCCGGCCGCTTTTGTCCCGTTGTCAGTTGTATGTCTTGAAAAGCCTTTCCAAAGACGACCTGCTGGAACTCCTGCATCGTGCGATTGAAAAAGACGTGGTCCTGAAGGCCAAGCGGGTCGAGCTTCAGGAAACCGATGCCATGCTTCGTTACAGCGGGGGCGACGCACGGAAGTTGCTGAACATCCTGGAATTGGTGGTGGAGGCCGACGGGACGGACCATGTGGTGGTGACAGACAAGGTCGTGGCTGAGCGGTTGCAACAGAATCCCTTGGCTTACGACAAGGGGGGGGAGATGCACTACGACATCATTTCCGCCTTCATCAAGAGCATCCGGGGAAGTGATCCCGACGCGGCTTTATATTGGCTGGCCCGAATGATAGAAGGCGGGGAGGATCCGGCCTTCATCGCCCGCCGCCTGGTCATTTCGGCCAGTGAGGATGTCGGCCTGGCCAATCCCAACGCTTTGCTGTTGGCCAATGCGGCGTTCGACGCGGTGATGAAAATCGGGTGGCCCGAAGGGCGCATCCCGTTGGCGGAGGCCACGGTCTACCTGGCGGCCAGCCCTAAGAGCAATTCCGCCTATATGGGAGTCAACGATGCGTTGCAGTTGGTGCGCCGCACGGGAAACCTGCCTGTGCCCTTGCATCTGCGCAATGCGCCGACCCGGCTGATGAAAGATTTGGGCTACGGGAAAGATTACAAGTATGCCCACGACTATCAGGGGCATTTCGTGGAGCAACAGTTCTTGCCCGGCGAGATACAGGGAGAACGTCTTTGGCACGCGCAGGAAAATGCGGCGGAATCGAAATTGCATGACCGCATGGTGCGTCTTTGGGGCGAGAGATACAAGGACTGACTTTGTTGCACACGCGTGCGGGACAGGCCGCCGGTTGGGCGGGCAAGGAGGGGAGAAAGACGTAGCGTGTGGAGCTATGAGCCGTTCGTCTTGTCTTTCCTGGCGTACTGCGAGGGGGTCATGCCGAACATTTCCTTGAAGTAGGATGAAAAATAGCGCGGGGTGTTGAATCCCACTTTCCAGGAGATGTCCTGCACGGAGTAGCGTCCGGTTTCCAGCAGTTCCGCCGCCCGTTTCAGCCGGATTGACCGGATGAATTCCGAAGGCGATTGTCCCACGAGTGCCTGTAGCTTGCGCCACAGGACGCTGCGTTCGATGCCGATGTCCGAACTGAGTTGGTCCACGGTGTATTCCGCATTGCCCATGTTCTTTTCCACGCATTTCACGGCGCGTTCAAGCAGTTGCTCGTCTATGGGGGTGACGGCGATGTCTTTCGGCACCACCTGCAGTTCCTTGCGGAAGCGTTCGCGTCTTTTCCTTTCCTGTTCGAGCAACTGCCGGATGCGGCTGGACAGCACGTCGATGTCGAAGGGCTTGGCGATGAACGAGTCAGCCCCGGCATCGTAGGCTCCGCTCCGGCTTTCGGAAGAGTTTTTGGCGGTGAGCAGGATGAAAGGGATGTGGCTGCATTTCATGTCTCCCTTGATTTTCCGGCAAAATTCGTAGCCGTCCATGCGGGGCATCATGACATCGCTGATGATGAGGTCGGGATTGTGCTCGCGGGCCGTTTCCAGGCCTTCTTTCCCGTCTTCGGCCGTCATGACCCGGTAGTCGCGCCGGAGCAGGTCCTGCATGAAGACGCGGAACTGCGTGTTGTCTTCCACGATGAGGATGGTGGCTTGTGGCCCTTCTCCTTTGGTGCCTTGCGGGCGGGGGGCGTCTCCTTCTTGGGGTGCCGCCTCTTCAGCCGTGGCGTCCTGGGTCAGGCTGTGCCAAGGCAGGACGATGTGGAAGGCGGTTCCTCTTCCCGGGGCGCTGTCCACGCGGATATGTCCTTCGTGCAGGTCCACATAGCCTTTGGCCAGGTGCAGTCCGATGCCGCTTCCGGTGTTCAGGCTTTGTGATAGCTTGTTTTCGCTTTGGTAGAAGCGGTCGAAGATGTGCCCAAGCTCTTCTTTCTTGATGCCGCACCCGGTGTCACTCACACAGATATGTATGGCGCCGGTGTGGGGGAGTGCGGGCTTTTCGTCTTGCCATTCGGCTTCCACGCTGATGCGTCCTTCGCCGGGCGTGAACTTGAACGCGTTGGATAGCAGGTTGTTCATCACCCTTACGATTTTTTCCCGGTCCAGGTTGAAGGTGTCTTCTTCCGCAAACCGGCAGTCGCAGGTCAGCATGATGTGTTGCTCGCGGGCCAGTTCCTTGAACGAGTCCACGCATTCTTCGAAAAAGGATTTGGGATGTATGGTGGAGAGTTTCAGGCGTTCTCCTTTCTGTTCAAGCCTGCGGAAGTCGAGCAGCTGGTTCACGAGTTTGAGCAGTTCCTTGGCGTTGCCGAGGATTTTTCCCAGTTCCTTCTTCAACGTTTCTTCCGTGGAATTGCGGATGAGCAGTTCGAGCGGGGTGATGATGAGTGCCAGCGGGGTGCGGAACTCATGGCTGATATTGGTGAAGAAGCGGAACTTGAGTTCGTCCAATTGTTGTTCTTTCTGGCGTTTCAGGTTTTCTTGCTCGGCTTCCATCCGGGAACGCTTGTAGGCGAGGTACAGTTCGATGACGTAATAAGCGGCGAGCAGGACGGCTATTATATATAAGGTGTATGCCCACCACGTTTTCCACCACGGAGGGAGTATGGTGATTTGCCATTCCGATACGGCTGTGTCCCACGGCGTGTGTCCCATTGCGGCCTGCACGTGCAGGGTGTAAGTGCCAGGAGCCAGCGACGTATAAGTCGCGGTGCAGATGCCGGTGGGTTCGGCCGTGTAGTTCCAGTTTTTGTCCAATCCGTCCAGGCGGTAGCGGTAGCGCGTGTGCTGCGGGGTGTCATAGTCCAGGGCGGAGAAGCGCAGTTCGAGAAAGTTTTCATAATATTCCAGCCGGAGCTCGCGCGTGTAGGAGAATCCTTCGGGCAGAAGTAACCGGCCGTTTAAGACCCCTTCGTTGTTGATGGGCTGGTTCATGACCCGCAGTCCCACGAGTTTGGGCATGAGGCGTTCCTGCGGATAGTCGGTCACGTGCGGGCCGATGTCGGTGATGCCCTTGATGCCTCCGACATACACATGCCCGTCTGGCATGGCGGCGATGGATTGTTCCATCATTTCGCCCGGTTGCACGCCGTCTTGTGCCTCCAGTCGCGCCACGGAGAATCTGGCATTTCCTTTTCCGGGGGAGATTTGCGCGACGCCGTTGGAGGTGGACACCCACAAACGCCCTTCCGTGTCGGCCGTGATGCCTTGTATGCAGTTGTTGGGCAGTCCGTTCTCCATGTCGAGCCTGATGGTTTTTCCCTCGCGGTAGTCGTGGCAGATCAGCCCGTTCTGAGTCCCGATCCAGACGTGGGCTTTTTCCATGTGCGCGCAGTTGTATTTGATGCTGTATTTTTCCCATGGGGCAATCCATGCAGGGGGCTGTATGGTGTTTTGGGCGATGTCATATTCGAAAAGTCCGTTTTGTCCGCCGATGAGTAATTTCCCGGGCTGGGTTTCCACTGCGAAACTCATTACCCGGCTGCGGGACAGTTCCGGATTTTTCTCGTCCAGGTGCACGGAAATTTCCTTTTCGGGATCGTAAAGATACAAATCCTTCAGGTTGAAGCAAACCAAGAGCTTTCCATCGGAGAGGGGAAGGCAGAACCTGACCGTCTGTGTGGGCCTTCCTCCGGTTGCCTGACGGTCTTTTCGCATGACTTGCCCGTTTTGTAGGCAGAACAAACCTTGCCGGGTGCAGAACCAGAATCTGCCTTGTGCGTCCTTTTGGATGTTGGAGCAATAGAGTCCGGGAATCTCGGGCTGGAACGGGCGGAAGGTCTTGTCGGAGGTGTCGAACAGGAATATGCCTTGCAGGGTGCCGGCAAGCAGCGACCTGTTGTCGTAAGGAGCCAGGCTGCGTATGATCTTTCCCCCGTCGTGTGCCGCGGCGTCGTTGGCGTAATATTCCACATAGTGTTCCTTGGGGAGCGACTTCAGGATGCCAAAACTGCCCGTGCCCACCCAAAGGCCCTGGCGGTTGTCAATCAGCAGGGACATGACGAAGTCTTGCACCTGGCGCCCGTCGGGCAGTTCGAGCTTGTCTATCTTGTGCACCACCTCGTATTGGGGAGACAGCTTGACGATGATGTTGTTTCCTCCCAACCAGAAATAACCTTTCCGGTCTTTCTTGATGTCATTGATGGCGATTCCTTTGAGCACGACTTTCCACTGCCGGGTATATATGTTGTAAAGGTAGACGTAACCTTCCGTGTGGCTGATGGAAATGAGCAGGTGCTGGCTGTCGGTTTGCAGCCATGCCGTGCGGAAGGCTTCCGAGGGCACGGGCGGGTTGGCCGCCGTGAGGTCTTCTCCCACGACGCGTCCGGTTTTCTCTTCCCAGCAGAGCATTTTCCCCGTGTTGAGGAAAATGAGGTGGAACGGGCCGGCTTGAATGACATCTTTGGCTTTGATGCCGGATTTTTTTTCTTCGGCCGAAGGGGTATATACCAGTTGTGCCGGATTTTTCCAGTCGTAGCGGTAGAGTTTCCCGCTTGCGGTGATGAGCCATGCCGACTTGTCCCGGTCCAGGATGAAATCGTTCAAGGGCTCCTGGAGTCCTGAGGCGCGGAAACGTTCCTTGAGGTCAAGGCAAAAACGTTGCGTGCGTGTGTCTATCAGATAAAGCCGGTAATAGTCTTTTGCCCACAGCAGGCCGTTGCCGCCATCGTATGCCGTGCAGATATTGTGCATGCCCAGCGGGAGTGTATGGTTCAGGTTGCAGACGAGCGGCTCGAACCGGTTGCCGTCATAGACGTTGAACATGCCTTCGGTGTAGACCAGGATTTTCCCGTCTTCCATTTGGGTCAGGAAGCGCACTTGGTTGTTGAACAAGCCGTTGCTGGTGTCCAGCAGCTTGAATCTTTCTGCGGACGAAAAGGCGTTTCGTGGCAGGAAGGAAAGAAGAAATATGACGATAAGAATCCGAAAATCTTTCATTATTTCATTAGGTAATCCGAAACAAAGATAGTAAAAATGGTTTTAGAATGTATCAAAGGCAGGGCAGTTTTGTTACCTTTGCCTGCAAAATATGTATGAAATGTTGTTTTGACATGCATGAAATGTTGTTTTTGTGGGTCCTGCAACGGTTTGTGCGTATTGTAGCAACATTTTATGCATCAAAGTCTGTCGCGTAGTCGTTACCTTTGCAGCGTACTTAAAGATAAACCGTGAACACATGGAAAAGGAATTCGACTACAAGGGTTTGTTTGACAAACATTATCAATCGGCCGTGCGATATGCTTGTTCTTTCCTGCACGATGCGGAAGAGGCGCGTGATGTGGTGGGCGATGTGTTGTTGCGCATGCTGGAATTGGGAGATCGTTTGAATGCGAATCTGAATGTGTCGAGCCTGTTTTATTCCATGGTGTGCCGGAAGTGCCTGGACATTGTGCGCCGGAGGCAACGGCTGGAAGATGCCAAGGATTATATGAAGCAGACCGCCGACCGCATATCGGAAGACGAATTGGCCGCGCTTTGTCAAAAAGAGTTGTTCCGCATCATCGGGCAGACCGTTTATCGGTTGCCATGGAGCGAGCGGGTGGCTTTCAGCGAAATCCGGATGGAAGGAAAGAGTTATCGTGAAGTGGCCGACCACATGAACCTGACATGGCGCTCTGTGGAATATAACGTGAAGAAGGCCACGGAGAAAGTCAGGGAGCAGTTGCGCTACCTGTATGGGTAAGGAGGTATTTTTTTTTAATAGGTTTTTTCATATATTAGTTAAGTTAGGATGCAGGGCTGGGCAGTGATTGTCCGGCCCTTGTACTTTTTAGCGGAAGTTTTTTGGGGAGCCGCAGGGATTTGGCGAGACGGTCTGAAAGTTTGCGGTGTTGACGCGGAGGTTTTTACAGGCTCGTGGGGGAAAAGGCAGCGTGACGGAAGAGGACGAGGCCAGTCTCAAGAGGGGCGCAAATCTTCTTCAAGTGATTAACCTTTTTTAGGCTTGAGAAAAAAATGTGAATCACTTGAGAAAAATCCACGTTTTTCGAGTGATGCATACTTTATTGATTTTTAGTGGAATAAGTTTTTCCTTCAAAATAAGCCCCGATAGGCTTGGAATTTTTCGTGGGCGTGCATGCCTAAGTGGTGTTTTCGCCGGATTGTGAACGTCCCGGTAGGCAGTGATGCCTTGCAAATCCGGCACGAAGGATCCGAAGTTCAGTCCGCGCGAAAGAAAAACGGAGAGGGGTATACTTCCCGTTTGGTGAGGAAGCGGGAAAACAGCCCCCGCTGAATTTTCTGCCGCCCCGTTCTTTTCACTTGATGCCCCGGCGGTTTAGTGCGGCGGAATATTTGGCGGCGTTGGCCAGATGTTCTTGGTAGGTGCGGGCGAAGTTGTGGGTCCCGGAAAAGTCCTCTTTGGCACACATGTAGAGGAAATCATGGCGAGTGTAGTTCAGCACGGCCTCGATGCCGGCGATCGACGCGATGCGGATGGGCCCCGGGGGCAGTCCGGGATTACGGTAGGTGTTGTAGGGGCTTTCCACTTCCAGATGACCGTGATAGATGCGCCGGAGGGAAAAATCTCGCAAGGCAAACTTAATCGTAGGGTCGGCCTGAAGGGGCATGCCGCGGCGCAAGCGGTTGACATACATGCCGGCCACTGCCGGTTTTTCTGCGTTGTTGGCCGTTTCTTCGTCCACGATGGAGGCCAGCGTGGCGACTTCTTCCGGGGTCAGGCCCGCCGCTTTCGCCTTGTCAAGCCTTTCCTGGTTCCAAAATGTTTTGTATTCCTTTTGCATGCGTTGCATGAAAGGGTCCAGGCCGATATTCCAATAGACCTCGTAGGTGTTGGGGATGAACAGGCAGGCGATTGTGGCCGTGTCGTAACCGTAACGGTGGCAGAAGGCAGAGTCCGCAAGGCTGCGCGCCACGGTGGCCGAGTCCAGCATCAGTTTTTTGCTCAGTGTGCCGGCCAGGCGGTCCATGGTGCGGGCTGTGGGAATCGTGAGGCGCACGGGAGCCTGTCGGCCTTGCCTGAGGCGGCGGTAGAGAGACAGCATGTGATCCTCCGGCCGGATGGCATAGCGTCCGCTTTTCACCGTATACCCGCCTATGGCGGACAGCACGGGAAAGCCGGCGGCAATGCCGGGATGCCCGGTGGATTTGATCTTCGCTGCCACGGAGTCGGGGGTGTCGTCGTGGTCTACATAGAGATAGGCGGTCTCCTGGATGCTGAATGTGGGGTGGAGAAACATCAGGTATAAGGCAAGCAGAAACAGCAGGCCAAGAACGCATCCTGCCGGTATGCCCCATTTCTTGGATATGTCTTTTGAGGTCATAAAGTCGGTTTTTGCTTGCAAAGTTAACCAAAAAAGAGTGCCGGTTCAAAAAAGATGTGTATATTTGTGGCGATTTAATACCAATTTTGATATTATGAAAGCATTTCGACTGATTTTTGGGGCGGCTTTTATGGCTGCCATGCCGTTGATGGCGCAGGAGACCTCCCAGGTGCGTTTATATCCGGAACGGGCGACCCAAGTTATTCCAAAGGAAATTTATGGCCAGTTTGCCGAACATCTGGGCACTTGCATTTATGGCGGCCTGTGGGTGGGCGAACGTTCTTCCGTTCCCAACACGGACGGTTACCGCAACGACGTGTTGCAGGCGTTGAAGGAGTTGAAAGTGCCCGTGTTGCGTTGGCCTGGAGGTTGTTTCGCCGATGAATACCATTGGCGTGACGGGATCGGGCCGAAGGAAGACCGGCCCCGTATGGTGAATAACAATTGGGGCGGCACGGTGGAAGACAACAGCTTCGGCACGCATGAGTTTCTCAACCTGTGTGAGTTGTTGGAGTGTGAGCCTTATGTTTCCATGAACGTGGGGAGCGGGACGGTGCAGGAGGCTGCGCAATGGGTGGAGTATATGACGGCAGAAGACGGGCCGATGGCCAAGTTGCGCAAGCAGAATGGACGGGAAAAGCCTTGGCGGGTGAAATATATCGGCGTGGGCAATGAGAGTTGGGGGTGTGGCGGCAATATGCGGCCGGAATACTATGCCGACCTTTATCGCCGTTACCAGACGTATTGCCGGAGTTACAACGGCAATAGCTTGTTTAAGATCGCCAGCGGGTCGGGGGAGTATGACTTGCATTGGACTGAGGTGATGATGGACCGGGCCCGTAACTTCATGGACGGGCTTTCGTTGCATTACTATACGGTGGCGGGATGGACCGGCAGCAAAGGTTCGGCCACGGACTTTTCCAAGGAGGATTTCTATTGGACCATGGGGAAGTGTCTCGACATTGAGAATTGCATCCGGGAGCACACCCGGATCATGGACGAATACGACCCGAACAAGCGCGTGGCCTTGATGGTGGACGAGTGGGGAACTTGGTGGGACGAGGAACCGGGCACCATCAAAGGGCATCTGTATCAGCAGAACACCCTGCGGGATGCGTTCGTGGCGGCCTTGTCGCTCAATGTGTTCCACAAATATACCGATCGCATCAAAATGGCCAATATCGCGCAGGTGGCCAATGTGCTGCAAAGCATGATCCTGACCCAAGAGGACAAAATGGTGCTTACGCCTACATATTATGTATTCAAAATGTACAATGTGCATCAGGACGCGACTTATCTTCCATTGGATGTGATGTGCGGGCAGAAGCAGGTGAGAGCCAAGATGGGAGCCGACGGCGAGAAGCGCACGCTGCCTTTGCTGGGGGTCACGGCTTCGCGGGCGAAGGACGGGGCGTTGCACATTTCGTTGTCTAATGTGGATTTGGAGCAAGCCAATGAAGTAACCGTCGACTTGGCCGGTGTCGCGGTCCGGTCGGTAACGGGGCAGATCCTTACTTCGGAGAACATTTCAGATAAAAACACTTTTGAGCAGCCTGATGTGGTGAAACCGGCGGAATTCAAGGATGCCCGATTGTCGGGAGGGCGGCTGGTTGTGAAAATGCCGCCTATGAGCATCGTGGCCTTGGAATTGAAGTGAAATAGCCGCGCGGTGTGGTGTGAATGTTTAAGGGGCCGGGCTTGTTGCTGTGGGACGGATTTCGATGGTCCGGAACAGGAGTGAGCCTGGCTCCGTTTTATGCAACCAAGTTGCAGGGAAAATAGTGTAATTTTGCTTCCAGAATAAAAGAAACAAAAAGCAATGAGTACACATGAACATGCTTGTGGCTGCGCGCATTCACATTGTGCAGTGTCCTCCGCCTCGGAAGGCTGGAACACTTGTATCCGGTTGTCGTTCTCTATGGTGTTGCTGTTGGGCGGATTGGTTTTTCAATGGAGCAAGGTCCCGTTTTTCCAAAGAGAGTGGGTTGCTTTGTGTTGGTTCTTGGCCGGATGGGTTCCGGTGGCCATGCCGGTGATGAGGGAAGCATGGCACACTATCCGGAAACATGACTTCTTCAATGAGTTCACGCTGATGCTTGTGGCCTCGCTGGGAGCTTTTTATATCGGGGAATATCCGGAGGCGCTTGCCGTCATGCTTTTTTATTCCATAGGAGAATGGTTCCAAGACAAAGCGGTCGAAAAGGCCCGCCGTCATATCAAGTCCTTGTTGGACGTGCGTCCACGAAAGGCTACGGTTTGGCGGAGCGGGCATTGGGTGTCCGTGGCTCCTGGCGAGGTGGAGATCGGCGAGGAAATAGAGGTGAAGACAGGCGAGCGCGTTCCTCTTGACGGAGTGGTGGCGGATGGGGCCGTTTTGTTCAATACGGCAGCCTTGACGGGCGAGAGCGTGCCGCGGCGGATCGCGACAGGTGAAGAGGTGCTGGCCGGAATGATACCGGCCGATCAGATTGTGCGCATCCGTGTTGTGCGTAAGTTTACGGACAGTGCGCTTTCGCGTATTCTTGACATGGTGCAGAATGCCACATCGCGCAAGGCGCCCGCCGAACAGTTCATCCGTAAGTTTGCCCGCGTTTATACGCCGGTTGTCACGGGGTTGGCTTTGTTGCTGGTGGTGGTGCCTTGGGTGTGGTCGATGGTTCAGCCCGCTTTTGTTTTTGATTTCCATGCGTGGTTCTATCGAGCGTTGGTGTTTCTCGTCATCTCTTGCCCTTGTGCGTTGGTAATTAGTATTCCGCTGGGATATTTCGGCGGAATAGGAGCTGCATCCCGCAAAGGGATACTTTTTAAAGGCAGTAATTATCTGGACGCGGTTGCCCATGTGGATACGATTATGTTTGACAAGACTGGCACGTTGACGCGTGGGGTGTTCAGGGTGCAGTCCGTATCTCCGGCTGAAGGGGTCGCTCCGGAAAGCCTGGTGGCGTATGCCGCGGCAGCTGAAACCGGCAGCACGCATCCCATCGCACATGCCGTGTGCGGATATGCGGCGGAATGCGGCTTGTCTGTCCCGGTGCCGGCCGGCACGCATGAAATGGCCGGAATGGGGGTTCGCACCATGGTTGAAGGGCGTGCCATCTTGGCCGGAAATCCGAGGCTGCTCCGCCGGGAAGGAGTGGCTTGTCCCGACAGCCTGTCTCAAATTCCTGATACCATAGTGGCCGTTGCGGTCGGAGGTCGTTATGCCGGTTTCCTTTTGTTGGCCGACGAACCGAAAGAAGATGCCTGGATGGCCGTGAGTTTGCTTAAGGATCTGGGAATCAGGAGGCTTTGTATTCTGTCGGGCGATAAGTCTCCCTTGGTGGGTAAGCTGGCCGGGCAGTTGGGCGTTTCGAGCTATTTCGGGGATTTGATGCCGGAGGATAAGGTGCGCCACATCGAAGAGGCAAAAGCTGCGGGGGATAAGGTAGCCTTCGTCGGCGACGGATTGAACGATGCGCCGGTGTTGGCCACGAGCCATGTGGGGATAGCCATGGGTGGTTTGGGGAGTGACGTGGCCATTGAGGCGGCTGATGTAGTTTTGCAAACCGACCAGCCTTCGAAAATCGCGGCCGCCATCAAGATCGCGCGCCGCACGCGTCACATCGTATGGGAGAATATCGTGGGGGCCATTGGCTTGAAAGTGGTCATTCTGGTGCTGGGGGCGATGGGGGTTGCTTCGTTGTGGGCTGCCGTTTTTGCCGATGTGGGCGTGGCCTTGTTGGCCATATTGAATGCCATGCGGCTTTTGTGTGATAAAAAATATTAAGGGTTCACTTTTTCATCCGGATTAAGTCGTATCTTTATCTGGTTATTTCAGAAGAAAGGGACAACACATCATGGAAGAAGACGTTTGTTTATACAAATTGAAGATACGTGAAATCAAACCTACGGCCATGCGTCTGCTCATTTTGCGTACCATGTTGGAACTGAATCGGGCTGTGTCCCAGCATGATTTGGAGGAGACTTTGCAGACTGTGGACAAATCAACGATTTCCCGTACCGTTACGCTATTCATGGAACACCATTTGATCCATGTGGTCGATGACGGGTCGGGGGCATTGAAGTATGCCGTGTGTAGCGACGATTGTACGTGTTCGGTGAGCGACCAGCATGTCCATTTCTATTGTGAAAGTTGCCATCGTGCCTTTTGTTTCCGTCAACAGGCTGTTCCGATGGTGGAGGCTCCGGACGGGTTTGTGCTCCGTGGGGTGAATTATGTGCTTAAGGGTTTGTGCCCCGCTTGTGCGGCAAAAGAAGAAAAGTGAAGCTGTCGGAATGGAGCGGAGGACGGTTCTACAGTTTCGTGACGGGGGTAGTGGCAATTCTGCGGGGGACATCCAAGTTGAACATCGATTTTTTGCATGCCAAGTTCCGGTTTAATGATGGGGAAAAGCACAGCTGATTTCGGATGGGTATGAAAAAGACATATTCCCTGTTCATGGAAATACGAACGGGGAATATGTTTGACAGATGCTTATAGCTCATTAAGGATAAGGAGATTGGCTTGGTCTATGACGGTTGTGTTTAATGAGGCGAGGTAGATTTGGGTGGTAGTTTCAGAATCATGCCCCATTCCTTCGCTGATGATGGAAATGGGTATGTTTTTACTTTTTGCTATACTGGCCCAGGAGTGGCGCGCCACATACATGGAAAGAGGGTATGGGCTTTGCACCAGTGAGGATAGGTTTTTTAGTTTTCTGTTGACCAGCGTTTGTGCATTGCGGTATTGTTTCCGTGCGTCGGTTGTGGAGGACAATATGATGGGCAATAAGTATTCTGTCGGGTTGGCGGGATATTGGTCTAAAATGTCCTGCATGCATTTTTCCCATTTGATGGAAAGCATTTGGCCGGTTTTTTTGCGCCGGTAGGTCAGGATGCCGAATTGCAAATCCCTTTTTTTCAAGTAGGCCATGTCGATAAATGACATTCCACGAGTGTAAAAACTGAAAAGAAACATGTTTCGTGCGTAATCCAGGGCGCTTTGGGACGGAATCTTTGCACCTTTAATTTCTTTGATGGTTTGTATGGGGACAGCGCGTTTTATAGTCTTTTCAATTCCGGTATAAACGTGACGGAATGGATAACGTTGAGCCGTAAGTTCGTTTTCTACGGCTTTATTGTAGGCAGCTCGCAGGATTCTCATGTAGAAGGAGATGGTGTTGAGGGAAAGTTGTTCTTGTTTCAAATAAGTTTCATAAGATTTGATGGTATCTTGGTTGATTTCGTCCAATATGATTTCTTCGCCTTTCCTGAATCGCATGAAACTTTGTAGTGCGCAAAGGTAAGTTTCTCCTGTCCGGACGCGCCCTTGTTTTTTCATTTGGTCGATGATGGGGTTCATAAGCGTTGTCAGGGTGTTGGTGCTTAACCGCTTTTTGCAGAGATTTATAAATTCTTCAGCGGAAAAAGGGGTGTTCTTCCGATTCAGGTAGGCGAGGCATTCGCTGACTCGAAGAAGGTCCTTTTTCAGTTTTTTCCGATAGGATCTTAGTAGGTCGTGCCGCTCTGGCCGGGAGGGCGGGAATATGATATGTTTGGTGCGTTCGTCCCATTCGTCGGGATAGATTTTGTAGCTTGTTTTGTGGGTCTTGGTCACGTGCTGGTGGGTTAGCTGAAAATAGATACTGCCCGCTTTTCCTTCTACCGTAGAAGGCCTGAATTTGATTTTGATTGATGCCATTGTTTGTCCTTTTAGAAAAATATGTTGAAGTTTTTAGATTCCATTCTTGTGTGTGCATAAGATAATGGAAAACCGTCAAAGGCGTTTGAAACTTAGGGCGGGTTTTATTGGCTATTTCACGTATTTTTGCTATTTTTGCCCGCTTCTATTGATTTTTTGCAAGATGACAACTCAGGGAAATGGAATGAAGGCGGCTTATTCGGGGAAGGAAATATTCCAAATTGCTTATCCTATTTTGATCAGTCTTTTGATGGAGCAGATGATAGGAATGACGGACACGGCGTTTCTTGGGCGTGTGGGCGAGGTGGAACTTGGCGCGGCGGCCATAGCCGGAGTGTATTATATGGTGATATTCATGATGGGGTTCGGCTTTGGCATTGGTGCCCAGATTCTTATAGCGCGCCGTAATGGCGAGCGGCATTATGATGAAATAGGGGGGATTTTCTATCAAGGGCTTTATTTTGTGTTGGGGCTTGCCTTGTTTGCTTTTGTCTTGTCAAAATTGGTGTCCCCCGTGTTGCTGCCGGCCATTGTTTCTTCTCCGCATATCGTAGGAGCCGCCTTGAGCTATCTGGATTGGCGCATCTTTGGTTTTTTCTTTTCTTTTGCGGCTGTGATGTTCCGTGCGTTTTTCGTGGGGACCACACAGACCAAGACGCTTACGTTGAATTCTGTGGTGATGGTCCTCTCCAATGTCGTGTTCAACTACATCCTGATTTACGGGAAATTCGGATTTCCCGCTTTGGGGATTGCCGGAGCCGCTATTGGTTCTTCGTTGGCCGAGTTGGTGTCGTTGGTTTTCTTTGTGGTGTATACCGTCCGGCGTGTGGATTTGGCCAAGTATGGGCTGAATCGTCCCGTGCGTTATAGTTGGCGGAAATTGCAGCACATCCTGAATGTGTCTTTTTGGACGATGATACAGAATTTCATTTCTCTTTCCACGTGGTTCCTCTTTTTCTTGTTTGTGGAACATTTGGGGGAGCGGGCATTGGCCATCACGAATGTGGTGCGCAACATTTCCAGCATACCATTCATGGTGGTGGCTGCTTTTGCTTCCACGTGTAGTGCGTTGGTGAGCAATCTTATCGGTGCGGGGCGCGAGGATGCCGTGATGGCTACTATCCGCCAACATGTGCGGATCACTTATTTCATCGTGCTGCCCATGGTGGTTCTTTTTGCTTTGTTCCCCGAGGTCATATTGGGCGTCTATACGAATATTCCCGACTTGATCACGGCGGCTATTCCGTCTTTGTGGGTCTATTGCACCACTCCGTTGCTGATTGCGCCGGGCAACATCTATTTCCAGGCGGTGTCTGGCACGGGCAACACGCGCATGGCATTTGCGCTGGAGTTGTTCACGCTTTGTTTTTATACGCTGTATATTTATATTGTCATCCAGCGTTTACGCTTCGACGTGGCATGGTGTTGGACTTCTGAGCATGTCTATGGCTTATGCATCCTTGTGCTTTGTTATGGTTATATGAAGCGTGGCGGTTGGAAGTTGGGGAAAATTTGAGGAATGCGCCATCAGGCTGTTGCGTCGACAATGGATTTGTTTGTGGTGGCGTGTTTTTGTTCATGACAAGGGCAGGCGGTTGATGAGGTTCCGTCTGCCCTTGTCATTCATTTGTCCTTCTGGCGGACTGATGCCTGTGTGCTCACGATGGTTTTGAATGAGGCTTCGGCTCCCGCATTCTATTCGATTCGTTTATAGGTCATTATTTTGTCGTTGGCTCCCAGGCTCAAGGCCGTACTGTCCACTCCGGCTATTTTGAACGCCAGACGTTCCGGCTCGTTTTTGGCCGCTTCCGTCAGCATCTTTTTCACAAACTCCTTGATTTCATCTGTCACGCTGTCGCCGAATTCATAGGTCGTCTTCTCTGCATCCTGAAGGATGATGAGGCTGTCGCCGTCCACAGTCCAAGTGCCGGGGCAACGTACGGTGCAGTCCAATGCGCCTGCTTTGGCCATATTGGTATATTTCCCGTTTTCGCCAAATTCAAAAGTTTGCCCCGGCAGGTCCGGATGTTCATATTTGCCCATAATCTGGCTTTCCATGCTTTTTTGGCAACTCGATATGGCGAGGGAAAATGCAGTCGCCATTACTGCCATGAATCTGATCTTTTTCATTTTTCCGATGTGCTTTATGAGGTTTTAAATGATGCGGGATTTGAGCCACGGTGCTGCGGCTGTTGGAGAGGACGGTTCCTTGTGGCGGTTTGTCCCGGAGTGTCAATTCCCTTTTGGCCTTTCTTGCATGTGGTTTGCTGCGTTTTTCGTCAAAGTTAGGGATAAAATGTCGAAAATTGGAATTTTTTCTTGTGAAATGATGCTAATGCGGCAAGATTGATTGCCGAAAAGGATGGGGCGTGACCGGAAAATGCAACAAAGCCCGGAGCGGCCGACATTGGGGGTTAAGGAGCGGTCAAGGTGGCTGGGGATAGCTCGAAATATAGCTGGCACTGAAGCGGAAGGCGTTTCCACGGCCTCGTGGCGGAGGAAATACCGCGTGGCGGGATAGGACAAAATCGTGCTCGAGAGGAACGAAAATTTCCCTCTTGAGATTCACATTTTTTTTGCTTGAGAAAAAAATGTGAATCGCTTGAGGAAAACCAGAGTTTTTCAAGATGTTGCTACTTTGTTGATTATTAATAGAATAATGTTTTTCCAAAAATGGGACAGCATGGACTTGGGGCTGGAGTTTACGGGAGGGAGAGGGGTGCGACGAGGGTGGGCCGCGTAGGTTTTCCGATGAGGCCATCCCCTTCCGTGCCGGACTTTCAATCTGGCGTGGGGGACTGAGGGGGCGGGGTTGTCACACGAAAAGCCCGGAACTGGAAACCTTTTCCTTGGCAAGGAACAGGAAAAGACGGCTTCCCGTTAATGCCCCACCGTTTTTTAATGTGGCACGATCCGTTTGAAAAAACGGCAGCCTTGTCACAAGGCCGCCGCTTCTGCTGTCAATGAAAAAAAAACATCGACTTTTCATAGTTGTTTGGTTTACATATAGACTTATTCATAGTTTGCATTTCTGCGCATCGGTTCCTTAGCGTGCTTGCCGTTGTTGTCGTGCCGGTGTGCCACGCCGCGCCCCGTTGGGGCTGTTCCGGTTTGTCGGGCGCGCTTCTCTTTTGATGGTTGTCCGTTGGGTGTTCGGACGCATCTCCGTTCGTTTGGGCACGTTGTTCACCGTTGTACGTGTGGAACTTTTCCGGGTGTAGCGGCTGTCGTTCCTTTGCGACGTTGTCGGGCGTGTCGTGGCCGGGGTGGTTCTTCCGTGGTTCCTCGCGTTCGGCTGCGTATTTCTCGCGGGACGAGTGGTGCTGTTTGTGGGCGGCCGGTTTGTCGTCGGGCGCGACGAGGTTCCGTTTGAGTGCCCTGCCTCTCTCGGCGGAGTGCCTATTGCTTCAAACTTGAAACCGTTTCCGCCGTGGTGGTTCGGGCGGGGTGCGGGATTTGCCGGCCTTTGTGGCCGTCCGACAGGTTCGAAGCGGAACCCGTTTCCCCTGTGAGGTTCACGTGGCGGGGCTGGTCTTCCAGGCAGCGGTCCGCGGCTTTCTCCACGTAGTCCGCCGTGCCATGCCGGGCGGCGATGGGCGTAGAAACTTACCCGATGTTCGTGCCGATATTGGAAATGCCCTCCTCGATAGACGTGGTACACTCTTGGCGGCCCGTAATAAAACAAAGTGGGGGAGTAGATGGTGTAAATGGGAAGGAACCATCCCGTGGCCCGCCATAGAATGGGGCGGAAGAAGTAAGTGGCAGCCTGGAACAAGGCGTATTGCCAATCGTGGAGGATGTAGCGCAAGTCTGCGTTGCGGCATTCCAGATACACTCCGGAGGCATCGCTTGCCGTGCGGATGTTCATCAGGTAGTCCAGGTTGATCTCGTAGGCGTCGTTGTATTGTTGTTCGTTAAGGTTGAGTTCG
>CALUNJ010000047.1 GCA_944321975.1 uncultured Paraprevotella sp.
TTCTCGCGCTGGATGACGCTTTCGATGCCGGCGGTCACCAAGCCTTTCTGTCCGTAACTGCCGTCGTCGGTCATGATGATGACTTCGTCGGAATGTTTGCGCACTTCGTCTTCCAGGATGATCAGTTCTTTAGTGCGTCCGGCCAAGACGGAAATCACGCGGTTTCCTGCGGCCTTCAGGGCCTCAATGATGGGAAGCATGGGAGCCACGCCCACGCCCCCGCCGGCGCAGACGACAGTGCCGAACTTCTCGATGTGTGTGGCTTTTCCGAGCGGCCCAACCACGTCGGTGATGTAATCTCCGGCGTTCAGGTTGCACAGTTTGGTGGAAGAAAGTCCGACCTCTTGCACCACCAATGTAATGGTGCCTTTCACCGGGTCGGCACCGGCGATGGTCAGTGGCATGCGTTCACCTTTGTCGCCCACACGCACGATGACGAAATGGCCTGCTTTGCGCGCCTTGGCAATCAGAGGTGCTTCGACTTCAAATTTAAACACCTTCTCCGAAAATTGGCTTTTGCTTATGATTTTGTTCATGTGGCAATTCGTTTTGGATGGTTATAAAAAGTTTTTTCTTTAATAGGGTTGGTCGTCCAGCATTTCGAAGCCGCAATAAGGCACGAGGCACTTTGGCACCCGGATGCCGTCGGGGGTCTGGTTGTTCTCCAAAATGGCGGCCACGATGCGTGGCAAGGCCAGTGCCGATCCGTTGAGTGTGTGGCACAATTCTGTCTTTTTGTCTTCTGCGCGGCGGTAACGGCATTTCAGGCGGTTGGCCTGATAGGTGTCGAAATTGGAGACGGAGCTGACTTCCAACCAGCGTTTCTGTGCTTCAGAGTAGACTTCGAAGTCGTAGCAGATGGAGGAGGTGAAGCTCATGTCGCCTCCACAAAGCCGCAGGATGCGGTAGGGCAGTTCCAGTTTTTGGAGCAGTCCTTCCACGTGGGCCAGCATTTCCTGGTGGGACTGTTCCGAATGTTCGGGCGTGTCGATGCGCACCAATTCCACTTTTGAAAATTCGTGCAGGCGGTTCAGTCCGCGCACGTCTTTGCCATAGGAGCCGGCTTCCCGGCGGAAGCATTCCGTGTAGGCGCAATTCTTGACGGGCAGGTCTTTTTCATCGAGGATCACGTCGCGGTAAATGTTGGTCACTGGCACTTCCGCCGTCGGAATAAGATAGAAGTCGTCCATGTTGCAGTGATACATCTGTCCTTCCTTGTCGGGGAGTTGGCCTGTGCCGTAGCCGGAAGCGGCGTTGACCACCGTGGGCGGCATGATTTCCTCGTAGCCGGATTTGCGTGCCTCGTCGAGGAAGAAGTTGATGAGCGCACGTTGCAACCGTGCTCCTTTTCCGCGATATACGGGAAATCCCGCGCCGGTGATTTTCACACCGAGGTCAAAGTCGATCAGGTTGTATTTTTTGGCCAGTTCCCAATGGGGAAGGGCGTTTTTCGGGAGTTCTGTTTCCATGCCGCCCATTTTCACGACCAAGTTGTCTTCGGCTCCGGTTCCTTCTGGCACGATGTCGTAGGGCACGTTGGGGATGGCGCACAACAGCGTCGTGAGTTCTTTTTGAGCCTCTTCCATGGCTTCTTGCAAGGCTTTGTTCTTGTCTTTCAACTGGGCGACTTCCGCCTTGATGGTTTCGGCTTCGTCTTTTTTGCCTTGTTTCATCAACGCGCCGATTTGTGCGGCCAGCTTTTTGCTTTCTGACAAATTGATGTCCAGTTGCGTCTGTGCTTCGCGACGCTTTTTGTCCGTGGCCAGCACGTTGTCTATTGCTTCTTTGGCTCCGGCGAAGTGTTTTTTCTCCAAGCCTTTGATGACCCATTCGGTCTTCTCGTTAATGAGCTTTAATGTCAGCATACCTTATATATTATTGTATAATCCTTTTTATTTATGCAAAGTTAACTAAAAAAAAGATGCAGAAACAAGAAATGGCTGAAAAAACATCTTTTTCACTTTCTTCTGTGTGGAATTGCGAGGCGGGAAGGGGGCGGAGACTTTGCCGGAATGCAGCCGCGGGGGTGTTTTGGGAGGCGGGCGGGTAAGCAAGATGAAATCTTTTTGCAATGGCTTTCTTTCCAAGGGGGCTATTTCTTGACGCAGGTCAAGAATAAGCCGGCGGGGTTGTTAAAAAAGGTCTTTTTGCTTGCATCCTTGTCGTCCTGACACTAACTTTGTGGTGTTTTTAGGAGAAAGGCCATAGGCCATTTAATTAATAATTAGGTAAAAAGATTGATGTTATGAAGAAGTTAATGACGATGGTAGGCGCCATCATGATGGTAGCTGCCGTGAATGCAAGCGAAGTGATTACAGTGGCATTCAAAGAAGCTCGTGTCAACATCCCTGCGCGTGTGCGTTTTATCCAGGGTGAGAACTATGGTTTCAGTGTGGAAGCCAAGGATTCCATAGTGGCACGTTCTGTACGTTGCACGGTGAAGGACGGCGTGATCCGTTTCAGCCTGGGTAACTCCTTGCGTCCGGGCGAGACGAAATTTGATGCCAAAAAAGGGGTGTATTACTATGGCGTGAATGCCGCCCATCAAGTGCTTTTGGATGAGAACGAGACGGAAAATGTCGTGATCACGGTGGTTGCTCCCGACATGCCGGTGTTCAGGACTTCGACCGAGTACGTGGCTGTTTCGTCGGAAACGGTGAAAAATGCCCAGCGGGCCGGGAATGCTTTGTCGATGAACGAGTGACGGGCAGGGATTCTGGCAGATGCCGGATCGTGGCAAGGGAAACGGTTTAGGCTTTTTTCCTTCCGCCTGTTTCCCCGCGTTTGGGAAAGATAAAATTCTGGTGGTGCCCCCGAAAGTTTTTTAGGAACTTTTGGGGGCACTGTCGTTTTTATTCATATCTTTGCAGGGCACATCCATGAGGATATGAATTTATGTGGAAAGAGCTATTGAATTCTTCTTATTTCGCCTTGTTTCTCATCGTGGCTTTAGGCTTTATGTTGGGACGCATTAAGGTGCGGGGGATTTCCCTTGATGTCTCAGCTGTGATTTTTATCGCCTTGTTGTTCGGGCACTTTGGCGTGTCGATTCCTAAGGAGCTGGGCAATTTCGGGTTGGTTCTCTTCATTTTTACCATCGGAATCCAGGCCGGTCCTGGTTTCTTTGATTCTTTCCGGGCCAAAGGCAAAACTTTGATCTTGATCACGTTGCTCATCGTGGTTTCGGCGGCATTGACGGCCGTGGGGGCAAAATATGCTTTCCGGCTTGATACCTCGGCAGTGGTGGGGCTCATGGCCGGGGCGTTGACCAGTACTCCCGGATTGGCTGCGGCCATAGACAGTACGGGATCGCCGTTGGCTTCCATTACCTACGGCATTGCCTATCCGTTTGGTGTCATTGGCGTGATTCTTTTTGTAAAGCTCCTGCCGCGTTTGTTGCATGTGGACTTGGAGCAAGAAGCGCGCAGGCTTGAACTGGAGCGGAGAAGTAAATATCCCGAATTGCAGACTTGCATTTTCAAAGTGACGAATCCTCAGGTGTTCGAGCACACATTGGCTCAACTGAATGTGGGGCGAATGGCCGGTGCTGTGTTTTCGCGGCTGAAGTCGGGTTCACAAATACTTATCCCCATGGGTGAAACACTGTTGCATGAGGGGGATTACGTGCAGGCCGTGGGGAGCGCGGAGGCACTTGCCCAGCTGGAAGTGTTGTTGGGAGAACGGCAAGACGGCGAATTGCCACTGGTGGAAAGTCAGGACATACAGTCTTTGTTGTTGACGAACAAGACCATGGTTAACAAGCAGATCGGCGAGTTGAACTTGCATCAGAACTTCGGTTGCACGGTGACGCGGGTGCGTCGTAGCGGCATAGACTTGGTGCCTTCGCCCGATTTGGCGTTGAAGTTTGGCGACAAACTGACGGTTGTGGGGGAGAAAGATGGCTTGAGCGGGCTGGCCTGCATGTTGGGCAACAATGCCAAATTGCTTTCAGACACAGACTTTTTTCCGATAGCGATGGGGATTGTGCTGGGAGTTCTGTTCGGGAAATTAAATCTGTCGTTTGGCGATAGCATGTCTTTTTCTCCGGGATTGACCGGCGGCGTGCTGATCGTGGCCTTGGTGTTGAGCGCGATTGGAAAGACCGGGCCGATACTATGGTCTATGTCCGGTCCCTCGAATCATTTGTTGAGACAGTTGGGACTGTTGCTGTTTTTGGCCGAAGTCGGGACTTCTGCAGGCAAAACACTGGTGGCCACATTCCAGGAAAACGGATGGTTGCTCTTTGGTGTCGGTGCGGGCATTACGTTGATTCCCATGTTGGTTTCGGTGGTGGTCGGGCGTTTGGTGTTTGGCATTTCTTTGTTGGACTTGTTGGGCACCATAACCGGAGGCATGACCAGCACGCCAGGTTTGGCCGCAGCCGATTCGATGGTGGACAGCAACATTCCCGGTGTGGCCTATGCCACGGTGTATCCGATTGCGATGGTTTTATTGATGGTGTGCATTCAGTTCATTGCTTTGGCGGTGTAGGTATGGTTTTTGTTTGAGATGAAACATAAAAATTGAAATATGAATGAGATTGTTATTATTATTGGGCTGATTTTGTTGAACGGTATGTTTTCCATGTCCGAGGTGGCGATGATTTCTGCCCGTAAGTCCCGTTTGTCCACAGAAGCAAAGAAAGGGAGTAAGGCCGCGCAGAAGGCTTTGGATCTTTCGGGGAATCCGGATCGTTTTTTGTCTACGGTGCAAATTGGCATCACTTTGATAGGCATTCTCACCGGTATTTATTCTGGCAATCAGATTGCCGTGGATTTGACAGAAGTATTGAAGTCTTGTGGAATGTCGGCGGCTTATGCCTCCGTGTTGGCGCAAGCCATTATCGTCGTGCTGGTGACCTATCTGACGATTGTTTTCGGTGAGTTGGTGCCCAAGCGCATCGGGCTGAGTGTGGCTGAGTCGGTGGCCAAACTCATGGCACGTCCGATGAACATACTGGCTATTATCGCGTCGCCTTTTGTGTGGTTGTTGTCCAAGAGCACGGAGATCATTTTTAACCTTTTGGGGATTAAGGAAGAAGAAGGGAAGGTGACGGAAGAGGAGATAAAATCCATTATAAAAGAGGGGGCAGAAGAAGGAGCCGTGGAGCCAGTGGAACAGAACATCATGCAGCGTGTGTTCCTTTTGGGGGATCTGAAGATAGGTTCTATCATGACGCACAAGAATGATGTGGTGTGGCTGGACACGGCTATGACGGCCGAAGACGTGAAGGAGGTGCTGAACCATGATTTGTATGAATCCTATCCCGTGGCCGATGGAGACTTGGACCACGTGAAGGGAATGGTCTGGCTCAAGGATTTGGTGATGCGCCTCAATGAAGAGAATTTCAATCTGGGCGGGCTGACGCGGGACGCAGTGTATTTCCATGAAGGAATGAGCATCTATAAAGTGCTGGAACAAATGAAGGTGAAGAAAATCAGCCGCGCTTTGATTTGTGATGAGTTTGGCGATTTCGTGGGGCTGGTGACCTTGAAGGATATTTTCGAAGGGCTTGTGGGAAATATGGATAACGAGGAAGACGAGCCGGAGATCATCAAGCGGGCGAATAATGGAGGTTGGCTGGTAGACGGGCAATGTTCTTTGTATGACCTGTTGTGTTATTTTGATTGTAGTGACTTGTATGAGACCTCCGGAGGTTATCACACGCTGGCCGGGCTGATCTTAGACCGCCTGCAACGCATCCCCCGGAGCGGCGACACGATGGAATGGAACGGTTTTGCCTTCGAAATCATGGACATGGACGGGGCGCGGATCGACAAGGTGCTGGTGACAAGGAACGCTGATAAGGAATGAGCACACATTAACACATTAACCTGAAACATAATGATAAAAAGAATGACTGGCCTGGCGGGCATGTTGCTGTGTTGGGCGTTGTGCGGCAAGGCTTTTGCCGCTTTTAGCGGATATCCGCTGGCTAAGGAGGGCGCATGGTGCTGGTTCGCCGATCCGCGTGCGTTACACTATGAGAACGAAAACGGCACGATTAATGCTTCCTACGTGGGATATATTGACGTGCACGGGAACATCAAGGCCGTGCAAGTGAATTTCCTGACGGGGGAGCGGGACGAGGTGCTCGTGCGGTCGGCTTTTCAACCGGACGACCATAACAATCCGACTTTTCTGGTGTTGCCAGACGAGCGGGTGCTTATTATATATTCCCGTCACACGGACGAGGCGGCGTTTTATTACCGCGTGTCCCGGAAGCCCGGCGATATCACCTTCCTGGGCGAGGAGAAACGCATCGCGACCGGCCACAACACCACTTATCCTTCGCCTTTCATCCTCAGTGATGATCCGGATCATTTTTATCTTTGCTGGCGCGGAGTGGGGTGGCATCCCACGATAGCCCGTTTCACGCTTCCCGATGCGCTGGATGAGGTGAAAACGGTGTGGGGACCCTATCAGATGGTGCAGTCCACGGGAGCGCGCCCTTATGCCAAGTATTATAGTAATGGAAAAGACAAAATCTACATGGTTTATACCACCGGGCACCCGGATAATGAATTTCCCAACTGGGTTTACTTCAATGTGGTCAATTTGCGGGCGCATCGCGGAGCCGGCGGCCTGCTGGAAGTCTGTCCTGTGTTGGAAGACGTGGAAGGAAATCGTTTGTCTGTCATTTCAGAGGGGAAGTTCAAGGTAGAGAAGACCGCAGATTATTTTCAACGCCATCCGGCCACGGTCGTGGACGCGCCTGCAGATCAGCGCGACTGGGTGTGGCAATTATGCACGAATGCAGAGGGGCAGCCGATAGCGGCCATGGTGCGGATCGACGAAAGCAAGCGGCGGCATGAATATTTTTATGCCCGTTGGACCGGGGCCAAATGGAGTCTGTCGTCTTTGGAAACCGTGGAGGGGCCTTTCCATACTTCGCCTACGGAGTATTGCTATGGTGGAGGCATGGCCATAGATCCGGCACATCCCGAGACTCTCTACTTGTCCCGTCCCACGCTGGGGGCAAGTGGGAAATCCGTGCATGAATTGTGGAAATATGAGTTGGACGAGGACGGGGAGGTGGTTCGCAAAGAACAAGTGACCCGCGATTCGGAAAAGAATAATGTGCGCCCCTATGTGCTTCCGGCCTCGGATGGCTCCGGGCTGCGTTTGGCTTGGATGAATGGGGACTACCACTATTGGATGGTGAACCGCTCTTATCCTGAGGGCTATCCGACGGCAATCCACACGGATTGGGAAGGGCTGCGGGCCGCCGCGCTTCCGAAAGCGAAAACAGAAAAAGATTATGCCTCCCGCCGGATGGGAAAGACAGACAGGGTCACGATCCGGCGCCCCAAAGGCAAAAAGTTCACGCTGTGGTTGCGGCTTTCGCTGTCGCCAGATGCCTATTATGGCACTTTGTTGCAGGGCGAGAACTGGATGTATGGCGTGTCGCATGCCCAGGCCCGTCCTTATCTGAAGTCCGGCGGCTCCATATATGCCAGTGAGAATGTGTTGTATACGTCCGACGGATGGGCCCGGAACTCAACAGGAACGAACGGGGACAGTTGGTATGTTCCCTGGAAGACCTTGGATTTGGTGTGGGTTTACGACGGAAACCGGCTCACGGTATATCGCGGCGGATTGCTGGACCAGCGTGTTGAACCCGTGTCTTTGGAAGGGCGCGAGATACAGATTGGCGGTTATGAGGGCACGTTGGAGCATATGGCTATCTATGCGGAGAGTTTGGGATCTCAGGAGGTGGATTCCCTTGTGGGGCATTAAAAGTGGTGTCCCCCAAAAGACATCTCACCGGGTTGAGTCTTATCTGCCCAGTGCGATGAAGATTATCTCTTATGTTTCTATGGAGCCGTAGAAACTTAGTGGAGGAAACGCTTTTTCCCCTTCCTCCCTTCTGCCGGCTCCATCCCCAAGTCCATGTGGCCTTATATTGAAATGGCATATTGTTGACAATCAGTGTAATAGATGGGTTTTTGAAACATGTGGATTTTTCTCAAACAATTAACTTTTTTTTCTCAAGCGGAAAAAACGTTAATCGCTTGAGGGAAATTTTTATTCCTCTCGAGGGCGGTATTTTCCTGTTCCGCCACGCTTTCTTTCCCTTCACGAGGTGGCAGGGGGCCTCTCTCCGCCTCAACACCGGAAATTTCAGGCTCATCCCCACTGAGTTTCTACAGTCCCCGCAAAATGGCAGGCAGATGGCGTGTCGGGCATCAAAAAAAAGCGGGGAGAATGGAAAATTCCCGTTTCTCCCTGCTTTTCGTCTTTAATATTATGTGAATCAGTCGAGTGTTTCAGGCTCTTGGGCCTGGTAGCCGTGCAGGTCAGCACGCCGTGTGGCGCCGCATGATGTGGGGGCCGAACCACATGGATGTGCTTGACATGAAGTAGTCTTTGTTCAATTTGGATTCTTTGTGCAAGCTAGTCAGGGCGACTACCGCGAAAAGTACCAAAAGTACTGCTGCCATAAGTATTACGGCAAACAGCATAATACTTGTTGTCATCATAATCTTTTTACCTTTTTTTATTAAACAATCTTTTTTACCTTTTCAAAACCTCTACCTATTCCAGAGGATTTATTTCTCTTTATTCTGTTGTCCTTTTGTCTTTTGACATTGCAAAGTTATAGCCAAAAAGGGCTTTGGTCAAGAGTTTCTGCCTGAAACTTGCGGTAGGGGGCGCAATAATTGACATAAGTCAAGAAATACCCCCTTGTTTGTTGCTTGTGGGTTACAATTGGGGGGGTAAGAAGAGAAGGAAATGACATTATGGCAGATTTTGCCCGGGATTTCGCCCTTTAACGCACTTTGTTGCGGTGGAAATGCGGACTGACGTAGAGGTTGAAATACATCATGGACGCCACACACAGGATGCTGCCGAAAAGATAGACCGCATCAAATGCGAATCGTTCGGCGATGTAGCCTCCGCTGGAGATGCCGAGCCCGATGCCGATGTCCCAGGAGGTCAGATAGGTGCTGGTGGCTGTCCCGCGTTGGTTGTTGGGAGCCAGGTTGACATAGAGGGTGTTGTAGGCCGGGAACATTACGCCAAAGCCCACGCCGAGCATGAAGGGGACGAGGTAAAAGGAGAACGTGCACCACGCATGGCTGCATGCCACGATCCGTGAACAGCAGGAGAGCAGGAAAAAAGCGGCAATGACCACGTAGAAACCATAAGAGATGGTCTGGGTGATGTAGCCTCGGTCCACGTATTTCCCGGCAAAGATGCGGCTCACTCCCATTCCTATGGCCATCAGGGTGAAGAAGAAGCCGGTGGGGACATCCAGGCCTATTTCGCGGGCGTACATGGCCACATAGTTCGTGGTGGCGCCATAGGGAATGGAAAGCAGCAAGAGGGCGATGCCGGCCGGGATGCCTTTCAGCAGGATGAAGCGGTCGAGCGAGACGGGCGGGCGCCTGACCGGAGCCTTCCGGGGAGCCTTGACACACAGGGCGCAGACGAAGCCGAGCGCGCAGGTCAGCAGCCCGATGCTGAAGATGTGTTCATACTCCAGGTGGGAGTCGTGGAGGAAAAGGCCTGTCATGGGGCCGATGCTCATGGCTATGTTGTTGGTCAGCCCGTAATAGCCCAATGCCTCTCCGCGCCGGCTGGAGGGGGTGATGTCTATCACCAGCGTGTTGCCTCCCACTGTCACGGTCCCGAATGCGATGCCGTGCAGCACGCGCAACATGACAAATGCCGCGAGCAGCCCGGCCAGCGCATAGCCCAGGAAAATGGCCGTGAAAAAGAAGTAGGCGGCAATATAAATGGGCTTACGCGCGAAGCCGTCGTAAAGATAGCCCATGAAAGGACGGGCGCAGAGGGCCGACACGGTGTAGCAGCTCAATATGGTGCCGATGGCGGCTTCCCCGCACGAGAAGGTTTCCTTCAAATAAAACGGCAATACAGGAACTAGCAGCCAAAATCCGAAATAGAGAAGGAAATTGGCTGCCAGTATGCAAACAAAACTGCGTGTGGCCAGTTTGTCTTCCACCGTGGTTTTTAGTTGGCCGATGTGAATTCTTCCAGGAAACGCAGGTCGTTTTCTGAGAACATGCGCAGGTCTTTCACCTTATATTTCAGGTTGGTGATGCGCTCGATGCCCATGCCGAAAGCGTAACCGGTGTAGATCCTGCTGTCAATGCCGTTGGCGTCCAGCACTGCCGGGTCCACCATGCCGCAACCCAAGATTTCCACCCAGCCGGTGTATTTGCAGAAAGAGCAACCCTTTCCGCCGCAGATGTCGCAACTGATGTCCATTTCGGCCGATGGTTCTGTGAACGGGAAATAGGAGGGGCGGAGACGGATCTTGGTTTCTTTGCCGAACATTTCCTGGGCAAAGAGCAACAGCACTTGTTTCAGGTCGGTGAACGAAACGTTGCGGTCCACATACAGCCCTTCAACCTGATGGAAGAAACAGTGGGCGCGTGCCGAGATGGCTTCATTGCGATACACCCGTCCGGGGCAAATCACGCGGATGGGGGGCTGTTGGCGTTCCATGACACGGGCCTGTACGGACGACGTGTGTGAACGAAGTACAATGTCGGGGTGAGCCTCCACGAAGAAAGTGTCTTGCATGTCGCGTGCCGGATGGTCGTCGGCAAAGTTCATGGAAGAATACACGTGCCAGTCGTCTTCCACTTCGGGGCCTTCGGCCAAAGTGAATCCCAGGCGCGAGAAGATGTCCACGATTTCGTTCTTGACGATGGTGAGCGGGTGGCGTGTGCCCAGCGCGACGGGGTAGGCTGTGCGGGTCAGGTCGATGTCGTCGGCCACGTGGTCTTGCGTGTCGGCCGCCTCTTTCAGGGCGTTGATTTTTTCTTGGGCTTTGTTCTTCAACTCGTTCAGTTTCATGCCTACGGCCTTTTTCTGGTCGGCCGGCACATTCCTGAAGTCAGCCATTAAGTCGTTGATAATTCCCTTCTTGCCGAGGTATTTGACGCGCAGTGCTTCCGCTTCTTTTGCACTGGATGCCTGCAAACCGTCCACTTCCTTTAGAAGTCCTTCTATCTTATCAGTCATAATCCGAATGTTTGTATTCTAAAAAAACCTTGCAAAGGTAATCAATAATCCTCAAAAACATGTGGGTTTTATCCGTAAAAGTTGTACTTTTGCATGTTTTTTAAAAGGATTATTCCTGCGTTAGTATGAGGAAAAATTTCGTGTGGTGCGTGTTGCTGGGTGCCATGCTGGCTTCCTGCGGTCGCGAGAAGGTGATGTCCGGGCCGGGCAGTCCGGCGGACTCTGTGGCAGGCATTTCGTCTGATGCTTTTGATTCCTTGCTGCTATATTCCGGGACGGAACCTGAGGAAGAGGAATTGCCGGCCAACGCTGATGAGTTGTTTGATGATTTCGTCTTTGAGTTTTCCCGCCTGAAGAAATTCCAGGTAAGCCGGGTGGTGTTCCCTTTCCCCGTGGTTGCGTCGCGTGCCGACACAACTTGGATTGCCAAGGCGCAATGGCGCCACGCGGATTTGTTTGGCGGCGGGGATTACTATACGGTGTTTTTCAACGAAGAGGAACAGATGGAACTGGAGAAGAGCACAGACCTTGACCATGTGGACATGGACTGGATCCTTCTGAAAGAACATCGTTTCCGCACCTTTCATTTTGAACGCCGGGGAGGGAAATGGATGTTGGTGGAAGAGAGCCTTCATGCGTTGGAAGAATCCCCGCTGGCGGGATTCTTGGACTTTTATGGGCGTTTCGTGGCCGACGCGGACTTCCAGGCACGGAGCGTGTCGGATCCTTTGCGTTATGTCACGACTGATCCCGACGACGATTTTGGAATGGTGGAAGGCACGTTGGACCACGCGCAGTGGGATGCTTTCAAGCCGCAGCTGCCTGCGGAACGTATGACGAACATCCGCTACGGGCAGACTTATGACAATCCCGGACGGATGATTCTGGTGAAGCAAGGCATAGCCAACGGGTTGATGGACATTCTGACCTTCAAGAAGAAAAAGGGAGAATGGAAACTTGTGTCTTATGAAAATTGAATAAGGAGCGTAATGACAGAGTATATTGACTATCCGGTAACCAACACTTTTGGCATTCCGGCCAAGGCTGCCCGTTTTGTGGAGTACGCAGATGTGGATGAGTTGCGGCGTGTTTGGGAAAACTTTGTGGGGAGTGGCAGGCCGGAAGAGATATTGCATGTCGGGGCGGGAAGCAATCTGTTGTTCCTTTCTGATTTCGAAGGCGTTGTGCTTCATTCGGCTATTCGAGGGATCGATGTCTGTGCGGAAGCGGCAGACGGCAAGGTCTGCGTGCGTGCGGGAGCCGGCGTCGTGTGGGACGAATTGGTGGATTATTGTGTCGGGCGGGGAATTCACGGGTTGGAAAACCTTTCCGGCATTCCCGGCGAAGTAGGTGCGGCGGCGGTGCAGAATATCGGTGCTTATGGTGCTGAGGCGAAGGATGTGATTTCTACGGTGGAGGCGGTGGATTTGCACGACGGGAGCATGCGCGTGTTCGAGGTTACGGAATGCGGTTATGGTTACCGCCAGAGTGTGTTCAAGGGAAAGTGGCGCGGGCGATATGCCGTGACACAAGTGTGTTTGACGCTTTCGCGGAGGTTTGATCCCAATTTGGAATACGGCGGTGTGCGTGAGGCGCTTCGGGCGGGTGGGATTGTGCCCGAGGCGGTGACACCGCGACAGTTGCGGGACACGATTGTGTCCATCCGCCAGGCCAAGCTGCCCGATCCCATGTTCGAAGGGAATGCCGGGAGTTTTTTCAAGAATCCCATTGTGGACCGTGCGGTGTATGCCAGGCTTCATGCCATATTCCCCGACATGCCTTGTTATGATGCGGGCGACGGACGGGTAAAGATACCGGCTGCATGGCTCATTGAGCGATGTGGGTGGAAAGGGCGCGCGCTGGGGCATGCCGCGGTACACGACCGGCAAGCATTGGTCTTGGTCAACCGTGGTGGAGCCACGGGTCAGGATGTCTTGCGGCTTTGTCGGGCAGTGCAGGCCGATGTGCGGGAGCGTTTCGGTGTCGAATTGTTTCCTGAAGTGAATATTGTAGGAAAGGTGAAGGAATGAAAGTTACTTTCTTGGGTACAGGGACGAGCACGGGAGTGCCGCAAATCGGTTGCGGATGTGAGGTGTGCCGCAGTGTGGATCCTCGCGACAAGCGTCTGCGCACGTCTTTGCTGGTGGAGACGGGCGGAGTGAGGATCCTGATGGACTGTGGCCCTGATTTCCGGCAGCAGATATTGCCTCATGATTTTCGCCGCATCGATGCCGTATTGCTTTCCCATGAGCACTACGACCACGTGGGAGGCATCGATGATTTGCGTCCTTTTGGGGTTTTTGGCGATGTGGACCTTTATGCCTTGGCGCGTACTTGCGCCCATTTGCGCCGTAGCCTGCCTTATTGTTTCGTGGAACATAGGTATCCTGGCGTGCCCAAGTTGCAACTCCACGAAGTGAGTCCGCATGAAATGTTTGCTGTGGGCAGTGCGCACGTCATGCCCTTTACGGTCATGCACGCCCGTTTGCCCATTTTGGGATTCAGGGTAGACGGCATGGCTTACATTACGGATATGAAGTCTATGGCAGACGGGGATTTGGAGATGTTGCGCGGATTGGAGTTGTTGGTGGTGAATGGCTTGCGCCATGAGCCTCATTTTTCCCATCAGACGTTGGATGAGGCTTGTGCCTTTGCCCGGCGTGTGGGAGCTTCCCGCACCTATCTGGTGCATTTGAGTCACCAAGCGGGTTTGCATGCGGACTTGGAGCGTAGTTTGCCCGAAGGGGTGCATGTGGCCTATGATGGGCTGGAAGTGGAGGTGTAGCCGATGGCGTTTCCTGCTTTGCTTGTGGGGCGCGTGGGGATTTTACTTGTTCCGGTACACGGGCGTGGCATCCATGCAGTGAGTTGTGTGTTGTGTTTCTCCTTCTTTGTTTTGGACTGCTTAGTGAGCCGTTAAGACGTTGCGAATCACAAACATGTTTTTCATAGAAAAAAGACTGCCCTTTTGTGTGGAGCAGTCTTTATTTAAATGAGGAGCCGGCCTGCCCGGCATGAGGGGTTATTCTCCTAAATAATCTTGGATGGCTTTTTCCAGCTCTTTTCCGCGGAGCTGTTGCCCGATGATGGTGCCGCTTTTGTCAATAAGGATGGTGTATGGAATGGAAGTTACGCCATATTTTTGGGTCATGATGTTGTCCCATGAACGAAGTTCGGAGGCTTGCGGCCATGTCATGTGCATGTCTTTCACCGCTTTTTTCCATGCCGTTTCATCTTCATCGAAGGAAATGCCGATGATTTCCAATCCTTGCTGGCGGTATTTTTCATACAGGGAGACCACGTTGGGCATTTCTGCCCGGCAAGGGGCGCACCAGCTGGCCCAGCAGTCTACGAGTGTCAGTTCGTTGGCCCGAATGACTTCGGAGAGCCTTAACTCGCCGCCATCCATGGAGGGGATGGTGATGTCGATGAAAGATTGCCCGTTGGCTGTGGCATTGTTCCGGGCCGCTTCTTCTTTCAGGTAGCTTATGGCCCGGCTGTGTTGATAGTGAGAGGAGACTCCTTCTGCCAGTTCGAGGATTTCCTTGGGTTCAAACAAGTCATAGCAGGACAGCAACAAGAAATATCCCAAAGGTTTGCCAATGTGTTTCCGCACATTTTCCTTTAGCCATTGGTTGGCTTGTTGTTCCAAAGCTACCAGTTCGTTTTCAGCCGCCACGTCCGGGCAGGGCATGCCTGCCGAGTCTTTGGGCTGCCCGTTGTAGATGGCGTTCATACGTTCGTGGAGCGTGTACACGGAGTCTGTGAGTGCTTGATAGAGGTCGTTGTTTTCCGTTCCTTCCACTGTGCCGTTCGGCCCGATGTGCAACTTTATGTTTCCGTTTTCCATGAAGAAGATGTTGCTATAGGCTTCTTGTGCTTGCTGGTCATAGAAGAAGTAGCTGGCGATGACCGTTGAGTCGCACTTCTTTTCGATCGTGAATCTTCCGTTTTCTTTCAGGATGATGGTATCGGCAGGAACGAATGTGTCGTCCTTCATCTGGGCCAGCAAGAGCGTGTCTCCCGCCTGGGCGGATTCCACGGTGCCTTTTATGTGGCAGGTGTCGTCCGTGCAGGCGGAAAAGATGGTGGCAAGTCCAATGGCAAAGATATGCTTCGGCTTCATGTCAGATCAGGTATTGTGAACTGATGGATTCGTTGTTTTCCACTCTCCGGATCGTTTCGGCCAGGATGTCCGCAATGCTGATTTGCTTCACTTTGGCACAACGGTTGGAATAGGGGATGCTGTCGGTAAACACCAATTCTTCCAAAGCGGAGTCTTGGACTCTTTCCGAGGCTGGACCCGACATCACGCAGTGGGTGGCCACGGCGCGCACGGAACGTGCGCCTTTTTCTTTCATCAGGTTGGCGGCTTTGGTGATGGTGCCGGCAGTGTCGACCATGTCGTCCACCAAAATGACATTGGCGTCGGTAACATCGCCTATGATTTGCATGTCGGCCACTTCATTGGGCTTCCGCCGGGTTTTGTTGCACAACACCAGCGGGCATTCGAAGAATTTGGAATAAGTGCTGGCGCGTTTGGAACCGCCCACATCGGGAGCCGCGATGACCATGTTGTCCAGATGCAGGGATTGGATATAAGGGAGCAGGACGCTGGAAGCATACAAGTGGTCTACCGGCACGTCGAAGAATCCTTGCTCCTGATCGGCATGCAGGTCCATCGTGATCAGGCGGTCGATGCCGGCCACGCTCAGCATGTCGGCCACAAGTTTGGCTCCGATGGACACACGCGGTTTGTCTTTCCGGTCTTGGCGTGCCCAGCCGAAATAGGGGATGACGGCAATGATGCTGTGGGCCGAGGCGCGTTTGGCCGCATCAATCATCAGCAGGAGTTCCATCAGGTTGTCCGAGTTGGGGAAGGTGGACTGCACCAGGAACACGTCCCGTCCGCGGATGGATTCTTCGTATGACACGGAAAATTCCCCGTCCGCGAAATGGGTAATCACCAGCTTGCCGAGCGGGCATCCCAGGCTGGAACAAATTTTTTCGGCCAAATACTTCGATTTGGTTCCGGAAAAAACCATAAATGAATTATTTGCACTCATTTCTCTGTAACGTATTATAATTTCAAAGTGGTCGTTTGTCAGTCAGCTGCTTTCCGTAGTTTGCGGAAGTGATTGATGAGTTCTTTATAGTCTAAGGTGGAATGTATGTTGAACCGGTTCCATAGGTCTCCCAGTACGACGGCTCCCCCGAACCCGAGGTCTTTGATGGCTTCCATGTTTTCGGCCGACACGCCGCCGAGGGCCATCACTTTTTTGTCGATGATGCCGCGGGCAGAAGCGTCTTCCAGCACGCTCGGGTCAAAAGCGGATTTGTAGTTTGATTTGGATATGCTGTCGAAGATGGGGCTGAGGAACACATAGTTGAAATTCCGCTTTTCCACTTTCATGGTGTCGATGTCGTGGAACGACTTGCTGATATGTCCTTTGTAGTTGGCCGGAGGCTCCGGATTCCGGCTGTTCAGATGGATGCCTCTCAGGTTGAATTCTTCTTTCAGGTAGAAATGTTCATGCACGACGATTTGGTCGAGATGGTTTTCCGGCAACAAGGTGAGCAACCGTTCAGAATAGACCGGCTCGCATCCCGGTTTCCGCAGATGAAGAAGGTCCAGCCCTTCTTCAAACAAGGCTGTAAGTATCTTGTCTTCCTCCACGAAGAAGTCTGGTGGCGTCAATAATATCAGTTTCATTGGCACGATGTCGCTATTTGTATTGCAAAGTTAACAAAAAAACGTTTGGGACATGCAGGGCGCCTCTTATTTCTTTTATTTTTCATTCAAGTGTCGGACTCTTTACAGTGGTTGGAATCCCGTGCGCGAGGGCTTCCTCGCCGTCGGGCCGGCGCGGCAGGGAGAGAAACGCCAGCTCCGGGCCTGTGAGGCGGCGAAGCTGGCGGTAGGGTTGGTTTATTCGCTTTTTGCGTGAAGGCGGGCTTCTTCTTCCGGGTCGAATTCGCAGTCTCTCAGGTTCTGGCTGATGCGCATGGCGCAGAAGTTCGGGCCGCACATGGTGCAATATTTTCCATTGAAGTGGTTTCCGGCCTTGTAATATTCCAAGGCTCTTTCGGGGTCGAGCGCCAGGTTGAACTGGTCTTTCCAGCGGAACTCGTAGCGGGCCTTGCTCAGGGCGTTGTCTCTCACCGTGGCTCCGGGGTGCCCTTTGGCAATGTCGGCGGCATGGGCGGCAATCTTATAGGTGACCACCCCTGTCCGCACATCTTCTTTGTCCGGCAATCCGAGGTGTTCTTTCGGGGTCACATAGCAGAGCATTGCCGTGCCGTACCATCCGATTTGTGCTGCGCCGATGGCGCTTGTGATGTGGTCGTAGCCCGGGGCCACGTCGGTCACCAAGGGGCCGAGGGTGTAGAAGGGGGCTTCGTGGCATTTTTCGATTTGCCGGTCCATGTTTTCCCTGATCTTGTGCATGGGCACATGGCCGGGGCCTTCGATGAAGGCCTGCACGTTCTTTTCCCATGCCCGCTGCACCAGTTCGCCCATGGTGTCCAGTTCGGCGAATTGCGCCTGGTCGTTGGCGTCGTGGATGGAGCCAGGGCGCAGGCCGTCGCCCAGCGAGACGGCTACGTCATATTGTGCCAGGATGTCGCAGATGTCGTCGAAATGTTCGTAGAGGAAACTTTCCTTCTGGTGGTAGGCGCACCATTGCGAGATGATGCTCCCGCCGCGGCTCACCATGCCGCACAAGCGGCTGTTGGCATAGTGGATGTTCTTCAGCCGGATGCCGCAGTGGATGGTGAAGTAGTCCACGCCTTGTTCGCATTGTTCGACCAGGGTGTCGCGGAATAATTCCCAGGTCAGGTCTTCGGCTTTTCCTTTCACTTTTTCCATGGCTTGGTACATCGGCACCGTGCCTACCGGCACGGGGCAGTTGCGCACGATCCATTCGCGGGTCTCGTGGATGTGGTCGCCCGTGGAAAGGTCCATCAGCGTGTCTCCGCCCCATTTGCAGCTCCACAGGCATTTGTCCACTTCCTCTTCAATGCTTGAGGTCGTGGCGGAATTGCCGATGTTGGTGTTGATTTTCACCAGGAAGTTCCGCCCGATGATCATGGGTTCCGCTTCGGGGTGGTTGATGTTGGCCGGCAGCACGGCTCGTCCGGCCGCGATTTCGGCCCGGACGAATTCGGGGGTGATGTAGGTGTCGATGCCCAGTTCCGCACAGTTCATGTTTTCGCGGATGGCCACATATTCCATTTCCGGAGTGATGATCCCTTGCTTGGCGTAATACATTTGCGACACCTGCCTTCCGGCCTTTGCCCGGTAGGGGAGTCTGATGTGCGCGAAGCGGAGGTGGTCCAGGCTCTTGTCGGCCAGCCGTGCCCGTCCGTATTCCGACGAGAGCTGTGGCAGTTGTTCCACGTCGCCGCGTCGCAGGATCCATGGCTCGCGCATGCGCGGCAGCCCTTGTTTCAGGTCGATGTCCGCGGCCGGGTCGCTGTAGGCCCCGCTGGTGTCATACAAATAGACGGGAGCATTTTCTTTCATGATGCGTTTCCCGTTTTCCACCGTGACCGTCGGGGTGAGCGTCACTTTGCGCATCCCGACGCTGATTTCGGGGTGGAGCGTGCCCCTTATATATACTTTTTCCGAACTTGGATAGTTGATTTTGAATTTATCTTCCATTTCTTTTTCCTTTGAGTTATGGTTTACACGATTTTATGGTCTTGATGATTTCCGCAGTTTCTGTTGCCGGGTTTCCGGCGTTCAGGATGGCGCCGCTCACGGCGATGCCGCTCACTCCCGTGGCCATCAGTTGCGGGATGTCTTCGCGGGCGATGCCGCCGATGGCCACCACGGGCAGCGCGATGCCCCTCTCGGCCATGCCGTGCAGGATGTGGCGGTAGCCTTCCAGTCCCAGCACGGGAGAGAGCTTTTCTTTGGTGGCCGTGAACCGGAACGGGCCGCAACCGATATAGTCCGCTCCCCGCCGTGCATGCAGTTCCACGTCCTCCAGCGTGTTGGCCGTGCCTCCGATGAGGACTCCTTTGCCAAGCATTTTCCGCGCTTCGTCAATGGGCATGTCGTTTTTGCCGAGGTGCACGCCGTCGGCCTGCAGGGGCTTGACCCATTCCACCTTGTCGTCGATGATGAAGGTGGCTCCATGTTTCCGGCAAAGCGCCGCCACTTCCTTTCCCGTGCGTGCCCACTCTTCCTCCGTGGCATCCTTCATGCGGAGTTGAATCCAGCGGCACCCTCCTTCCAAGGCCATGCGGGCTGCGTCCGCGTAAGAGTATCGGGGAGTGTGATGGGTGATGAATTGTAACTTTTGCATTCCTCGCTTTTCTTAAGTTCACATACAGGCATAGGGACAGGCCGCCGAGAAATGCCGGGCAGAATCCCTTCGGCAGCGTTATCTGCATCAGGTTCATAGGGTATGATCTCAGCTTCCCGCACTGGGCAGCACCCCCTTGCCGGAGGACAAAGTTAAGCATAATTCATCTATGTGCAAGGAATATGAAAAATAAATTCGTATTTTTAGCCTTTTTATTTGTTTAGTGGTTGAAAATGCTTATATTTGCATGTGAAACTTATAGATTCCACGGAGAGAAAAAGAAAAACCTGTAACTATTCGCAATATATTCTCATAATTAGATGAGAGCCATTTGATTCGTGGGTGATGCAGCCGTAGAAAGAGCATCACCCTTTTTTTGTCTGTTACGGGGCGTGGGGATGAGGCGATGTCTTTTT
>CALUNJ010000048.1 GCA_944321975.1 uncultured Paraprevotella sp.
TGGCTCATGGACAGGGAATCCTTGCCCGTGGGCACGTTGATGCCCAAAGCGCAGCAGAAGTCGGACAAAGCCTGCACCCCTTTGTAGAGACGGGCATCCTCACCCTCCTGCGAACGGCACGGCCACATCCAGTTGGCCGAAAGCGACACGGTGTCCAGCCCGTCCACCAAGGGCGCCCACACGATATTGGTCAGCGCCTCGGCCACCGAAAGCACGGAACCCGCCGCCGGATCGGCCAACCCGGCCTGGGGAGCATGCCCTATGGCTGTGGCCACACCGGATTTTCCACGATAGTCCAGAGCCACCACGCCACAATCGCTCAACGGCAACTGGATTTCGCCCTGGCATTGCTGGCGTGCCACCTTTCCCGTCACGGAACGATCCACCTTGTTGGTCAGCCAATCCTTGCAGGCCACGGCTTCGAGCCTCAACACGCGGGCCACGTATTCATTCAGCCGGGCTGCATCATACGCCACATCCTCGTAAGTGCGTTCCACGGTCTTGTCGTGCATATACGTCTTGGGGCTATGGCCGAACATCTGCGCCACGTCCAGGTCGAACGGGCGCACCCCGTCGCCCTGTTGGAATGCGAAATGCGCGTCGCCGGTCGTCTCGCCCACGACATACATCGGGGCGCGCTCACGCTCGGCAATCTTGCGCACGTGGTCGATGTGCTCTTCCTGGATGAGCAATCCCATGCGCTCCTGCGACTCATTGGCGATGATTTCCTTGGCCGACAGCGTTTTGTCGCCAATGGGCAGCTTCGTCATGTCAATCAGTCCGCCACAGTCTTCCACCAATTCGGACAAGCAATTCACGTGACCCGCCGAACCATGATCGTGGATGGACACCACGGGGTTCACGTCCTCCTCGCACAACGAGCGGATCAGGTTGTTGGCACGCTTCTGCATTTCCGGATTGGCACGCTGCACGGCATTCAGTTCGATGCCCGAGGAATAACGTCCCGTGTCCACCGATGACACGGAACCTCCGCCTAATCCGATGCGGTAATTGTCTCCTCCCACGACGACAATCTTGTTGCCCTTCTGCGGAGTGCCCTTCAGGCAGTCGCGCTTCGTGCCATATCCCACGCCGCCGGCCAGCATGATCACCTTGTCATACCCATAGCGTTCGCCGTTTTCCTGATGTTCAAAGGTCAGCACCGAACCGGCAATCAACGGTTGCCCGAACTTGTTGCCGAAATCGGAAGCCCCGTTTGATGCCTTGATCAGGATTTGTTCCGGAGTCTGATACAACCACTTGCGTACCGGCAATATATTCTCCCAATCCCGATCCTCGTCCGTACGCGGATAGGAAGTCATATACACCGCCGTTCCGGCTATCGGCCAACTGCCGACCCCGCCGCCCATACGGTCCCGGATTTCGCCGCCCGTGCCCGTGGAAGCCCCGTTGAAAGGTTCCACAGTCGTGGGGAAATTGTGCGTCTCCGCCTTGATGGAGACCACTGATTCTATGTCTTTTATCACGAAATAATCCGATGTGGAATGATCCTTCGGCGCAAACTGTTCCACTACCGGCCCTTGGGCAAAAGCCACATTGTCCTTATAGGCCGAAATGATTTTGTGCGGATGTTCCTTCGTGGTTTTCTTGATTAATTGGAACAAAGAAGACTCCATTTCCTTCCCGTCGATGATGAACGTGCCTCCGAATATCTTGTGGCGGCAATGCTCCGAATTGATCTGCGCGAAGCCGAACACTTCCGAATCGGTCAGCTTGCGCCCCAACTGCCCTTCCACCTGGTGCAGATACTCGATTTCTTCGGGCGAAAGCGCCAGCCCTTCTTGCTCGTTATATTCCTCCAGATTCTCTACATACACGATGGGAGCAGGTTTGATGTCCACCGTGAAAATGCGCTGGTCCAACCCTTTGTACATGCGTTGCAGCATAGGGTCGTGGTCAGCATGCTCGTCTTCCACCGGAAAATATTCTTCAATGCGGGATATCCCTGCCAGCCCCATGTTCTGCGTGATTTCCACGGCATTCGTACTCCACGGCGTGATCATTTCGCGACGCGGCCCCACAAAGTAGCCCGACATCTCGGTGCCCTCTTCCAGCAGCGCACCGCCATACAGCCAACACAGCTTTTCGATTTCTCCCGCATCAAGCCGGTGGTCAGCCTCTGTGGCAATGACGCTTCCGCCGGGAGTCCTAAAGAATAGAATAGACATCATAACGATTTAAATAAATACTTTGGTTGCAAAGTTAAGCAAAAAAGCCCGATTCGAGGTTTCCAACCCCAAGAAATCTATGAGACACGCGCAAAAAAGGAAAAAATCGAACCAGCGATTGAAAAAAACGGAAAATTATGAATGCGTTAACTTTATTTTGTGTACTTTTGCTTTCGGTTAAGCAAGCTGTTCCGTTTAGTGAACCAAATAGCCATTTACATCAACTTTATAACATTTTTAATTATGCGTAAACCTAACTTTAGCAAAGCCGTGTTATGGGTTACCGCCATTTCACCGCTCCTTTTCACAGCCTGCGTAGATGACAGCTATGACCTGGCCGGGGACATAGACATGACCGTCACCGTGGGCGGAAACTTGAGTATTCCCGGCAGCGGAACGGAAGAATTCACGCTGGAAGACATCATGGACCTGGAAGATCCGGAAAACAGCATCCTGCAAACCGACGAAAACGGGAACTATATGCTGCTCAAATCCAGCAGCGAAGAAACCGAAGTGGACATCGATGGCGTGACCATCGACGCACCGACCTGCGACCCGACCTACACGGTGCTGGAATTCGACGCCCCGGTAAGCGTCGGCGAGGAAGTGGAATCTCGGGTGGAAAACGTAACGGTGGATTTCTCGTTTGCCAAAAACGACGTGACCCCCGACGTGACCTCCATCACCTCGGCACTCGTGGACGGCACGGCCAACCTCACGCTCGGTTTCGACCAGATCAGCGGAGGCGTGGACCGGATCACGCTGAAAAAAGGGTTCAAAATTGAAATCAGCATGGAAGGCCAGACGACCGCCAACACCATTTCATTCGCACTGGACGGGAACGCCAGCGGATATGAAATCATGGACAACGCGCCGCAGACCATCAAGTTCACCGAAGACAAGACCATCCGGAACGGAGAAACCTTGCGCATCCCCATCCGCTTCGAGGAAATCCAGAACTTCCCGCAGGGACAAGGACTTTATGCACGCGAGCACTTCCGCATGGATGTCAACATCATCGCCAACGGCTGGGCCACCACGCCTGGATTCTCCGCCGGAAATATCCGCGTGAACCTGGTCAACGGCGCGGAAGTCAGCGGCATCGCATTGGAAAAAGTGACAGGCAAGGTCGACCCGGAGATCGACATCGACATCGACCCCGTGACGATTGAAGACGTGCCCGACTTCCTGAACGAGGACAACAACAACCTCGACATCAAGAACCCGTGCATCAAGCTCGTGATCAGCAACACCGCGCCTGTCGACGTGAACCTGACGGCCACACTCGCCCGCGTGGGAGGCGGGTCGGACTTTGCCTTCAACATCGGCAACCAAGACCTGAGCTCGACCAACTGCATCATCATCCGCAAGGGGAACGGCGAAGGCAGCGAACCGGTCGTGACGACCTATTATCTCTCGCGCGAAAACATGGGCATCGCGGACGACGACGCCAACCACACCTACTACATCACGCTGGGCGAAGACCTCTACAACCTGATCCGCACCATCCCCGATGAAATCAGGCTGGAAAACGTGGAAGCCAAGGCCCTGGACAAGGAATACATCGTGAACCTCGGCCCCAATGGCGCACGCTACAACGTCAACACGACCTATGAACTGAACGCCCCGCTGGAATTCGGCCCGCGACTGGAAATCGTCTATGAAGACACCATCAACGACTGGAGCGGCGACATCGAAGACATCAGCATCCGGAAGGCCATCGTGGAAATGGACGCGCTCAACGGCATTCCGCTCAACTTCAGCGTGAGCGCCACGGCCATTGACGTGGACGGAAACGAATATCCCAACGTGACCGTGACCCCCGTGGAAGGCTTCGGCACCATCGCGGCCGGAAATAAGCAGCTGGGCGAAGCGGCCACGCCCACAGAAAGCAAGATCAGGTTGGAAATCGCCTGCGAAAGCGGTGTCATGGACAACCTTGACGGCTTGATCTTCACGCTCACGGCCAAGGCGGACAACGCACTGCAAAACGTCGTGCTGAACAAGAACATGACCTTGCAGCTCAACAACATCCGCATCCGCATCGAAAACGGAGTGACAGTAGACATGAATTAAACGGAAACCCATTAAAAAAAGAAACATCATGAAGAAAAGAAATAAAATAGCTGCAGCCCTCCTCCTTGCATTGGCTGCGCCGGCTACGTCTATGGCACAAAGCAGCCTGAGGTCGGCTTACTTCCTCGAAGGATATACCTACCGCCACCAAATGAACCCGGCTTTCGCGGGAGAGCGGAATTACGTGGGCCTGCCGTTCCTCGGCCTGGGCAACTTCAACGTCGGGATGCAGTCGAACATCGGCGTGTCGAACTTCCTGCACAAACTCCCCAACGGCGAACTCACCACGTTCCTCAACAGCGCAGTGGATGCCAACAGTTTCCTCGGCGACCTGAAAGAGCGCAACCGGATGAACCTTGACCTGGACATCAATCTCATCTCGTTCGGCTTCCACAAATGGGGCGGCTTCAACACCTTCGACCTCTCCGTCAAGAGCGGCACGCGCATGAACCTGCCCAAAGACTTGTTCGAGTTTGCCAAAATCGGCCAGGACGGAGCCACCACCTACAACCTCGAAGACCTCGGCGTGTACAGCAACAACTATGCCGAGCTGGCTTTCGGACACTCACGCAAGGTGATGGACAACCTGACCGTGGGCGCGAAAGTGAAATTCCTGCTGGGCATCTATAACGCGGACTTCCACGTGAACAACATGCAGCTGACCATGTCTGACGACAAATGGGCCGTGTCGGGCGAAGGCGAATTCTCCAATGCCGGCATCGTGGACATCCCCACCAAACTCAAGACCAAGGACGTGACCAACGACCGGGGAGAAATCACCGGGCAGGAAACGGAAGAAGAACTTGACTTCGACAACATCGAAACGGGCAGCGCCATCAGCGGCTTCGGCATGGCTTTCGACTTCGGTGCCACCTACAAAGTGCGCGAAGACCTGGAACTCTCCCTGGCCTTACTCGACTTGGGATGGATCAGCTACAAGAACGCCACGCAGGCCACCATGGCCGCCGACCCTTGGGAGTTCGACGGTTTCCACGACATCCCGTTTGATTCCGACGAGGCCGCACCGGGCACATCCATCGAGGACCAAATCGACAACCTGGAAGACGAACTGGAAGACCTGTTCCAGATGAAGGTCCAGGGCAAGGACAAGCACACGAAGGCCCTGGGCGCCACGCTCAACATCGGCGCGCTCTACACCCTGCCCTACTATGACAAGCTGAAATTCGGTTTCCTGGAGTCCACCCGCATCAACGGCCGCTACTCCTGGTCTGAAGGACGCTTCTCGGCCAACATCGCCCCGGTGAAATGCTTCGACGCCTCCATCAGCTATGCAGTGTCCTCGTTCGGGCATTCATTCGGCTGGGTGGCCAACGTCCACACGAAGGGTTTCAGCATCTTCTTGGGCAGCAACCACCAGTTCTTCAACATCACGCCGCAGGTTCTTCCCGTGGGCAAGGCCAACATGAACCTCAGCATCGGCATCAGCTTCCCGTTCGGTAACATCCAGTCGCTCTAAACGATCGGCCGGTCCTTATACTGGCAACCGCCTGCTTGTGTGTCGGAGTCTCCCACCCACTGGCAGGCGGTTTTTCTCGATTCCACACTCAAATCCATACCCCTATATGCAATACGACAACAGCCACATCAGACGGCAAGACCGCCTCCTCGAGGAGGAAAACGCCCGCGCCCTGCTCCGCACGGGCGAATACGGTTTCCTGTCCATGGCCGGAGAAAACGGCGGAGGCTACGGCGTCCCGGTCAATTTCGCGTGGGACGGAGACCGTGCCGTCTACATCCATTGCGCCCCGCAGGGACGCAAGCTCCGCTGCCTGGCCCTGTGCCCGCAAGTGTCCTTCTGCGTCGTCGGACGCACGCACGTGGTGGCCCGCAAGTTCACCACCGGCTACGAAAGCATCATCCTCTCCGGACAGGCACACGCCCTATCCGACCCCGACGAACGCAGGCACGCCTTGCGGCTCATCTTGGAAAAATACGCTCCCGACGACTTGGAGACAGGCCTGAAATATGCAGACAAATCGTTCCACCGCACGGCTGCCATCCGCATGGATATCGACACCATGAGCGGGAAATGCAAACGGGTGGATTGACTTTAGCCGACCCACCCGTTCAGAGATTCCACAAGCGACTGACTATCAACCAAGAAACGGAAACCTTCAAAAGCCCTCGTTTTTCTCAAGAGGAAAAATTATTTTTCGCTTGAGTTTCACATTTTTTTCTCAAGCGATCGGTCGACGTGCTGCTTGAGCACGCCCCGGCCACGTCTTGTTCCACCGGTTCGCCCCGCCCTTCCCGTCCGGTTCCTATCGGGAACCCGGAATGCCGGACACATACCCCTTGAGCCATGCGGAAGAAGAAAGTTCAACAAAGACGGGCTTTTCCATTCCCTCCACATCGAAACGCAAACGAATGGCACCCGGTGTGCGCGTGGCCTGCACGATGGCCATGGCCCGCCCGAAATACGTGTCTCCTCACAAGACGTGAAAGGCGCCGTCCGGCGCAGGTCGCTGTTGACAAACCCGGTGAGCCTTCCTTCCCCTTCGATGGCAGCCTTCACGTGGCGGTCCAGAAGCTGCACCAGCGTATGGCCCGCATCCAGCAGTTCCGCCTGCACGTAGCTCAAATCCTGCCCGTCGGCCACAAGTTGCTCGCGATTGGCCGTGGCCCTGAACACGACCAGCACCCCGGCCATGCGGATTTCACAGGGAGCCGCCGTGCCGGTGCCATTGATCCCCTTGGCCACCAACTTGCCGGAACGATTGGGCAGGCGCCACATGACGGGATGAACTTCCATCCGGAATCAAGATTTTCCTTTTCCCTCTCCTGGCCTAAAGCCCACGCGGAAGAAAACACAACACGGCCAAGCCCCACAGAAACCTTTCCTTCATCCTCAACTTTGTCACATACTAATTCTCAAAAATCAAACCCTGCAAAAGCAGGAATAAAAGAACAGAAGAAACGGCTGTTTGCGCTACCTCTTTTTAAAAGAATTGTAACCTTTTCGAGAGATGTTACAAAATCAAAAAAACATGTTACACAAATCTGCAAGAAGGTAACATCACGAAAGAAATTGGAAATGTGAGCGAAAACGAGTTTATCAAAACTTTCGTATTTTTGCCCTAAGAGGAATTAGGCTAAACAACATCTTAATATATTCATCAACAACAAAACAAATCGACAATGAAAAAAAGTAAAATGACTAAAATGTGGATGAGCCTTTTCCTGTTGCTCCCCGCCAGCGTACAAGCTGCTGAGCCGTTCATCAGTTTCACGCCGGCTGGCGCATGCATGGAACTGGCCCAAGAGGGAAAAGCGGTGGAACTGGCCGTGTCGGCCGAGGACCACAAAGGAGTGGGAATCGCGGCCGAAAACCTCACTGCCGATTTCCAGCGCGTGACCGGGCAAAAAGCCGTCATCTCGGAAACGGCCACCTCCAGCACCGGCATCATCATCGGATCGGCGGACCAAAGCCCCCTGATCAAGAAACTCATCAAAGAAAAGAAAATCGACGGGAAAGCCCTCGAAGGCAAACATGAAAAATTCATCATCACCACCATCGACCACACGGATGGCGACAAGGTCATGGTCATTGCCGGGAGCGACAAGCGCGGCACGATCTACGGCATCTATGAACTGTCGGAACAGATGGGGGTCAGCCCGTGGTATTGGTGGGCAGACGTGCCCGTGGAAAAACACACGGCGCTTTATGTCAAACCCGGCACCTACACCGACGGAGAACCAGCCGTGCGCTACCGCGGCATCTTCCTGAACGACGAAGCCCCCTGCCTCACCACGTGGGTAAAGAACACCTATGGCACGAACTACGGCGACCACCGCTTCTATGCACAAGTATTCGAACTCATCCTGCGCCTCAAAGGCAACTTCCTCTGGCCGGCCATGTGGGGATGGGCGTTCTATGCCGATGACCCGCTGAACGGAAAGACCGCCGACGAAATGGGGGTCATCATCGGCACCTCGCACCACGAACCCATGGCGCGCAACCATCAGGAATGGGCACGCAACCGCAGGAAATACGGGAAATGGGATTATACGACCAACAAGGAAACCCTCGACCAGTTCTTCCGCGAAGGTATCGAACGCATGAAAGGCACTGAAGACCTCGTGACCATCGGCATGCGCGGCGACGGCGACGCAGCCATGAGCGACGACGTGAACGTGAAACTGCTGGAAGACATCGTGGAAAACCAACGGAAAATCATCAAGGATGTCACCGGCCGCCCGGCCAAGGAAACACCACAGGTGTGGGCACTGTACAAGGAAGTGCTCCAATATTACGAAGAAGGAATGCGCGTGCCCGACGACGTCATCATGCTCCTCACGGACGACAACTGGGGCAACGTGTGCCGACTGCCGAACGAAAAAGAACGGAAACATCCGGGCGGATGGGGCTTGTACTATCACGTGGACTACGTGGGCGCGCCCCGCAACTCTAAATGGATCAACTACACGCCGATACAAAACATGTGGGAACAGCTTCAACTCACCTACGACTACGGCGTGGACAAGCTGTGGATCCTGAACGTGGGCGACCTCAAACCCATGGAATATCCCATCACCCTGTTCCTTGACATGGCCTGGAATCCCAAGCAATACAACGCCGGGAACCTGCTGGACCACCCGAAACGTTTCTGCGCCGCCGCATTCGGAGAAAAACAAGCCGAAGAAGCCGCACGCATCCTCAACCTGTATTGCAAATACGCCGGCCGCGTCACGGCTGAAATGCTGGACCGCCACACATACAACCTGGAAACAGGAGAGTGGAAGACCGTGGCCGACGAGTTCGCAAAACTGGAGACAGAGGCTCTGCGCCAGTACATCACGTTGGCGCCCGAATACAAAGACACCTACAAACAATTGATATTGTTCCCGGTTCAGGCCATGGCCAACTTATATGAAATGTATTACGCACAGGCCATGAACCACAAGCTGTATGCCGAGAACAATCCGGAAGCCAACGCATGGGCCGACAAGGTAGAAGAGACGTTCAACCGCGACAAGGCCCTCTGCAACGACTACAACAAGAACATCGCCGGCGGCAAATGGGACGGCATGATGATTCAAAAACACATCGGCTACACCTCTTGGAACGACAACTTCAGGGAAGACATCCTGCCCAAGATCCAGCGGATTGAACAACCCGAACAGGCCACAGGCGGATATGTGTTCACCGGAGAAAACGGCTACGTGGCCATGGAAGCCGAACACTATTATGCCCAGACCGGCGCGGCAGAAGCTGCATGGACACGCATTCCCTACATGGGCCGCACCTTAAGCGGGATGGCACTCATGCCTTACACGGCAGCCACCGACGGCGCGTCGCTCTCCTATCAGATGCAGCTCCCCAAGGACGTGGACAAGGTCACCGTGCATGTCGTCGTGAAATCCACCTTGGCTTTCCACAACCCCGAAGGCCACCGTTATGGCATCGGCTTTAAAGGAGGCGAAGAAACCGTGGTCAACTTCAACGGCAACCTGAACGAGAAGCCGGAAAACGTTTATTCCGTCTACTACCCCACCGTGGCACGCCGTGTCATCGAAAAGAAGGTCGACCTGCAACTGCCCGCTTCCGAAAACGGCATGCACACCCTCGTGTTCAGGCCCATCGAACCGGGCACCGTGCTGGAAAAAATTGTCGTGGACTATGGCGGCTACAAGCCCTCTTATCTCTTCATGAAAGAATCGCCTTGCAAAAGGAACAAATAACCCAAACCTACACACATGAAACACATTCATCAAATCCTATTATTGTCGGCCACACTCGCAAGCGGGTGGCCGGCTTTCTCACAAACCGTCACCGTCGATCCCGAAACCACATACCAGCACATCGACGGGTTCGGCGGATGCGGCATGAACGGCCAATGGGCCGATGTCTACACCCAAGAGAAAGTAGACCTGCTGTGGGGCAAGGATGGCATGGGGTATAATATCATGCGCATCCGGGTCAGCCCCGACGAAAGCGGGTGGAACAGCTACGTGAATCCCGTGAAATGGGCCAAAGCCCACGGAGCCATCGTCTTTGCCACCCCCTGGACCCCGCCCCACCGATTCAAGGTGAACGCCACCCAGCTCTGGGGAGGACAGGCGTCGGCCCACGGGAGCCTGAACATGGACAGCGTGGAAGTCTACGCGAAATGGCTGGAACGATACCGGCAGCACATGGAAGACGCGGGGGCGCCAATCGACATCCTCTCCGTGCAGAACGAGTGCGACTACGACCCCGACTACGAAAGTTGCGTCTACACCGTGGACGAAATGGCCACCATGGTGCAAGCCGCCAAGAAATACATCAACTGCACGATCATGGCACCCGAATGTTTCGGATGGGGACAGCACACGTTCAACATCCAGCTGGCCAACAAGTCGGCCGCCGTGCGCAACAGCATCGACATTTGGGGCAACCACATCTATGGCACCAACGACTGGACGTATGTCAAGACCGTGACCGACCTCACCCGCAAGCCCATGTGGATGACCGAATTCATCCAACAGGACGAAACCAAGCTGGGCAAATGGAGCGATGCCTGCGACTTTGCCGAACAAGTGGACCACTGCATGCGGGTGGGCTTCAGCGCATACGTCTATTATAACATGCTCGACCATTTCTTCGGCGACGGGAAAGGAGGGGGCAACACCTCGCAGCCCGGAAAGGCGGCCTACATCCTCAGCCATTATGCGAAATATGCCACAGGAATGGACCGCATCAAGGCCACATTCGCCAACACCTCCGTGAACGGCACGGCCTATGCGAGCAGCGACGGAGACACCATCAGCCTCTTCGTGCTCAATCCCGGTGCCGCCACCAAACTCCGCGTGCAACTGCCCTTCGAAAGCAAACAAGTTTACTCCATCGTCACCAGCGAAAGCCGGAACCGATACCGCCAAGACGCAAGCGCACAATATGCCGGAACCAGCACGCCGGAGCTTTCCCTCCAAGGCAGTGCCATCTACACCTTCCAATTCATCCGTACGGGAGCCGAAACACCCGAACCGCAACCGGGAGAGACGACACTCCTCGAAGCCTACAAACAGGCCACACAGGTGAATCCCATCAACCCGTTTGCGTTCTGTGCCGACCCGACTGCCATCGAATACGAAGGCCGGATTTATGTCTACGGCACCAACGACCAGCAACAGTTTGATTACACCAACGGGATGGAGACAAACAACTACAGCCGCATCAAGTCGCTGGTTGTCATGTCCACTGCGGACCTTGTCAACTGGACCTACCACGGCACGATAGACATGGCATCCGTTTGCGGGTCATGGCTCGCCGCCTCATGGGCTCCCTCCATCGTCTCACGCGAAGAAGCCGACGGACAGACGCACTTCTACCTCTACTTCTCCAACAGCGGCGGAGGCATCGGCGTCATCACCTCCACTTCGCCCACAGGCCCCTGGACGGATCCGCTCGGCCATGCCCTCATCTCGTCCGCCACTCCCGGGCTCGGCTTGTGCACCAACCCGTTCGACCCGGGCGTGGTCATCGACGACGAGGGCACGGCCTGGCTCGCCTTCGGCGGAGGCAACCCGAACGCAGAAGGTTCCGACCTGTTGCCGGGCAATGCCCGCATCGTGCGCCTGGGCGAGGACATGATCTCATTGGACAGCGAAATCGTGCCCATCCCCGCTCCCTACCACTTCGAAGCCAACGAACTGAACATCATGCGCGGCAAACTGCTCTACAGCTACTGCACCAGCTGGCGCGACCGCACCGACTGGGGATCATACGGCAGCAGCAAGGCCGCGCCCTCGGCATGCAGCATCTGCTACATGACAACCGATGACCCGCTCGATCCAGACAGCTGGGATTATAACGGCGAATATTTCGCCAATCCGGGACAGGCAGGCTTCCCCTATGGGAACAACCACACTCACCTGCAGAAGATCGGCAACACCTATTACCTGTTCTACCACACCCAGTGGCTTGAACAGCAAATGGAGGTCACCGGCGGTTACCGCAGCATCGGGGTCAACCGGGTAGCGGTCATAGAGATGAGACGACAGATCAATCCCGTCACGCCAAACAACACGGCCACCATGCAGCTCACCACCCAACGCCCCGACCCGTTCACCCTGAAACAAGCCGAAAGCCTCTGCACGGCAGCCGGCATGCAACCCGGGCACATGGCGGACGGCAACGGATTCCTCACGGCGGCGCATGGCGGATGGAGCATGGTGAAAGGGGTGGATTTCAACAACAAGGGTGTCGGGAGTTTCACCGCCCGCCTGCAAGGAAACGGCACGCTGGAATTGCATCTGGACAGCATCGGAAGCCATCCGGTCACTGCCATCGACTTCGCCTCTGCCGATTGGAAAGAATTCACCATCCCGTGCGACTCCCTGGTCATCGGGACACATGATGTCTACTTCGTGTTCCGCACCACGGGCCAGGATGCGAAATTCGACGCCTGGGCATTCACCGCACAAGACGGCAGCGGCGTGGCACAGACGGTTTCGGAAGCCAACAAGACCGTGCTGCGGCATGAATATTACACCGTGAGCGGCATGCGTCTTCGTGAGAAGCCCGAATCCGGCGTTGTCATCCGGCGAACCGTGTACTCCGACGGAAGCGTCGAATCCGAAAAGGAAATCATTCGATAATTTCATAGATACCTGTATTTCTCATGGCCAGCCTCCCTGCGGGTCTCTCCCCGGGGAGGCTGGTTGTTTTTCCCGGGGCTGTAGAAATTTAGCGGAACCTGCTCTTTTCCCGGTTCTCCTCACCTGGAGAGTGTACGCCCATCCTTGTCTCTTTTGCGCACGACCGCCCAAGGACAGTCCATCCCCGCCGCGAAGTGACCCGCCCACAGGGTGGCCATCCATATTCATCGCGGGAGCAGCCCCTTTTATCAGCAGGCTTCATGCCGGTAACAGCCTGCATCGGAACCCACGCGGCCTTCCCCTCTCCGTCTCCTCTCCCTTCCGTAAGCTCCCTGCCCAAGCCCATGCCGTCACATCCCGAAGGGGAACCACACATTGCTAATAATCAACAAAATAAGCAAAATCTTGAAACACGCGGTTTTTTCTCAAGCGATTCACATTTTTTTTGCTTGAGAAAAAAATGTGAATCGCTTGAAGAAAATTTGCGTTCCTCCTGAGACTCGTTTTTTGCCTTATTCCGCCACGTTTCCTTTTCACGCAAGGCGTTCGAAACCTCTTCCGTTCCAACGCCGCAAACGTCCAGACCATGCCCGCCCCCATCCCGAGAGGCCACAACGCAGGATAACCCCGTTCTTGTATTCGGCATTGGCCGTCACGACCTGGCGCCAGGTCACACTGTAGTCTGTGGCCTTGCGCGTGAACTTCTCAAGGTTCAGCACTCCCGTGCCATTCGCGTTCGGCGAAGAATAGACCCGCAACATCTTGCTCGCCCGGTTATCGGCATCTACATAATTCCCCCCCCGGCCGATGTCTGGTTTCCGACCCCGCACGTGATGCCTGCGGCTGGCGGGTTCTTCCCGCCCGAAGAAAGCTCGTCGTCTTCGAAATCATAAGCGACGGTATATGTGCCCGGAGTCACGTTGCCTTTCAGGTTCACCGTGCGTGTCTCCAGATATTTCGTGCGGATGGTCAGCGTTCCGGCACATCCGCCGACAGGCAAATCCGGCTTCAGACGGACGAAGACTCTCACCGGCTCCCCGTCGTCCGTCAGGCTTTCGCCGTCAATGGACAACGCTTCCGCATATCCGTCCAACGAATCCAACGACAGTTCAAACGCCCCGCCATCCACAACGAGTTCCACATCGCCCAACAGGTCGGCACCGCTGAGGTCCACACTGCGGACCACCCTGTCCGCGCCTCCACAGGCCATGGAGATGTCCTCCAGGTCGGTTTGAGACACCGTAAGTCCCGGACGGTAAAGCGTGATGTCGTCCACCGCCATCGGGCCGTCCCAACACAAGCGGGTATCACCTGCCGCATGAGTGGCATCGGCCACCGAAAGCAGACTCGACCACTCCTGGCCATCCACAGAACCGTCCATATAAAGGTTCCCGCCCTGCAAGATGCCGCGGAAATAGCACATGCCTTCGGCCGCTTCGCCCTCGGCCAATGCCTTACCGCCCACGCAGACCGCCACCTTCGTGCCATCCGTGCGGAACAGGTAGCCGCCGCGAAGCTGCACGCCGGCACTGCCTTCCACCTGACGCCAGGCCACGCCGTAATCCGTGCCGTCCGCAGGGAACAAGTCCAAGACCGCCTCGCCGGCTGAAGCCGACCGCAGGACATGCCCGCCGTCCGCGGCTGCCACGGCAGCCTCGCCCTCACACAAGGTCACCATTGCGGGCGATGCGGCCACCGCGTCGGACTCAAAGTCATAGACTTGGGCATTGCCGCTATTGATCTTCACACAGTCGATCAGCACGTTGACCGCCGCCGTGGCAAATTTCAGTTCCAATTCGTTCGCCCCGGCATTCATTTCCGCTTCGGCAGACACTTCGGCCCACTGCTCATCCGTGTTCCTCAAGGTCAGGAAGCTCCGTTTGCCGTTCACGCTCATCTGCAAGCGCACCGTCTGCGGAGCCTGATAGCGCACAGTGACCGTGTAAACCCCGTCGCGCCACACGCTCACCGTGTCGCGGATAGAAGCCGAACGGTTCGTGCCCATCTCCATGTAACCCTGTCCCTGGTAGCCCCAATGGCCATCATAATAAGCATTGCCACGGCAAGCCCCGACATTCTTGTAGTCGAAGAACTCTGCCTCATATTGCAACGTGCCGGTGTAAACAGAGGGAGCCTCAGGCACCTCGATGCGCGCCCGCGTCCACTCCGTCTTACGCCCGGCGGCCGCACCCGCACACTTGATGCCGATCTCCACCGGCCCGTTGTGGCACACCACCAACGTCAACACCCCGTTCTCCCACTTTTGCTCCACTTCGCTGGCGCGATGGTCTGCCCGGTCAAACCAAGTCACCACCGGCGTTTCCGTCGCCCCGTAGATGCGCACCGTGTCGGCCACGTTGGCATCCTCAAGGAACGTCCCGCCGTTGTCATTGCTCGTCTTCGAGTTCCGGTAATTGCTCATGTAGAGCATCACACTGTCCGGGAACTCCTTCATCACGGCCATTCCATAAGGACAGAAATCCAGCGAAATGGCCTCCGCCGTGTTGTAAAGGAACGGTATGCGTCCCGAGGCACGGCGCGTGGAAATATGCCGCGTGCGCACACCGTTCGCGTTCTGGTCCTCATACTGGTAAGGATTATACGTCATCCAAGTGTTCTCCGCATGGGCGGCGTAGATGTCTCCCGTGTATTCCTGCGGGAAGAGCTCGTTCAGATAGTCCACCTTCGCTTCCACCGTGGGCCAGAGCCGGTCATATTCCGACACCTTCACCACCTGGAGTTTCCGGGCCGTGTCGTCGAGCAGGTCATACACCTGCGGGATGGTCGGATAGCGCCCCGAAGTCTTCATCCACCATTTGTTCTCCAGCCAGGAGTTGTTATACACGCCGTCGGCCCGGTCGCGGTCGTTCTCCGAGCGGTAGAGTCCGTCGAAGAGCGTGGCCGGGGTGAGATAGTCGTCGAAAGTGCCCCGGCTGAGGTCGTTCTGCAGGCAGATCTTCGTCCGGTCGACCACTTCCTCGCGCGAGAGGATGCGCACCGTGCCGTCGAGAATCTTGCGGAACTCGTCGATGTTGATGTTGACGAAATGCGGGAGCCACCCCCAGTTGCGGCGCGTATAGCCGTCGGGAGTCACCGTTTTTTTGTCTCAACCGACACTTCGCCAGGAATGGTCTCCGGCCCGTCGATGACGGTCTACCCGGTCAACATCACATGTTCCATGATGGGGATTGCCCCCGAGGCCTTCACGAACGGTTCCAGATCCTGGTCGTTGCTCGTGTTCGGGTTGCCGTCGTCCGTGCTCCACCCGCACGCATCGAACCGGATGCCATAGTACCCGGCATATCCGCCCAGCCAGGCACCCAGGCAATTACTCTCGATGTCAAAGAAACCATTCTGCATCGTGTATTTCTCACAGCAGATGAAATGCTCCGGATGTTCCGTCAGGAGCCGGTTCACTTCCGCGTTGCGCTTCATGTAGGCGATTGGCATCATGTCGGCCGAATAGTAGGCCTGCGTGAAGCTCACCACGAGGTAGCCGCCATAACGGTGGCAGATCTTCAGGATGTCGCCGAAGAGCGACAGGCGCTCCAGGAAGGAAGGCGTGGTGGTGCCGTCCTCGTTCTTGTCCCCGAACCCCCAAAACTGTTCGGCGAAGTTCCAGCCGATGAAATTCGGATATTTCCGGAAATAGTCCTCATACACCGTGAGGTCATGGTCGGAAAAGCGGCTATGCCCGCCACTGGCACATTGGACCATCGACCACACGCGCTTCTGCGCACAGGCCTTCAACCATGAATCACACACGGCAAAGCCATCGTGGCAAGTGGCATCGGTGGCCGACAAAGAGATGTTGAACACGACATAAGGCCGGATGTCCTCCGGCACCATTTCAATGATGCGCTCCGGATCGGCCGTATTCCAAGTGTCAACATGCACAATCCACAGCGGACGCTCCGGGGAGATGGGACGGCGCAAGGGCACATCCGCCCGTACCTCGCCAGCGCCATTGCGGCAACGGAAATGGCCGCCAGCCACACCCGTTTACATTGCAAAACAAAATCCTTCATAAAATCACCTATTTTTCTGATTGTCTATCCAAAAGAAAAAAGACTCTCCACTGTGGAAAAGTCTTTTTCTCAAAATTCATTATTCGTTAAACCTCCAAAAGGCGGCCGGACATCCCCCCGGCCGCCTTCTTGCTTCAGGAATCAATCCATCAAGATCTTGTCCACTCGGACGGTCCCGTCCGACAAATAGCTTCTGCGGACCACAACCCCTTTCGTCGTGCCGTCCGGAATGATCCGGCGCCCGGAAACATCGAAATATTCTTCACGAACCACAGTGGCCGCGCCGTTACCGGTCACTGACTGCACGCCGGAAATCACGCTTTCATCATAAGTAATGCCCTCAAATGTGACGTCATCGATGAGGAAATTGTTCTGGGAAGCCGCCAATCCCCACACGAACTGCGTGGCACCCGACTGGAACTGACCGCCTTCATCGGTGGTAGACGTACCGGTAATCCAAGTCTTTCCTCCATCGGTCGAATACTCGATGCTGAGCGACACACGCGACGTGCCCGACACCGAAGCACGATACCACACGCTCTGTCCCACGCTCACCGACAAAGAAGTCGTCGCGCTGTTGAACATGTTGAGCGAACGGCTATCCGTGGACCGGTAGATGCGGAACTCCGTGACACCTCCATGGTTATACACGTTCATGTAATAACCCGCCATGATGCCCGGCGTGTAGCCTTGGCTGTTGTTGCCGATCATCGTCGTGTCACCACGCAGGATGACCCCGTTCTTATGGTTGGCATTGGCGGTCACGACCTGACGCCACGTCACGCTATAATCAGTGGCCTTGCGGGTGAACTTGTCAAAGTTCAGCACACCTGTGCCATTCAAGCTCGGAGAGGAATAAGCCCGCAACATCTTGCTCGCCCGGTTGTCGCCGTCAGTGTAGTTGCTCACTCCGGCAGTGCAAAGGTTTCCCGTGCCGATCGTGATGCCTTCGGCCGGCGGATTCTTCGAACCGGCAGCCACCGCATCCCCCTCGAAATCATAGCAGGTCGTGTAAACGCCCGGAGTCACCGAACCTAAAAGGTTCACAGTGCGCCCTTCCTGGTACTTCGTCGCGATAGACAACGTTTCCTCGTAGTCCGCAATCTTCATTTCCGACTTCAAGCGGATAAACACCCGCACGGTCTTGCCGTTTTCCAATTCGGCTGCAGCGATGGACAACGCATCGGCATAGCCTTCCACGGAATCCAAAGACATCTCGAAAGCCTCGCCGTTCATGGACAGTTCCACATCGCCCAGAAGGTCTGTGGCATTGAGATCCAACGTGCGGACTACAGCGTTCGCGCCGCCATACGTCATGGAGATATCCTCCAGATCGGTCTGCGACACTGTCATGCCCGTGCGATAGAGGCGGATGTCATCCACCGTCATGGTTCCCTCCCAGCACAAGCGGGTCTCGCCTGCGGCAAACGTGCCGTCCTCCACCGAAAGCAGATTGTTCCATTGTGTGCCGTCGGCAGAACCGTCAAAGTACAACTTGTCGCCCAGCAACGTGGCACGGAAAGCAGTCATGCCGGCAGCTTTGTCGGCCTCGCCCAGTGTCTTCGTCAGCGACAACGCGCCGTCCTGGCCCTTTTCGGCCACGGCCACCGAAACCTTCCCGTCCTTCACACGGAACAAGTAACCGCCGCGCATCAAAATGTCAACATTGCCCTCCAAGAGTTTCCACGACACACTGTAATCCGTGGCATCCACGGGGAACAAGTCCAAAATGGCCTGGCCGCCTGCGGTGGCCTGCAAAGCCTGGCCGCCCTCCACGGCCACCACGCCCGCTTCACCGCTCAACAGGGTCATCATGGCAGCGGGAGAACCAGCCGTGTCATGCTCGAAATCATATACTTTGGCATTGCCGCAGCTGATTTTCATGCAGTCCACCGCGACATTCACGGCAGAAGACGCGAACCTCAGTTCCACTTCGTTTGCCCCGGCCTTCAATTCTGCCTCCACGGCCATTTCCTGCCAGCCGTTCCCCGTGCTCCTAAACGTCATGGCCTGACGGTCGCCGTTGGAAATCAGATACATGCGTGCGGTCTGCGGGGTCTGGTAACGCACGCTGATGGTATAAGTCCCGTCGCGCAGCACAGTCACCGTGTCGCGGATGGAAGCCGAGCGGTTGGTGCCCATTTCCACATAGCCTTGGCCATAAAAACCGTCGCGGCCGGAATTGTAACCGTTCGTGCGGCAAGTCCCGATATTCTTGCGGTCGAAGAACTCAGCCTCATACTGCAACGTGTCGGTATAGACCGATGGGCGTTCAGGCACCTCGATGCTTGCCCGCGTCCATTCGGTCTGCCGCCCGGTGGCATCGCCCTTACACTTGACACTGATTTCCACCGGACCATTGTGGCGCACCTTCAAGGTCAACACGCCATTGGTCCAGTCCTTCTCTATTTCGCTGGCGCGATGGTTCCCGCGGTCGAACCAGGTCACTTCCGGCTCCGCCGTGGCGCCATAAATGCGCACCACGTCTTCCGCGTTCTCCGCCTCGATCAGTTTGTCCTTGTCGCTCAGCCGGTAATTGCTCATGTAGAGCATCACGCTGTCGGAGTATTCCTTCATCACCGTCATGGCATAGGGGGAGAAGTCCAGCGAGATGCTGTCGGCCGTGTTATATAAGAAAGGTATGAGGCCCGAGGCACGGCGCGTGGAAATATGCCGCGTGCGCACACCGTTCGCGTTCTGGTCCTCATACTGGTAAGGATTATA
>CALUNJ010000049.1 GCA_944321975.1 uncultured Paraprevotella sp.
CCCATCAGCGCGGCTTCCGCCGTGCCTTCGTCCTTATACACTTTCTCATCCACCAGGGTGTTCTCGGGCGCATAATCCAGCTCGCACGACAGGAGGGCAAGGCAAGCCCCGAAACACAAACCTATCAAACTTGATTTCTTTTTCATTGCTTTTCTTTCTCCTCCTCTTTTTAGAAACTTGCACGTATGCCGAACTGGTAGCTCCGCGACTGCGGCATCGTCATGTTGTCGTAGCCGGCCGCCAACGCGGACGAGCCGAACGCGCTCACCTCGGGGTCAAGCCCGGAATACTTGGTGATGGTGAACACGTTGGTCAACGTGACGAAAAACTTGAACTGATTCATGACCTTGAGCTTTTTCAATGCCTTTTGGGGAAGGGAATAAGACAAGGTCAACGTCTTCAACCGCAAATAGGAGTTGTTCTCCAGGAAACGGTCGGAAGTGATGGAGGCCGTGTAATCGTAGCCCGCGATGATAGACTTGTTGTCCAACCTCGGAATGTCGGTCTGCTGCCCCGGCATCTGCCACATCGACATCATCTCGGACGAAAGGTTGTTGGCATCGTCCTGCGTGTAGGTGAGCAAGTTGGCCCGGGTGCTGTTCATCATGCGGCTGCCCAACGAGAAGGTGAACATGAAGTCCAGTTCGAAATCCTTATACGTCAGGATATTCGTCATTGACCCGTACAAGTCGGGCATGGCCGTCCCCATGACAAACTTGTTGGCCTGCGACGTGGCGTTGTTGGCCGCCGGGGGCGTGGTGGACAGCGAGCCGTCCGCATACTGCCACAACGGGTCTCCCGTCTGCGGGTCCACGCCCGCCCACTTGTGCAGATACCATTGCGCCACGGGATAGCCCACGGCATAGTACTTGTAGGAGCTGTTGGCCTGATCCAGCTGGTTGCCTTCGAAGTTCAGGCGCAGGATCTTGTTGGTCGAGCGCGAGAGGTTCAGGATGGTCTGCCACTGGAAGTCCGGACGCTGCATGTTCATCGTCACCAACTGCAACTCGAAGCCTTGGTTCATCATGTCCGCGATGTTCTGGTTCTCTTTCGTGTAGCCTGTGTAGAGGGGCAAGTCGGAAGAGAAGAGCATGTTCGTGGTCTTCTTGTAGTAATAGTCCAGCGTCACCTTCACCCGGTCGTTGAACATGGCCAGGTCCAGCCCCGCGTCGTAGGTCACCGTGCGCTCCCAATCCAGGTTCTCGTTGCCCGGCTGCGACATTTGCAGGTAATTGTGCCCGCCGTAGGTGGTCAGCGTGTTCAGCTCATACACGGCCTGCGCCCCGTAGTAGCTGTTGTTGCCGTCCTTACTCGACAAGCCCACTGAACCGCGGAGCTTCAGGTCGTTCACGAAAGGCAGGTTGTTCTTGATGAAATTCTCTTGCGACATGCGCCAGCCCAACGAGAACGAAGGGGTGCTCAGATAGCGGTGCTCGCGGTTGAAACGCGAAGAGCCGTCGAGACGGTAGGTCACACCCGCCATGTAGCGGAACTTCCACTGGTAGTTGATGCGCGCGAAAGCAGAGAACAAGGCCGACTGCTGCATGTAGGCACCGGCCACCCGCGTGGTCTGCGCCGCCCCCACGCCGTTCAGTTCGGGGCTGAAAAAGTCGCTTCCCGCCACGGAGTTGTACCGCTCGCGGGTGTATTCGTAGCTCTGTCCCAGCACGCCCTGCAGGAAATGGTCGCCGAACACCTTGTTCACGTTGATGAGGTTGTTCACGACAATCTTGTAGTTCAGCTTCGTGGTCTCCTGCGCCTTGTTGCCGGTCACGCCGGTCAGGCCTTCGGGAAGGTTGCCTTTGCGGATGTTGGAGAACGTGTTATAAATGTCCGTGCCCACTTCGCTCCGCAGGGAAATCCAGTCGGCGGGCTTGTATTCCAGATAACCGTTGCCCACCACGCGGGTGTCTTCCACCCCTTCGTCGTTGATGTAGGCCATCGCCACGGGATTGTACGCCTCGGGATCGCCTTTCGGGTTGGGCGCATAGCCGTAGTAATATTCTCCGTCGTCGCCATAGATGGGCAAGTTGGGGGCCTTCTTCAACGCGGCGGAATAAATCTCGCTGGCCGCCAGCGCGTTGTTGTTCAGGCGCGAAAGCGACACGTTCAGCCCCATGTCCAGGTACTTGTTCAGTTCCGCGTTCAGGTTCAGACGGGCGGAAAACCGCTGCATGTCGTTGTTGATAATGTAAGACTCGTTGTCGTCATAAGAAAGGCTCACGAAATACGTGGAACGCCCCGCCCCGCCGGAGACGGAGGCCGACACGCTGTTGCTCACCGCCGTGCGCGTCACCGCGTCGAGCCAGTCGGTGTTGGCTGTGGAACGCGAATAGTCCGACGTGTTGTAATACTGGTTATACACCATGGAATACTGGTTCCCGTCCAACAAGTCCAACTTACCCATCGGGCGGTCGAGGCTCAACGTATAGCCCACATTGATGCGCGTCTTGTCACGGCTGCCCTTCTTCGTGGTAATCAGGATGACCCCCGCCGCGCCGCGCGAGCCATAAATGGCTGTGGCAAAAGCGTCCTTCAGGATTTCAATGGACTCAATGTCCTCCGGATTCAACGTGGCCAGCGGGTTCTTCTCAAAAGAATACTTCAAATCATAGTTATAGTCCAAAGATCCGCCACCCACCTGGTTGCCGCCGATGGACGACCCCGGCACGGAACCGCCCGAGTTGCTGAGGGAATTGTTGTCGCGGTCGGTGCTATACACGGGCACCCCGTCAATGACATAGAGCGGGTTGTTGTCGCCCATGATGGAACTGATGCCTCTGATAGTCAACACGTTCGCCCCGCCTAATGCTCCGGAAGAGTTGGACATGTACACGCCGGGAGCCGCGCCCTGCAGCATCTGGTCCACGGTCTGGAAACCGATGTCGTCCTTGGGCTTCACGGAAGAGACGGAACCGGTCAGGTCGCGCCGTTCCACCTTGCTGTAGCCCACGACCACCACGTCGCTCATCTTGAAAGCCTCGCTCTCGCGCATCGTGAGGTTCACTTCGGCGCGGTCGCCCACTGTCACGGAAGCCTTGTCGAAACCGATCAGCGAGAAAGCCAACACGTCGCCTTTCTTCGCCTCAATCTGGTATGTACCATCCTCGCCCGTGCTGACCGCCCGGTTGGTGCCCTTCACGTTGACCAGCACGGAAGCCACCGGCTGGCCGTTCTGGTCCACCACCCGGCCGCGAATCGTGCGTTGCTGTGCCCATGCAGGCAGGGCCAGCCACAAGAGGGCCATTCCTATAAACAATCTAATCTTCATGTACCTTATTAAAAAAAGCAGAAGACTTCTACTCCTAAGAACGGGTGCAAAAGCCTTCTGCATCAAACAATTATTTCATATTACTGCAACAACACCGTCCAAGTGTCGTAAACATACTCGTCGCCATCAGCCGGATAAGCATAGTTGCCCGAAGCGTTGGAAGCATTGCCGCCAAAGAGCCAAGCCTGGTTGCCCACCAATGTGCCGCGTGCGTTGCGACGCGACGTGAATCCGGCCGGCATTTCTACGGCTTCCCAGTTCACGCCATCTTCAGAGCGGAAAATCTGATTGGCCGCAAACTCATTGCCGCCTTCGCCAAAGGTTTCTCCACCGAACATGTAAGCCACATTCTCACCGGCCACGACTTTCATGCCGAACAGGTTCGTCATGTTCTCAGGCAGGGTGCCTTCCAGTTGCCAGTTCACGCCATCCTCGGAAGAGTAGATCGAATTGGTCATCCAATTGGCACTGATGAAGTTCGTGAAACCACCGATGACCCACAACTTGCCTTTGAACGAGAAGAAGGCATCGCAAAGCATACCTTTCACATTCCGGTTGTCCACTGCTTCGGGATTCAGGCCGTTCCAATCCTTTCCGTTCTCCGTGTAAGCATAAGTCTGGGAACTTTGCCAGCTTCCGAAAACCGGAACAAAACCGCTCTTCATATAAAGTTTGCCATCCAGTTCAGCCACACTCATCGCCGTGCAAGCCAACTGCGAATACGGACGGGTCACCGTGTCGCCCACGACACTATAAGTCATGCCCACCGTGTCGCATTCGAAGGTCACACCATCCGAAGTCGAATAGGAACGCCAAACGCTCAACGAAGGACTCGGGCCAGTCCAGCCTGCAGACATTTCCGCTGCATTGCCATACTTGTCGGCACCTTTCGTGCGGGCACCGCCCAACACGTACATCTTATCCTTGAACACAGCCAGACGGGCACCTTCACCGCCGATGACATATCCGCCGACCGAATCAGGCACAGACGTGCCCGCCAAAGAGGTCTGATAGGCCACTTCCTGCCAGTTCAGGCCGTCCAAGGACGAGAACAGCTGATAATTTTCCATTTCACCGTCCAACGAAGTCACGATGGCATAGAACTTGTCATTGAAATAGGCCATGTCCCAGTCAATGAGCGAAGAAGCTGCCGGGAAACCTTGGAACGAAGAGGCCTGCAGGATCATGGCCTCGCCCGAAGCCGTCGTGGCACGCACCACCTTCAACGTATAAGTAGCCGATGCGCCTGTGGCATCGTTGCTCACCTGCAACGTCACCGGGGCTGTCACGTCGATCACTGTGCTATCCGCAGAAATGGGCTGGCCGTTGTAGTAAGCCGTGCAGCCTATCGTCGTTCTCACCGAAATCCGGGCATTGGCCAAGGCCGCATCCGACACATCCCAACGCACGCTGTCCCGGTTTTCCAGAACCGTACCAGTGGGTTCGCACGTGTAAGAAATCGCGCTGCCCGCCGGTGTCACCGTGGCACTCAAGATACCCACAGCGGCCTGCCCGCCTTCATCTTCGTCGTCGCAGGCCGTAAATGCGGCGCCACACAAAGCAACCGCACCCAAAATCCAAAAACTTTTCTTCATCTCTTCAAATCTTTATAGTGAAACAAACATACGTCTTTTTGTCACATGGAGGCTCCCATCATCATCACGCCGATGCTCTTGGGCGCCTGAGCCTTCTTACCGGAAAGCGCGTCTTCCACTGCTTTTTTGATGGCTTCGCCGCGCACCTGCTTCTTATAGATATTGCCGTCCTTGTCAATCACCAGGATGAAAGGAATGCCACCGAACTGATAGGTGCTCATCACGGCCTTTCCGCCATCAGCCACCCAGCCTTGCGGCCAAGCCATGTTCTCTTCGCCACGCGCCTTTTCCCATGCTTTTTTGTCGGCATCGATGGACACGCTCAGGAACTCCACGTCCTTTCCCTTGAATTCCTCATAATATTTCTTCATGTTGGGAATCTCCTGGCGGCAGGGGCCACACCAGCTGGCCCAGAAATCAAGCACGAGCACCTTGCCCTTATAGTCTGCCAACGAGCCTTTCTTGCCATTCGCCATCTGGAAACTGAAAGCCGGTGCCGGATTGCCTTCCTTCATCCGTTCCCGGGCCTCCTTTGCCGCGGCAGACTCTTTCCGGTAGTCAGCCACAAGCTGCTTGCCCGTAGCGGAAGAAGACTCCAACTGCTTCAAAGCAGCATCCACCAATTCCGGTTCGCTCTCGCCCAAGCTCTTGATGGCCACCATCACGCTGTTGCGATCCGTAAAATGCTCCACGAAATAACGCATGTGTGCCCGCGTGTTTTCGCCAGACGCGTCATAAAGCCCCATGGAAAGTTCCTGTTTCGCCTTTGCATCCTCGATGCCCGCGCGGTAGACCCCCTGAGAAATGGCGATCATCATCTGGTAGTTGCGGTAAGCCTCGAAGTTGATCAGGTTCATCAAATCGTTGTTTTTGCCACCTTTTATATATACATAGGGGGGATTCTTGATCTTCACCCGCGCCGTGTCCAGGCCGCGGAAGTCAATGTCCATGTTCTCATCTTCCAGCCACACCCGCACCGACTGCCATTTTCCGCAGTCCACCGTGGCCTCGCCCGGCTCTGCCACCGGCACTTTCACTTCATACGTGCCATCGGCGTTCACCGGTGCCTCAGCCAAGACCTTGTTTTTCGTGCCCTCGCGCTGGTACACCGTCATCTTGAACCCTTCATCGATAAATTTCACCTTTCCTTTGATGGTTACGGTCTGCTGCGCAACCACAGGCAAGCCCAAGCCAACGCACAACAAGAGCGACAACAAACTTCTTCTTTTCATTTTTTTAGTTCCTGTTTTAAAAAAATAAATACACTTAAATATATCTCTTTTCAAAGAATCAGCTATAACTGACACAAAGATAGGTTTTTTCCCTGAATCAGGCAAGGGAATGTTGGCAAAAAACGCCATTCAATAGACAAAATGACAGAGACCCCACCAAAAAGGAACGGCTATCCAACTGAAAACAAAGGAATAAAGGACTTTGCCTTTCTATCAAAAAGTAAGCCGGCCATATTCTCTTGATTTACTTATAAATGAAAAAAGAACAAATTCTGCCGTTTCAATTTATCATAGTCGGAAGAATCCGGAAAAACAATTCACAAGCCAAGCAAAAAAGGTTTTCTTAACAACTTACAGACAGAGGGGAAAGAAATGAACGGACAAGAAGGAGCTGAAAAAGTCCCCGGAAAGAGTCATACCGCAATCAAATGAAAAAGAAAACGGATTTTATCACCCTTTTCACAACTTTGAAACAAAAAGGGGCTACCTTTGCCCACGTACAGGAAACACAAAGAACGTATGGACACACAAATTTCTTACCGCATTGAAGAAACTTTGGACGGCTTTCTGGCCTATCAACTACATAACCCCTCGTGCTACGCCTATGGCTCCACAGAGGAAGAGGCACGCGAGGCGCTCTATGACCTGGCACACGAAGGAAAAGATTTATATGCTTGGGAAGAGTGGAACTGAAAGTCCCACTCTTTTTTTATCAGCTCTTCCAAATACCTACTTGCCCCCTCATTGGGACAAGAAGGGTCAGAACATCTGCGCCACGCGCGCGATGCCTGCCACCAAGGTGTCGACTTCCTGCCGTGTGTTGTAGAGGGCGAAGGAGGCACGCACCGTGCCCTCCACACCGAAACGGCGCATAAGCGGTTCGGCACAGTGGTGGCCTGTGCGCACAGCTATGCCCAGACGGTCGAGAAGGGTTCCCATGTCCAGATGATGGATATGCCCCACGAGAAAGGATACCACCGCGTCATGGTCGTCCGCCTCGCCCAAAATGCGCATGCCGGAAATCTGCCGTAAACCGTCGAGCGCATACCGCGTCAAGCCACGTTCATGGGACTGGATGGCATCCAACCCCAAGTGTGACACATAGTCCAGCGCACGGGCAAGTCCGGTACTGGCTACATAATCCGGCGTACCGGCCTCGAACTTCAGAGGCAATTCTGCAAATGTCGTGTGTTCGAATGACACGTGGCCGATCATTTCCCCACCGCCCATGTAAGGAGGCAGGCGATCGAGCCAATTTTCTTTCCCATACAATACACCAATACCCGTAGGGCCATAGACTTTATGGCCGCTAAAAGCAAAGAAGTCGCAGTCGAGCGCCTGGACATCCACTGAGAAATGGGGAGTGCTCTGCGCTCCGTCTATCAGCACCGGCACGCCATGCGCATGAGCGACCTCCACGATGCGACGCACCGGATTCACCGTGCCCAACACATTGCTCACGTGCGTCACGCTCACAATGCGTGTATGTTCGTTAAAAAGCCGTTCGAATTCATCCATCCGCAACTCTCCCCTCCCATCCACGGGAATCACCCTGATCTTAATCCCCTTACGCGCCTGCAAAAGCTGCCAGCTTACGATATTGGCATGGTGCTCCATCTCGCTCACGATCACTTCGTCGCCCTCACGCATGAAAGCCTCCCCGAAGCAAGCAGCCACGAGATTGATACTCTCCGTCGTCCCGCGTGTAAAAATGACCTCTGCCGTGCTACGGGCATTCAGGAACCGACGCACCGTCTCACGGGCGGCTTCGTGGAGTTCCGTGGCTTGTTGTGAAAGGAAATGCACCCCGCGATGAACATTGGCATTCACGTTGTAGTATTCGTCCGACATGGCTTCCACCACGGAACGTGGTTTCTGCACCGTGGCGGCATTGTCAAGATAGACCAACGGACGGCCATACACTTTTCGTCCCAAGATGGGAAAATCTTTCCTGATTTCATCTACATCATACATGTCCTTCTCTCCTTTTCTATCAATCCTACTTGCAAAGGCCACAGCCCGAACAACGGCTCAATTCACCCCTAAAACGCTTCTCCACCAGATGGCGCAAGCGGTCGCGCAGCGCTTCCAGGACTATGGCATCAATGACTTCGCCCGCAAAAGCGAATTTCAGCAACATCTGAGCCTCCTCGCGGCTGATGCCACGTTGCTGCATGTAAAATAAAGCCTGCTCATTGAGTTGGCCCACAGTGGAACCATGACTGCATTTCACATCATCGGCATAGATTTCCAACATGGGTTGGGCATACATCCTCGCCTCGCTCGTGGCACAAAGGTTCGCATTGCGTTCTTCCGACACGGTATGCTGCGCACCATGGCGCACTAACACACGCCCGGCAAAAGCCCCCACCGAACGGCCGTCCATCACATACTTATAAAGCTGACGGCTCGTGCAATGCCCGGCCCGATGGTCGATAAGCGTATTATTGTCAACACGTTGTTCCTTGTCGGCAATCACTCCGCCATAAAGACCGACCTCGGCTCCTTCACCGGAAAGCGTCACATCCGTACGATTGCGGGTCAAGCCATTATGCAACGTAAAATTATAAAGACTCACAGCACTGCCACGCTGCAAATCGACATACATGTTACTGAAACGACGGTTCTTCACATGCGTTTCCTCCAATTCGTAAAGTTCCAGGTTAGAGTTTTCTCCGGCAAAAACCTCCACGACCTGCGTGGTTAGGAAATCGCGGTCGTCCATCGCATGGTCACAAAAAAGCAGACGGGCCTGCGCCCCGTCCTCCAGCACAACCAATACCCGACGGTTGACCATCAGGTCGACATCGGCACGCAGGAGATTGACAATCTGAATGGTGCGTTCCACAGCTACTCCTTTGGGCACATATACGAAAAGACCGTCCTGAACCAACATGGTATTCAAGGCGTTAATGGAGTCCTTTTCCGTACGGGCCAGCCGGGCATAACATTCCGCCACCTGTGCCGGAAAGGCCTCCGCCGCCTGCCTCAATGAGCACACGGCCACCCCCTCGGGCAAAGTAGCCGTCGGAAGCGACTTCTCCCAAAAAGTGTCATTCACCACGAAATAAAGGGAAGTGCTCAGATTAGGGACATCACAGCGAAACGCCTCATAAGGATTCACAGCAAACTCCAAGCGGGAAAGGTTCACCCCATAGTCAGGCGCAAAAGCGGCATTCACATCCGTGTATTTATAACGCTCCACCTTCTGTGACGGAAATCCCTGCCGGGCAAAATCAGCCAAAGCCTTTTCCCGGCAAGCATTCATGATTTCTGCGCCACCCCGGTCTATCAGACTCCGGTTTGCGGTGAACAAATCAATATATTGCTGTTCGCTCTTCATGCTTTCTTCTCCTTTCAGTCGGCTTCAGCCTCTGCTTTAATCCAATCGAAACCCCGTTTTTCTATCTCCACGGCCAAATCCGGACCGCCGGTTTTCACAATACGCCCGTCCATCAACACATGCACCACATCGGGTTTCAGATAATCCAAAAGCCTTTGATAATGCGTGATAACCAATGCGGATGTCTCAGGCGTACGAAGTTTGTTGAAGCCTTCGGCCACGATCCGGAGTGCATCTACGTCCAACCCGGAATCTGTCTCGTCGAGAATGCTCAACGTGGGTTCAAGCATGGCCATCTGGAAGATTTCGTTGCGCTTCTTCTCGCCGCCACTGAATCCCTCATTCACCGAGCGATTGGCCAACTTGCTGTCCAACTCCACAATTTTCCGTTTCTCACGCATCATCTTCAGGAAATCCCCCGCGCCCATCGGCTCCAAACCCTTATACTTCCGCTTGGCATTCACCGCCGCACGCATGAAGTTAACCATCGAAACACCCGGGATCTCCACCGGCTGCTGGAACGACAGGAAAAGCCCTTCGTGTGCCCGTTCCTCCGGCTTCATGGCCAAAAGGTCCTTACCGTTAAAGGTCACGCTACCGTGCGTTACCTCATAAGCCGGATTGCCCACCAGCACATTGCTTAGCGTGCTCTTTCCCGCTCCATTCTGCCCCATCAGCGCATGGATTTCTCCCGCATTCACAGTCAGGTTGATGCCTTTCAAAATCTCTTTGCCGTTAATACAAGCATGCAAATCTTTTATCTCTAACATCTCTCACGTCCTTTCTTTACTGTTTTTTTAGCCGACAGTGCCTTCCAATGACACATTCAGAAGTTTCTGCGCCTCTACGGCAAACTCCATCGGCAATTTGTTGATCACGTCTTTCGCGTATCCATTTACAATCAGCCCCACAGCTTCCTCCGTAGGTATGCCGCGCTGGTTACAATAAAATAGCTGTTCTTCGGAAATCTTCGAAGTGGTAGCCTCATGTTCCACAATAGCCGTGTCGTTGCGCACATCCATATAAGGGAAAGTGTGTGCGCCACAATCGCTCCCCAGAAGCAAGGAATCACACGAGCTATAATTGCGCGCACCATCGGCCCTCGGTGCCACACGCACCAATCCGCGATAGGAATTCTGACTCTTCCCGGCAGAAATACCCTTGCTGATAATCGTGCTTTTCGTATTGCGCCCCAAATGGATCATCTTCGTGCCTGTATCTGCCTGCTGATAGTTGTTGGTCACTGCCACGCTGTAAAACTCAGCCTGTGAATTGTCACCGGAAAGGATGCAACTGGGATATTTCCACGTGATGGCCGATCCCGTCTCCACCTGCGTCCATGACAACTTGCTGTTCGCTCCGCGCAAATGACCGCGCTTGGTCACCAAGTTCAGCACCCCGCCCTTGCCTTCCGCGTCGCCGGGGTACCAATTCTGCACTGTACTATATTTCACTTCGGCATTTTCATTCACCACTATTTCCACAATAGCCGCATGCAACTGGTTTTCATCACGCATCGGAGCCGTGCATCCTTCAAGATAAGACACATAACCGCCGTCGTCACACACAATAAGCGTACGTTCAAACTGCCCGGTGTTTCGGGCATTGATGCGGAAATAAGTGGAAAGTTCCATAGGACATCGCACCCCCTTAGGAATATAGACGAACGACCCATCACTGAACACGGCCGAATTCAACGCCGCAAAATAATTGTCGCGGTAAGGTACCACGGAACCCAGATACTGCCGCACCAAATCAGGATATTCCCGCACTGCCTCACTGATGGAACAGAAGATGATGCCCCGTTCAGACAACTTTTCCTTGAAGGTCGTTTTCACGGACACGGAGTCCATCACCGCATCCACAGCCGTGCCACTCAATGCCAACCGCTCTTCCAACGGTATGCCCAACTTGTCAAACGTTTTCATCAATTCCGGATCAATCTCATCCAAGCTCTTCGGCCCGTCTTTTTTCATGCCTTTCGTAGGATCGGCATAATAAGAAATAGCCTGATAATCTATCTCCGGCAACGTCAGATGCCCCCACGAGGGTTGCTGCTGCGTCTGCCAATAGTTGAAAGCCTTCAAGCGGAATTCCAACAGCCAGTCCGGCTCTTCCTTCTTAGCCGAAATAAGCCTGACTACATCCTCGTCCAAGCCACGGTCGATAATTTCCGTCTGCACGTCGGTGGTAAAGCCATACTCGTATTTTTTCTGCGCCACTTCGCGCACAAAACGGTTCTTCTCCTCCGCGTTTCCCACCGTCTCCTTCTTTATTTCTTTCTCTTTCATTTCTGTCTTTATAGCCAAAGGAAGGAATGCCACACCACTTTCGTCATGTTCGCATTCCCGCCTTCGTCGAATTACATTATTCGGTCAAGGGCTACCTGTCTGCCGTTTTATCATCTGTAAAAGGGGAAATAACCCCATCCACGACACGGACGACATGCGGCATGCACACTTCAAACATCTTGCCCGAAATGGCACACACTGGCGAATAGAGGCGGGAACCGCTCACCATCTCCCCCGGAACCAGGCGGACAATGGCAAGCACATTCAGCAGGCAACTCAAAAACACCACATACTTCAGCGCGCACAAGCAGGCTCCCCCGAATCGGTTCAAACCGCCCAAATTGACACTCTGTATCGCACGAGTCAGCAAATGTGCCAGAAAAGACAAAGCCACCGGGACACCTATCCAAAGCAGGACAAAGGCCAACATCCGCCCCACCGGCACACTACTGCCCACACGAGGAGCCAACCAATCGCCTACCGCAGAATAGAGCAGGAATGCCGCCAACAGCCCGACAAAGAACCCCGAAACGGAAGCCACCTGCCGCAAGAACCCGCTCGTCCAGCCCTTCACGATTCCAGCCACCAATACGCCAAGCACTATCACATCCAGCACGTTCATACGATCTTCGGACTAAAGCTTGGCCTTTACTTCCACTTCCTGGTAAGTCTCTATCAAATCGCCTTCACGCAAATCGTTGTAGTTCACCAGACTGATGCCACACTCAAAGTTCGTGCCCACTTCCTTCACATCGTCCTTGAAACGCTTCAGGTCATTGATCGCACCGGTATGTACCACAATGCCATCGCGGATGACACGCGCCTTGTTGGTGCGTTGCACCTTGCCGTCGGCCACATAAGCACCGGCCACCGTACCGACCTTGCTGATATGATAAACCTGGCGCACTTCGAGCGTAGCGGTCACTTCCTCCTTCACTTCGGGCGCCAACATGCCTTCCATCGCCGCCTTCACCTCTTCTATCGCGTCATAAATGATAGAATAGAGCCGGATGTCCACGCCCTGCTGTTCGGCCATTTTCCGCGCCGTAGCCGACGGACGGACTTGGAAACCAATAATAATGGCTTGCGAAGCTGCCGCCAATGCCACATCGCTTTCCGAGATCTGACCGACCGCCTTATGAATGACATTCACGGCAATCTTCTCGGTAGAAAGTTTGATCAACGAGTCGCTCAAGGCCTCAATAGAACCATCCACATCCCCCTTCACGATCACATTCAATTCTTGGAATCCGCCCAAGGCGATGCGCCGGCCCACTTCATCAAGCGTCAAAATCTTCTGCGTGCGCAATCCCTGTTCGCGCTGCAATTGCTCACGCTTATTGGCAATCTCTCGCGCTTCTTGTTCCGTCTGCATCACATGGAACGTGTCGCCAGCCGTAGGTGCGCCGTTCAAGCCCAATATTGTTGCGGCTTCTGCCGGTCCGATTTCCTTCACACGCTGATTCCGTTCATTGAACATCGCCTTCACACGGCCATAATTCGTTCCGGCAAGCACAATGTCCCCCACACGCAACGTGCCGTTAGAGACCAATACCGTCGCCACATAGCCGCGTCCCTTGTCCAAAGACGACTCAATGATGGATCCTGTCGCCTTGCGGTTCGGATTGGCCTTGAGGTCGAGCATCTCGGCTTCGAGCAAGACCTTCTCCAGCAACTCCTCCACGCCGATGCCTTTCTTCGCCGAAATATCCTGGCTCTGATATTTTCCGCCCCATTCCTCCACGAGATAGTTCATCTGAGCCAGGCCTTCCTTGATCTTATCGGGATTTGCGCCGGGCTTATCTATTTTATTAATGGCGAACACAATGGGCACATTCGCCGCCATGGCATGATTGATAGCTTCTTTCGTCTGCGGCATAATGTCATCATCAGCCGCGATGATGATAATCGCAATATCTGTCACCTGTGCCCCACGGGCGCGCATGGCCGTGAAAGCCTCGTGTCCGGGCGTATCCAGGAAGGTGATATGGCGTCCGTCTTCCAACGTCACATTATAGGCGCCAATATGTTGGGTAATACCTCCCGCCTCACCCGCAATGACATTCGTCTTACGGATATAATCAAGCAAAGAAGTTTTTCCATGGTCTACGTGACCCATTACCGTCACAATCGGGGCACGGGGCACCAAATCCTCTTCATCGTCTTCCTCCTCATTGACCGCTTCAGAAACTTCCGCGCTGACATATTCCGTTTTAAAACCGAACTCTTCAGCCACGAGATTTATCGTTTCAGCATCCATACGCTGGTTGATCGACACCATGATACCCACACTCATACAAGTGCTGATCACATCCGTAACAGGCACATTCATCATCGCAGCCAATTCATTGGCCGTCACGAATTCCGTCAGTTTCAGCACCTTGCTCTCTGCTGCTTTCTCTTCACGCTGCTCTTCCAAGGAAGCACGCACGCTTTCGCGCTTCTCCTTTCGGTATTTCGCGCTCTTGCTGGCCTTGGTCTTATTGGTCAACCGCGCCAACGTTTCTTTTACCTGCTTAGCTACATCCTCGTCAGAAACCTCGTTCCGCACAGGTTGTTGCGGGCGATTCTTGCCCTTCCCGTGCTTCCCTCCGCCAGCATTGTTTCCGTTTGGCGCATTGTCTTTCCGCTTGCCGCCTTGTTGCTGTCCGGCCACGGCATTCACGTCGACACGTTCCTTTCCGATGCGCACACGCGGTTTTTTCTTTCCCCCCTCAGAAGAAGAGGCTTGTGCTCCTCCCTGGCGGGCACGTTCCTGTTGCACCTGGCGGTTTTTTTCCTCCCGCTCCTTGCGCTTTTCCTCCTTTGTCTTTTTCTTCGGGCGCGTGGATTGATTCAGGCTTTCCAAGTCAATATGCCCTTTCACCTTCAATTGCGGCATCATCGGCCCCGTGTGATTCAGGCGGAACACGCCATCCTCCTCGGTCCCGATGGATTCCTTCTTTGCCGGCGCAACGTCCGCCAGACTCCCGGCGGTTTGCGCCTCCTCTGCAGGAGCCTGAGTTTCAGCCTTAGCCGCCTGAACCGGCTGCGGATTCTTTGCCTCAGCCGGTTTGCCGGCATTGCCCTGAACATCGACTGGCTTACGCCCCGGGTTGTCCAAATCTATTTTCCCTATAATTTTCGGGCGGGCTTCGGCCCTCATTTCAGATGCAGTCTTAATTTCCATGGGCTTTTCCTCTGGCAAAGCTATGGTGACTTTCTTCTCTTTGTGTTGCCGCTTGCGGCTGATGACATCCGCGTCATCCCTCAGCCCCTTGTCCTTTTTGAACTCCGCGACAAGCATTTGGTATTGCTCGTCGGTAATCTTGGTGTTGGGGTTGGCTTCCACGTCCTTGAAACCCTTTTTCTGCAGGAATTCCACAGCCGTCTGCAACCCTACGTTGCATTCTTTTGTTACTTTATTCAGTCTTATACTCATACGCGCTATTATTCTTCCTCAAACTCTTCCCTCAAAATCCTTAATACATCATCCACAGTCTCCTCTTCCAAGTCGGCCCGTGAAACCAGCATGTCTCGTGGCGCGCCCAACACGTCCTTGGCGGTTTCCATGCCGATCCCCTTCAAGGCGTCAATCACCCACGGGTCAATATCGCCGGCGAACTCATCCAGATAAATATCATCCTCTTCCTCCCCTCCGCCTTCAACTTCGCGGAACACATCTATGGTATATTCAGTGAGCATGCTTGCCAGTTTGATATTCAAGCCATTCTTACCGATAGCCAAAGAAACCTGGTCTGGATTAAGGAAGACCTCAGCCTTGCGCTCCTCTTCATTGACACGGATGCTGTTCACCGTTGCCGGGCTCAACGCACGAGTGATGAAGAGTGAAATATTCTGCGTGTAATTAATTACATCAATGTTCTCCCCGCGCAATTCCCGCACGATGCCATGCACACGGCTGCCTTTCACTCCCACACACGCCCCCACGGGATCTATGCGGTCATCATAACTTTCCACGGCGATTTTCGCCCGCTCGCCCGGCATTCGGGCAATCTTGCGCACCGTAATCAGGCCGTCATGGATTTCAGGGACTTCAGCCTCCAAGAGCCGTTGCAGGAACTCGGGAGCCGTACGGCTCAAAATAATCTTAGGATTATTGTTCGTGTTATCCACGCGGGCTACCACAGCCCGCACGGCCTCTCCCTTATGGTAAAAATCCGACGGAATCTGCTCTGTCTTCGGCAAAAGCAATTCATTGCCCTCGTCATCCACACAAAGCATCTCTTTCTTCCACACCTGGTAGACCTCGGCACTGACAATCTCGCCCACGCGATCCTTATATTTATTATACAAGCTATCGTGTTCCAATTCCAGGATTTTGCTGGCCAGCGTCTGACGCAAAGTCAGAATCGCACGGCGTCCGAACTTAGCAAAGTCCACGCTTTCGCTCACCTCTTCGCCGATTTCATAATCGCCGTCAATCTGCCTTGCATCGGTCAAGCTGATCTCGCGGTTGTCATCCTGCACTTCCCCGTCGGCCACAACCGTGCGGTTACGATATATCTCGAAATCGCCCTTATCGGGATTCACAATCACATCATAGTTCTCATCCGAGCCAAACATCTTGGCAATGACGCTGCGGAAGCTCTCTTCCAACACGCTCACCAGCGTGGCGCGATCGATGTTCTTCGTCTCCTTAAACTCCGCAAACGTGTCTATCAAACTGATGGTTTCTGCTTTTTTTGCCATGATTCTATTTAAAACTTATTGAGTATTTTGTATATTTCACCTCGTCATAACGAAAAGGCATTGTCTCTTCCACCCATTTCGGGCGTTTTTCCCCTTCTGTCTTTTTCTTCTGCCTGACGGCCAAATCAAAATGATCCGCATCGGCAGCGGCCAATACGCCACGCAACTTTCGCCCGTCCTTCGTGAGCACTTCCACTTCGCGCCCGACGTGGTTCACATACTGTTGCAACACTTTGAACGGCTGCCCGATCCCGGCACTGCCCACTTCCAACTCGTAGTCCTCTTCTTCACGGCTCAGCCGGCTCTCTATGAAACGGCTCAAGTCCACACAATCTTCTATCCACACCCCTTCGGCATGATCTATTTCCACGACGATGCGGTCGTCCGGACTCACGGAGACATCTACCAGGAAGTAATCTTTGCCTTGCAGCCACTCTTCCACCAAATTTTCAACAATGTTCTTTTCTATCATGCGTACACACTAACTATTAAATGCAAAGTGAGGAGCTCAATCAAGCCCCTCACTTTCATCATTACACTGCAAAGTTAGGTAAAATCGACTTACTTTCCAAAAAAAGTCCTGCCATTTTTTCCCATCCATATGGCAATGGACTTAAAAAGCGTCCATTTCCACCATTCCGTCACGTTTTCGCAACACCAGCCGCCCTCCTTCACGAGGCAATTCGAAAGTGTTAACCCAATCGGCTTCCGGCCGAACGACCATCAACAGCCCCCCTTCTCCCGACACGGCCAGTGGCACCTCCACGGAATCGGCCTCCACCCTTTGGGCCCACACCACGCTGTCGTTCACCTGAAGCAAGATGCTGTCCGCCCGGAAGCCTTCGGCCAGCACCACGCGATAATGCATCTGCCCGCCGCCTGCTTCACGCGCCCCGTCGGGAAAACACCACAGCCAAAACACGACCACCACCGCCAGCACGACTATCGCCATGGCCATGATGCCCAACATAATGCCCTTATTGGGATTTCTTCTGCGTTCTTTCATTTCTCGGTTGGTTTCAATAATTGTTCATACCGTTGCTTGTCCGCCAAGATTTCCAACGCAGACTTCAAGTCCTTGTCGTCCTTCAATTGCTGGCGTATGGCGCCACTGCGGAAATAATAACGGCTCACGATGTCATTCTCCAGGATCGCCTTGATCTCCTTTTTATTCTTCGGCCGTTCCAGGTCGGCCCCCACGTCGCCCGTCATTTTTTGGGCCAAAGCCTCGAATTCCGCTTTTGCCTCCTCATAACACCCTTCGAAACGCGCCGCGCTCTCAAGAAGTTTCATCACATCCTCCGTGCGGCGCTTATAGGAAAAATCACTTTCCGACACCATACGGACAAAGTCCGAATAATCTTCATCAGACAAAGCAAACGCCTCGGGAGAAGCGATTCCGGAATGCTCGCTTGCAAACTTGTTGACGTATTCCAGCATCACGTCGGAGGCCGCCACGTCATACACCACCGTAGGCAGGCTGTCGGGCACAATCACCACGTCGGGCTTGATGCCGCCCCCGTCTCTCACTTCGCGCCCCCCTGCGGTCTTGAACACGCGGGTCAGGCTATCGGGCACGGTGCCGGCCGACCCGTCGGGATTCAAATGACGGTAGTCATAAGCCTGGATGCATCTCCCGCTGGGTATATAATAACGGCTCGTCGTGACTTTCAGGCTTCCATGATAGGGCAACTCGCGCAACATCTGCACCAATCCCTTCCCGTACGTGCGCCGTCCCACAATGACCGCACGGTCAAGATCCTGCCATGCGCCGGAGATAATCTCTGCGGAAGAAGCCGTCCCCCCGTCTACCAACACCGCCAAAGGTATGTTCAGGTCCAAAGGCTCCTTTTCCGTGTAATATTCCGTGTTCACCGAAGCCAGCTTGCCTTTCGTATAGACCACCTTCTTTCCTCTCGGAAGGAACAAATTGGCCACTTCCACCGCCTCCTGCAACAAACCGCCGGGATTACCCCGCAAATCCATCACCAAGGCTTTAGCGCCCCGGTCCTTCAGATCTACCACCGCACGACGGACATCCCGCGAACAACCATCCACAAAGCGATTAAAATAGATATAGCCCACACTGTCTGCCACCATGCCATAATAAGGCACGGCCGGCATCGCGATGTTACGCCGCGTGATCTTGAAGGTCAACGGGTGTTCCGACCCGGCCCGCTTCACCGTCAGTTCAAAGGCCGACCCGGCATCACCGCGCAAATGGTCGCTCACTTCCTGGGTGTTCTTGCCCTTCATGCTTTCACCGTCGATGGCCAGAATAAGGTCGCCCGCCTTCACACCGGCCTCCAGGGCCGGACTGTCCTCCAAAGGCTCCACCACCATCACGTGGTCTTCCTTCTTAAAATAACGGATCACCGCACCTACTCCGGCATACTTCCCCGTGGTCATCTCCCTCAGCTCGTCCAGCCCTTCCTCGGGATAATATTCCGTGAACGGATCCACCTGCCGCAGCATAGCCTCTATGCCCCACTCTATCACCGTGTCGGCAGAAAGCGAATCCACATAAAACAAGTCCAACTGCTTATAAATATCATTGAAAATCTCCAAATTCTTGGAAATCTCAAAATTATGGCCACCATTTGTCTGAGCCGAAAGGGGGAATGCCGATGCGGCCGCCAACCCCATCACCAATATCATCTTTTTCATGCCACAAAATTAATCATTTCAACTTTATCAAGACAAAAATAGACCCAACTATTCGCTGTCCTTATGTTTTTTTCAAATTCAAGTCATTTTTTTGGCCAAGATGTTGCATAATTCAAAAAATACCACTAATTTTGCAGCGCATTTGCGGGAAACGCCCTTAACCGCTTCAGTAGCTCAGTTGGTTAGAGCACCTGACTGTTAATCAGGGGGTCGTTGGTTCAAGCCCATCCTGA
>CALUNJ010000050.1 GCA_944321975.1 uncultured Paraprevotella sp.
TTTTGTTTAAGGTAAAAAGATTGTTTTCAGGATAACGATGCAAAGGTAGCCCCATTTTGGCATACCTGCAAGGCTTTGTTTATGCTTTACAACATGTTTTTGAAAAAAATACTGGATGTATCTTAAAAAGTTTTATCCGGATGGGAGGGCAGGTTTTCTTCGTGGTATTTCACCATGCCTTCGATCGGGTCTTTCACAAAGTGTCCGACACGGAGGTGGCGGCGCTGCGCCGCCTGAGTTATGGCCTTCCGGAAGTGGAAGGCGATGCTGCCCGTGAAGTGTACGGGCAGTGTGCCCGGGGCGTAGGGCGCGACGTTCCGTGCGAAGAAGGCGTCGAAGCATTCCGCAAGCAGCTCCTGCACGGCCGGATGGTCGGCGTGGGCTTTCAGGAAAGGGGAAAACGAGGCCAGGAAGCGGTTGGCGCCCGGCTCGCGGTACACTTTCCGTATGATGTCGGCTTCGTCCCATCCGTAGGTGGTGTGAAAATCGCGGCGCAAGTCTTCCGGGAGCAGTCCTTTCAGGATGTCGGCCACCAGCCGTTTGCCCAATGCGGCTCCGCTGCCTTCGTCGCCCAGCACGTAGCCCAGCGGCGCGATATGCCGGGTGATGTCCGTGCCGTTGAACCGGCATGAGTTTGCCCCTGTGCCCAGAATGCAGGCGATGCCGGCCTGATGGCCGCACAAGGCCCTGGCCGCTCCCCACAGGTCGGATTTCACTTCGACGTGGCGGCAGGATGTCGTGCCGGCAATCAGTTCCTCCATGTGCCGGCATTGGTCGGGCAGGCAGCCCGCGCCGTAGTAGTAGATGCACGTGTCGGCCCTGTGGCCGAAAACAGGGTGCGCGACTGCTTCTTCCAGGGTGTGGCGGATGGCCTCGTCGTCCTGCAGGACGGGGTTGATGCCTGGTGTGACGGCAAAGTCCCGCCTCCCGTCGGGGAAGACCCGGAACCAAGTGGTCTTGGTGGAGCCGGCATCGGCCACGATGAAGTCCTTAGGCGTTTCCATGTGTCGTTTTCTTACCAAATTCGGGGTCTATTTTCAACAGGGCGGCCACTATCACGGTGGCGGCGCAACAGCCCATGACGATGAGGAAGAAGTTGAAGTAGCCCACGGCTTCCTGCAATTCGCCGGCCACCATGCCCGGCAACATCATGGACAGGGCCATGAAGGCGGTGCAGAGGGCGTAGTGCGACGTCTGTTGTTCGCCTTGCGAATAATATATGAGGTAGAGCATATAGGCCGTGAAGCCGAAGCCGTAGCCGAATTGCTCGATGAAGACCAGAATGTTTACGAGCAGGAAGTCCTGCGACTGGAAATAGCTCAGGTAGACATACACGAGGTCGGGGATGGTGATGCTCCACACCATGGGCCAAAGCCATTTTTTCAGTCCGTCGCGCGAGGCGGCAATGCCGCCGATGATGCCCCCCAGGGTCAGCCCGAGCACGCCCACCGTGCCCTGCACGAAGCCCACTTCCTGGGTGGACAGCCCCAATCCGCCTTCACTGACCGGCTTGATCATGAAGAGGTTGGCAATGCGGATGAGCAATGCCTCGGGGAGCCGGTAGAACAGCATGAAGAGCACGGCTGTGAGGGCCTGCGGCTTGCGGAAGAAAGAAACGAAAGTGAGCAGGAAGTCTTTCAGCAACCGGCCGGCCGGGCGGATGGGGCTGGTGTGGTCGCATCCGGGGCGCGGAAGGAAGAAAAAGTGATAGGCCGTGACGCAGACAAAGAAGGCCGCCAGGGCATAGAACGTGGTGCTCCACGAAAAGGTGATGCGCCGGGTGAAGGTTTCCAGTGTGCCGGCCAGCATGATGAACAGTCCGCCGCCCGCGATGGTGGCGATGCGGTAGAAGGTGCTGCGTATGCCCACGTACAGGGCCTGTTCATGCGGGTCGAGAGCCAGCATGTAGAAGCCGTCGGCTGCAATGTCGTGGGTGGCGCTGCTGAAAGCCATCAGCCAGAAGAAGGCCAGCGTGGGCCACAGGAAGTGTGCGGCCGGGATGGAGAAGGCTACGCCGGCGATGGCCACGGCGACCAGGGACTCCATGGCCAGGATCCACCACCGTTTGCTCCTGAACAGGTCGACAAACGGGCTCCAAAGCGGCTTGATGGCCCACGGGAGGTAGAGCCAGCTGGTGTAGAACGCGATTTCGGCATTGGAAAGCCCCAGACGCTCATACATCATGGTGGAGATGGTCATGACGGTCACGTAGGGCAGTGCTTCGGCAAAGTAGAGCGTGGGGATCCACGTCCAGGGGTTATGCCCGTGCGGGCCGGCGGCCCGACGGTGGGGCGTGTCTGGTTTCATGTCATTCATATGCTTTCCGGAGATACGTTCCATCGTAGTAATGTTTCAGGATTTCATCGTAGGGGTGGCCTTTGGCGCCCATGACCGCCGCGCCGATCTGGCACAAGCCGACGCCGTGCCCCCATCCGGCTCCCAGGAGAATGAAGCGTGCCGGCACGCCGTCGGCTTCCCCCTCCTTTTCCGCGACGAAGGCCGAACTGAGCAGGTGCGTGTGGCTCAGGATGCGGCGTATCTCCAGTTCCTTGCCCACGACGAGGGTGTGTCGCGACCCGACGATGCGCAGCTTGCTGATATGTCCGCCCGTGCCTCTTTCCACTGGAATAAGGTCGAGGATGTCCCCGAAGTCCGTTTTCAGGTTCTCACGGACGAGGGCGGCCAGTTCCGCCTGTGTGTATTCCACCCGCCAGCGGTAGAAGTCGGGCGTCTCCTGGTCGTAGTCGTTCATCACCTGGCGCAGGATGTCCGGGTCTGTCGTGTGGCAGAAGGCCGGCGGGGCGCTCCTGATCCATTTTTCGGCTTCCTCCTCCCGGCTGAGGTCGGGCATGGGCGGGCGCGGCCCTTCTGTGGACGGCGCGGCGGTGTCGCGCACGCTCTTCAGGTAGGGCAGGTGTTTGTCTTCCCAGCAATATTCAAATTCTTCCGTGGCTCCTCCGCAACATTTTGAGAAGCGCGCGTCGCAGATCTCGTCGCCATACATGAGGATTTCTCCCCGGGTGGCTTCGACCGCTTCCTGCACGGCCTTGTTGCTGGCCCGTGTGATGCCTTGGTAGCGTTGGCAATGGTCGTCGGCACACACGTCGAAGATGGTGTGGTCCTCGCGGTCGTACCAGCGGATTTGTTCGCCGTCATTCTTGTTGAACGAGAAAAAGCCTCGCTCGTGGCCGTCTTGCTGCCGCCTGCGTTTTTCCATCTGGGCATAGAGCCAGCTCCGGCTGATGACGGCGGCCGCTTTCAGGAATTCGGGCGAGGAAGACGCGCTCATCTCGCTGGAGATGACGCTCACGAGATAGTCTTCGACCGGCAGCACGTTGATGGCCACGATTTTTTCTTCTTCGACCACCAGCTTCAGGGTGCCGCTGAAGGTTTGCGTCTCCTGGCGTTCCCAATGGAAATGGATGCCGATGGTGACTTCGCGGAGCGAGAACGACGCCTGTTTTCCCTGCGGTGTGAATGTCAGTTCGTGGTAGAGGTTGCCGTTCCAGGCGATGCCTCCTTCGCTGTATTCCACGGTCTGCTCTCCCTCTGCCGACAATCCTTTGGCCGAATACGTGCCGTTCAGCGAGAAGCGGATGAGCTTGCGTCCCATGATGCCGACGCTCACTTCCGGTTCCTTGGCCTCTTGCGGCGGGAGCGGCGAGGGAGCCGTCCGGGGGGCGGGGTCTCTTTTCTGTGTGGGGGTGAAGCGGGCGATGACGGCGTGTAGCGCGGCCTCGTCCAGGCTCACTTCCCGTAGGATCTCCGTGGCTTGTTCCGGCGTGATTTTCCGGAAGTCTTCCTCGCGCGGGGTGATGAGCAGCCCGCCCATGTCCAAGGCTCCGGGGCTGACGAGCAGTTTCGCCTCTCCCGCCTGGTAGTAGCAGTCGGGGCGTAGTTTCTGGCGTGGGAACACCAGCGTGACGATCTCGTCTTCGCGTCCGGCATTCCAGCTTTGCCGCCAGCAGACGACGTTCATGCGCGGTTCGCTTTCGCCTTCGTGGCGCGGGAGGGCGTGATAGAGTTTGTCAAACAAGATGCAGGGCTTGTCCGAGGGGCGGGTGCGGATGACCAATACCGGACACACATAGCTTTTGAGCAGGTAAAGCCCGCAGTTGGAATTCTGGGCCATCAGCTCTTCCATGGTTTCTTCCTCCTGTGGTTGCAGGGGGTAGAGTTTTTCCATGCCGATTTCGTAGCTTTTCCAGTCTCTTTCGATGGGCAGGATGCCTCTTGAACCGGCTTGGAAATGCATGTGGTCGGGAGCCGAAGCCCCGCAGGCCGGCCCGTTGTAGAAGAACAGCATGTCCGGGATGTGCCAAGCCATGTCGCGCATGGTGTTGAAATGTTGCAGGATGGATTGCGGCACATGCCTCCGCGAGGGGATGGTGAAGTGTTCCGGCAGGATGGGATAGGGGTTGACCAACAGCTGGTAGTGGCTTTCCACGGGCAGGGACAGTTGCGCTTCGGGCCGGTGGAGGTCGCAGAGGAAGCAGGGGCGGCGGGCCAGCGCCTTGGCCGAGATGTCGGCTCCCGTGGATTGGATGCGGGAGGGGTTGAACTGGGCGGTGAGCGTATAGTCGCCGGCCGGAAGGGGCTTGGTCTTCACTCGTTTCAGTTCTTCGTAGTGCCGTGCCGCTTCGTCCCATTCTTCCAATTGCGTTTGGAAAAAGCGGTGCATCTCCTTGCTGTCCAAGTGGTGCGTCCAACGGGTGTTCAATTGCCGGCGTGCTTTCAGCTCAATGGTTCTCAGGCGGTCTTTGTAGAGGTTGTTGGCATTGACTTGCTGCACGTTCAGTGCGGCGTCGGAATTGCCTTCCCACCTCCGGCAGAGATAGACTTCTTCGTAGATGCGCCCGATGCGGTAGTGGCGAGAGAAACACAGGCCGAGTGCATAGTCTTCGCCGTAGCTGGTGTTGGGAATCTGGAGCTTGCGCAGCACCGGGGTGAAAAAAGCCCTTGGTGCGCCCAGCCCGTTGATGCGCAAGGCGTTGTTCCGTCCGTTTCCGGGTGTCCATTCCCGGTGGTCGATGAGTCCCGGCGGAAGGGTGTTCAGGGAAAAGTCCGTCATGCGGTAGGATCCGATGACCATGGCGGCTTTTTCCCGGTAGAACGTGTCGACGATTTGTTGCAGGGTGCGGGGCGAACTGTACAAGTCGTCCGAATCCAACTGCACGGCAAATTTCCCGCAGGCCGGGTCATGCACGGCCAGGTTCCAGCACCCCCCGATGCCCAAGTCGTCGCGTGCCGGGATGAGGTGGACCAGATGCGGGTTGTCGTGATATTTTTTGATGATTTCCGTCGTGCCGTCGGTGGAATGATTGTCCACGACCAGCAGGTTGAACTCGAAAGAGGTTTCTTGCGACAACACGCTGCGGATGGCCTCTTCGATGGTGCGTGCCCGGTTGCGCACCGGGATGATGACCGAAGCCTCGCAGGGAAAATCCTCCGCCAGGAAGTCTACCTCGTCAAATTCGTCCGGTGCGAGATAAGCCCCCGTTTGTCTCAAATGTGCCGTGCAGGCCAGCTCCATTTCGGTTTGCACGGCGCGGTTCTTGGGATCCACATAGTCAAAGTTCTTTTCCCCGCTTTTGCGCAGGTCTGTTTCTGTGCCCGTATAGAGAAATTCATTCAGGTGGAACAATTCTCCTTGGCGGCTGAGGTAGAGCCGCAGGTCATACCATCCGGCAAACCGGTAGTCGGGCAGGTGTTCTTGCGCGGCGTATGCTTTCAGGGCATCGGCGCGGATTAACACCAGCGGCCCGAAGTCGAAGTCGTCGCGCAGGCTTCCGGGCTGGTAGTCGATGAGCGGGTGGGGATGCCGTTGTCCTTCCTGCCGGGTGTGGTGGTCGGTATATGTCATGACAGCCCGGGTGTCGTCGGCCACGCGCAGCCAGCGTTCCAAGGCGTGGAATCCCAACTCCAACGCTTGGGGTTTCAGGCCGTAGAGGCAGTATTCCGCCTCGCAACGGGCTGCAATTTTCAGGATGGTCGCGGTGGAAAAGGGGTTGGCCGTATGAAGAGGGCTGCATCCTTCGGGGAGGTGGCCGTCGCAGTCTTCCGCACAAATGGCATGAAAGCTGCGGATGGTTCCGCTGGATTTGAGGGATTGGATCGTGAGGGAGAATGATGCTTCTGTCTCATAAGGCAAGAAGCAGTCTATTCGTGGAGAATATATGGACGACTTCATGATTTTTATGCAATATTAGCTGCAAATATACGAATAGAAGTGCAATATAGTGGAAAGTTTTCTCTTTTTTCCTTAACTTTGTGTGCAAAATAAAGACGTGAAGATGACCGTAGGGGACAAAATACCATTGTTGGGCATGACGTTGTCCGAACTGAAGGCGGTGGCCCGTGAATTGGGAATGCCTGATTTTGCGGCACGGCAGATGGCGGATTGGCTGTATAAGAAAAGGGTCTTTTCCATAGAGGAGATGACCAACTTGTCTGCACAGAACCGCAAGCTCTTGGGCGAACGTTATGTCGTCGGTTGCTCGGCACCTGCCGACATGCAGCGGTCGGCGGACGGCACGGTGAAGTATCTTTACCGTACGGCGGCGGGCGGCTACGTGGAGACTGTCTACATTCCCGACGGCGACCGTGCGACATTGTGCGTGTCCTCTCAAGTGGGGTGCAGGATGGGATGCCATTTCTGCATGACGGGAAAGCAAGGGTTCCAAGGCAACCTGACAGCGGCTGATATCCTGAACCAGCTTTATTCCTTGCCGGAGAGAGACCAACTGACCAACGTGGTCTTCATGGGACAGGGAGAACCGCTGGACAACTTGGATCAGGTGTTGCGAGCCACGGAGATTCTCACGTCGGACGAAGGATATGCCTGGAGTCCGAGACGGATTACGGTCTCTACGGTGGGGGTGCGTAAAGGGCTGGAGCGCTTTCTCAATGAAAGCGAGTGCCACTTGGCTGTCAGCCTGCATAATCCGTTTCCCGGACAAAGGGGCAGGCTGATGCCGGCGGAACACGGTTTTGGCATAGAACGCATCGTGGAATTGTTGCGGGGATATGACTTTTCCCGTCAGCGTCGGCTTTCGTTCGAATATACGATGTTTGAAGGCGTGAACGACAGCGTGGCACACGCCAAGGGCTTGCTGAAACTGTTGCACGGACTGGATTGCCGGATCAACCTGATCCGTTTCCATGCGGTGCCGGGAGTGGATTTGAAAGGGACTCCTGAGGAACAGATGGTCGGTTTCCGCGATTACCTCACACGGCACGGGCTTTTCACTACCATACGTGCCTCGAGAGGGCAGGACATTTTTGCGGCCTGCGGTTTGTTGAGTACGGCAAAACAGCAAGGAATAGAGTTTTAAACAACGAGGATATGATGAAAAGGTTTCGGATAATATTCAAATGCGCGGCAATGTGTTCGCTGCTGGCCTTGTGGGCGGCATGCGACAATGTGGTCAAACCTGCGGCCAGCGGGAGTCCTTATGAAGTGTTGGTCATTGCCGATGATGCCTTGTGGGATCGTCCGGCAGGGCGTGCGTTATATAAAGTGTTGGACACGGATGTGCCCGGATTGCCCCAGCCTGAGGCTTCCTTCCGCATTTCTCAATTGGACACGAAACGTTTCAGCAAAGTGTCGAACATCTTCCGGAATATCATTCAGGTGGACATTGATTCCACCCAATATACCCAATCGAAGATGAAATATTCCCGCGATGTGTATTCCCATCCCCAGGTGGTGCTGACCATCCAAAGCCCGAATGAGGATGAGTTCGCGCGTTTTGTCGCCCGGAATTCGGAGTCGATCGTGGACTTCTTCGTGAGGGTGGAGATGAACCGTCTGATTAATGAATTGGAAGAAAAGCATTCTACCGTGGCGGAAGACTTGGCCAAGGAGATCTTCAACTGCCAATTGTGGGCTCCTTCGGAGATTAACAGCAGCAAGAAAGGGCAGGATTTCTTTTGGGCCTCGTCCAACGGACGTTTGAATATCTGCATGTATGCTTATGCTTATGAAGGGCCGCAGACTTTTCAAAAACAATATGTATTGGCCAAGCGCGATTCCGTGATGAAAGCCAACATACCGGGAGAGAGAGCGGGAATGTACATGGCCACCGACACGGCTTTTACGAGGGTGAAGCCGATTGTGGTGAAGGGACAGTACGCCATGGAAACCCGGGGGCTGTGGTATGTGGTGAACGATGCCATGGGAGGGCCGTTCGTGAGTCATTCACGAGTGGACACGTTGCATAACAAGGTGATTGTCGTAGAAGGATTTGTGTATGCTCCCGACCGGGCCAAGCGCGGTCTGGTCCGTCGGCTGGAGGGATCGCTCTACACGCTTTGCCTTCCCGGGGAACAGGAGCGTGAATTGAAGGCCGACATTCCGGAAGTGAATGTGGTGGCCACAAAGAAAACCAAATAAGAGAAAGGACTGATAGAATATGAAGAATGGTAAAATATTGGTGGGGATAACCCACGGTGATATCAATGGCGTGGGATATGAAGTCATTTTGAAGATTTTCAGCGAACCCGCGATGCTGGATTTGTGTACACCTATTATATATGGGTCGCCTAAGGTGGCCACGTACCACCGCAAGGCGTTGGAACTGACTACGAACTTCGTGACGGTGCAGCACGCCGAAGAGGCGGTGGACGGCAAACTGAATCTTGTGGACTGTTTGTCGGAAGAAGTGAAAATCGATTTCGGACAGGCTACGGCCGAAAGCGGGAAGGCTGCCTTGAAGGCGTTGGAGCGGGCCATGGACGACTACCGGAACGGATTGTTCGACGTGTTGGTGACAGCCCCGATCAACAAGGCTGCAATCCAAGGCGACGGTTTTCATTTTCCCGGCCACACGGAGTATATCCAAGAGCGTGCGGGCGAAGGGAACGAGGCACTGATGATTTTGATGAACGAGGCCTTGCGTGTGGCATTGGTGACAACCCACCTGCCCATCCGCGAGGTGCCCCAGGCAATCACCAAAGAAACCGTAATGCGCAAAATCCGGATTTTCCATGATGCGCTGCGGAAGGATTTCAACGTGTCGAAGCCCCGCATCGCCGTGCTGGCTTTGAACCCGCATGCGGGTGATGGCGGGTTGCTGGGATCCGAGGAAAAAGAGGTCATAGCCCCGGCTGTCGAAGAGATGGCAAAGGAGGGCATCCTTTGCATGGGGCCTTATGCGGCGGACGGGTTCTTCGGCAATCGCACGTATGATTATTTCGACGGGGTGCTGGCCATGTATCATGACCAGGGACTGGCACCGTTCAAGGCGCTGTCCATGACCGACGGGGTGAACTTCACGGCGGGGTTGCCCATAGTGCGGACTTCACCGGACCACGGAACGGCCTACGACATTGCCGGGAAAGGGAAGGCCGACGAGTCTTCGATGCGCCAAGCTGTTTATACGGCATTGGACGTGTTCCGCAATCGCCAGCGTTATGAGGAGGCTCATGCCAATCCGTTGCGAAAACAGTATCATGAACGTCGCGACGACAGTGACAAGCTAAAATTGAACGCTACGGAAGAATAATGAAGCCGCTTTATCGAAACATGTTTTTGGCCATCGGCGTGGTGGCCATCTTGGTTATACTCTGCACTTCGGATATTTCTTACTCGGAGTTGTGGGATAATGTCCGGCGTGCGGGGTATTGGTTTCCGGCCGTTATCTTTTTGTGGGTTTTCCTTTATCTGGCCAATGCCTGGTCGTGGTCTACCATCATCAACGACGGTGAAGCCCCCAAGGTGCCTTTCGCGCGGATTTATAAGTATACGATTAGCGGTTATGCCTTGAACTATGTCACGCCGGTAGGCTTGTTGGGCGGCGAGCCTTACCGCATCATGGAGCTTACTCCTTATGTGGGTGCGGCCAAGGCCACATCGAGCGTGATCTTGTATGCCATGATGCATATTTTTTCCCATTTCTGCTTTTGGTCGTTCTCCATCCTGCTTTATTTGTTTCTTTATGGGGCGGTGATGTCGGCGGGCATGGCCGTCTTCCTGGTGGTTTGTTCCGCCTTTTGCGGCATTGGCATTTATTTCTTCTTGAAAGGTTATAAGAATGGGCTGGCGATGAAGGCTTTGCGCTTTTTTGCCCATCTTCCCGGATTGAAGTCCCGCTTGCGCCGTTTCATTGATTCGAAGGAAGAAGCCATCCGCAAGGTGGATGGGCAGATCGCGGCCTTGCACGCCCAACGCAAGTCCACGTTCTATCTGTCTCTTCTCATCGAATTTGGCGTGCGCGTGGCGGGTTGCCTTGAAATCCAGTTCATCCTGTTGATACTTACCGATCATGTTTCTTTCTGGAATTGCGTGTTGATCCAGGCTTTCACTTCGTTGTTTGCCAACTTGTTCTTCTTTATCCCGATGGGCGTGGGGGCACGCGAAGGGGGATTTGCCCTGGCGGTCGGCGGGCTTTCCCTGGCAGGCGCTTACGGGGTTTACACCAGCCTGATTGTTCGCTTGCGTGAATTGATCTGGACGGCTATCGGCTTGCTGCTGATCAAGGTGGGCAACAAGCCTGTCGCCCGTGTGGGTGGAAAATAGAAGGGCATGCCCTCTGAGGCTGGGGCACGGGCTGGGTCGCCGGCGGAGGCGGAGCGTATATTTTCTTAAAATTATTGCAGATTGGACGCATGCCACGGATTTTTTATGTAATTTTGTCCACAATCGCATTTTTGTAGGAGGAAGATATGAACACATCCGATGTGCAAGCGCAGAAAAGAAGATACGGCATTGTGGGCAATTCGGAAGGATTGAACCATGCCGTGGACATTGCTTTGCAGGTGGCCAAGACGGATTTGTCTGTGCTGATTACCGGAGAAAGCGGAGTGGGAAAGGAAGTGATTCCGCGCATCATCCACGATAACAGTTTGCGGAAAACGAAAAAATATTTTGCCGTGAACTGCGGTTCTATTCCCGAAGGCACGATCGATTCCGAGTTGTTCGGCCATGAGAAGGGAGCTTTTACCGGTGCCGTGGGGGAACGTGAGGGATATTTCGGTGCGGCCAACGGCGGCACTTTGTTCCTTGACGAGGTGGGCGAACTGCCTTTAGCCACCCAGGCGCGGCTGTTGCGTGTGTTGGAGACGGGGGAATACATCCGCGTGGGGTCGAGCGATGTGCGCAAGACGGATGTGCGCATCGTGGCGGCCACGAATGTCAACATGGCTCAAGCCATCCGCGACGGGCGTTTCCGCGAAGATCTGTTTTACCGCTTGAATACGATTCCCATCAAGATGCCCGCGCTCCGCGAGCGGGGGAGCGATGTCGTGCTGCTGTTCAAAAAGTTTGCCATGGACACGGCGGAGAAGTATAATATGCCGGAACCGGTGGAACTGACGGAAGCGGCCCAGGAAAAGCTGAAGAAATATCCTTGGCCGGGCAATGTGCGGCAGCTGAAGAACGTGACGGAGCAGATGTCCATCCTTTCCACGGAAAGGGTCATCACTCCCGAGATCCTGGCCGGATATATCCCCGACGATCCGGTTTCGCACGACATCGTGCCGATGAATGTCCGTCGGAACGAGACACACAGTTTTGAAAACGAGCGTGAGCTACTTTACAAGATCTTGTTCGACCTGCGCAATGACGTGACCGAACTGAAGAAATTGGTGAATGCCCGCCAAACGGCGCATGACGTGCCGGTGGTGGCGACGCCCCAGGTCCCGTCTGAACGTCCGGCGGCTTATTATAGGCCCGATGTGGCTTTTCCGGCAACTGCGGCGGGAAATAAGGCCGACGAGGAGTTCCAGACTCCGGAGGAATATGTGGAAGAGGCCGTCTCGCTGAACGATGTGGAACGTCAGATGATCATGAAGGCTTTGGAGAGGAACAAGGGGAGGCGGCGGAAAGCCGCGAGCGACCTGCACATCTCGGAGCGTACGCTTTATCGTAAAATCAAGGAGTATGGATTGGACAAAGAAGATGAATAGGCTGGTGTGGCTGGGAGCGGCGTGCATGGTCTTTCTGTTGGCGGCTTGCACCATTTCCTATAAATTCAACGGGGCTTCTATCGACTACACGAAGACCAAGACGATTCAGATTTCACAGTTCCCCATCCGTTCCGCTTATGTGTGGGCACCCATGCAGGCCATATTCAACAATGAACTGACGGATATTTATGCACGCCAGACGAAGCTGACGCAAGTGAACCGCAACGGCGACCTGCAGCTTTCCGGTGAGATCGTGGAATACAGCCAGTTCAATAAAGCCGTGTCGGCCGACGGATATTCGGCGCAGACGCAATTGAAAATGACGGTGAATGTGCGCTTCGTGAACAATGCGAACCACGACGAGGACTTCGAACAACGGTTCAGTGCCACCACGCAGTATGACTCGTCGCAACAACTGACGGCGGTGCAGGAAGAACTGGTCACCCAAATGGTGGAAGACATCGTAGATCAAATATTCAATGCCACGGTAGCCAACTGGTAGCCGTTTCCGTTCTTAAACAATGATATGGATTGGAGCTTAGCTGATTACATCAAACATCCGGAGAGATTGGACAAAGAGTCTGTGGGCCGTTTGCACAAGCTGGTGGAGGATTATCCTTATTTCCAGGCGGCCCGTTTGCTCTATTTGCGCAACCTTTATCGGTTGCATGATGCGGCGTTCGACCGCGAATTGCGCCGGGCGGCTTTCTTCTTGCCGGACCGTGGCGCGCTTTTCCAGCTGATCGAAGGCCTGAATTATCGGCTTGAACCTGTCAAGAAACATCAGCCTGCGGTTGGAAAGACTCATGGGGAGAAGGAGAAAGACCGCACTTATTCGTTGATTGACAATTTCCTGGCCAATCTTCCGGAGGAGAAGCCCCACCGCCCCAAGCCCGTTGATGCCTCCACCGACTATATGGCTTACTTGCTGCAAAGCGAGGAAGCGCCAGACACGATTTCTTCCGTGCCGAAGATGCAGCACCAGGACTTGATTGATGACTTCATCGGGCAAGGAGACAAGCGCATCGTGCTCGCCGATGTGCCGGACGCGGACTTGCAGGCTCCGGATCTGTCGGCCGACACTGCGGACGGGGAAGATGAGGATTATTTCACCGAGACTTTGGCTAAAATCTATATCAAACAAGGGAGATATATGAAGGCAATGGAAATAATCAGGCGATTAAGTTTGAAATATCCAAAAAAAAATCGTTATTTTGCAGACCAAATCCGTTTCTTGGAGAAATTGATTATTAATAATAAAAATAAAAACTTATAGAAAATGTACACAGTATTGGTTATCCTGATCGTTTTGCTTGCGATTTTGATGTGTTTCATTGTACTCATCCAAGAGTCTAAGGGGGGCGGGCTGGCTTCCAGCTTTTCCGCTTCGAACCAGATCATGGGCGTGCGCAAGACCACGGATGTCATTGAGAAAATCACATGGGGGTTGGCGGCGGCTATGGTCGTGTTCAGCGTGCTTTCTGTCTATTTCATTCCGCAACTTGCTACCAATGAGTCCGCCATGATGAAGGCTGCCACGGAGCAGAAGGCCGTGAATTCAAACAATCTTCCGGGATTCGGAACCAGCCAGCCTCAGCAGAATGCTCCTGCCGGCCAGGCAAAAGCTCCGGCACAAGGCGCGGCTGCCCCGCAACAGCCGGCTCAATAAGCAGAGGGGAATACGCGGAAAAGGCAGAGATACACAATTTATTTTATGATACTTGAGAAAGGCCGGTGGATGACGATCGTCATCCACCGGCCTTTTGCAGTTCGGCACAGGCATATTCACTGGCGGGAAACGCGGGTGCCTAAGGGAAAACTCCTGTTGCGGCCAGCCGGGGGCGTGGCGCGGGAAAAACCGGAGTCAGGCTTCCAGTTTTTCCTTGAGGTATCGTCCGGTGTAGCTGCCGGGGCATGAGGCCACTTCGTGTGGAGTGCCGCAGACCACCACATTGCCCCCTTCCTGTCCGCCTTCGGGACCGAGGTCGACGATGTAGTCTGCACATTTGATGACATCCATATTGTGTTCGATGATGACGAGCGTGTGTCCGCGAAGGATAAGGGCGTCAAAGGCGGCCAGCAACCGCTTGATGTCGTGGAAGTGCAGGCCGGTCGTGGGTTCGTCGAAGATGAAGATGGTGGGGTCTGCTTTCTCCATGCCGAGGTAGTAGGCCAGCTTCACCCGCTGGTTTTCTCCTCCCGAGAGGGTGTTGGAGGATTGGCCCAGTTTGATGTAGCCCAAACCCACGTCCTGCAGGGGCTTGAGTTTTTTGGAGATCTTGTGCTGTCCGTGTGCGTCGAAAAACTCAATGGCCTGGTTCACGGTCATGTTCAGCACGTCGTAGATGTTTTGTCCTTCGAATTTCACTTCCAGCAGGTCGCTTTTGAAACGTTTCCCGTGGCACGATTCACATTCCAGCACCAGGTCGGCCATGAACTGCATTTCCACGGTGACCGTGCCTTCGCCTTTGCATTCCTCGCAGCGTCCGCCTTCGGTGTTGAAAGAGAAGTAGCCGGCGGTGAATCCCATTTGTCTGGCCAAAGGCATGGAGGCGAAAAGTTTGCGTATCTCGTCGTAGGCCTTCACATAGGTCACGGGGTTGCTTCGCGAGGATTTCCCGATGGGGTTCTGGTCTACGAATTCAATGTTTTTCACCATCTTCAGGTCGCCTTCCAGCCCCAGGAATTCACCGGGGCGGTCGGCCACCTCGTCAAACTGCCGCTTCATGGCCAGGTAGAAGATGTCGCGCACGAGAGTGGACTTGCCGGATCCGCTCACTCCCGTGACCACCGTCATGACATTGAGCGGGAAGCGCACGTCGATGCCCCGCAGGTTGTTGGCCCGGGCGCCTTTCACTTCGATGTAGTTGTTCCATGGGCGCGGGCTTTCCGGCAGGGGGATGGTCTCCTGTCCGGTGAGGTATTTCACGGTGTAGCTCCGTGTGTCTTGCGGTTTTTCGGCCAGCATTTGCTGCAAGCCGCCCTGAAACACCACTTCTCCCCCCAGCCTTCCGGCTTTCGGCCCGATGTCGATGATGTAGTCCGCCGCGCGGATGATTTCTTCATCGTGTTCCACGACAATCACGGTGTTGCCCAGTTGCTGCAATTGGCGAAGCACGTGGATGAGCTTGTCCGTGTCCCGGCTGTGCAGCCCGATGCTCGGTTCGTCCAGGATGTAGAGCGAACCCACGAGGCTGCTGCCTAATGAGGTGGCCAGGTTGATGCGCTGGCTTTCCCCGCCCGAAAGGGTGTTGCTCAGCCGGTTCAGGGTGAGGTAGCCCAATCCCACGTCGATCAGGAACTGTATGCGGTTGTGGATTTCCGTGAGCAGCCGTTTGCCGATTTCTGCCTCGTGGGGCGTGAGCGAAAGCCGGTCGAAGAATCTTTTCAGTTCCGTCACCGGCAAGTCTACGAGGTCTGAGATGGAACGTCCGCCGATTTTCACATATCCGGCTTCGGGGCGCAGGCGTGTGCCGTGACACTTTGGACAGATGGTCTTCCCGCGGTAACGGGCCAGCATGACGCGGTATTGGATTTTGTATTGGTTCTCTTCCAGCATGCTGAAGAAACTGTCGATGCACACCTCGTTGAGGTCTGAGTCCTTCTGCGGTTCGCCGTGCCACAGCAGGTCTTTCTGTTCGCGCGTCAGCTGATAGTAGGGTTCAAAGATGGGGAAGTTGTGGCGGGTGGCCCTTCTGCAGAATTCGTTTTTCCATTCGCCCATCTTTTCCCCCCTCCAGCACACGACAGCCCCGTCGTAAACGCTGAGGGCGGAATTGGGCACGACCAGTTTCTCGTCGATCCCACTCACCCGCCCGAACCCTTCGCATTCGGGGCAGGCCCCGATTGGCGAGTTGAACGAAAACAGGTTCTCGGTCGGCTCTTCAAAGCTCATGCCGTCTGCCTCGAAGCGGGTGGAGAATGTGTGCAGGATGCCCGAGGGATAGAACCGCAGCAGGCATTCCCCGTTTCCTTCGTAGAAGGCGGTTTCGGCGGAGTCGGTCAGCCGGGAGAGGCTGTCTTTGGCGTCGTCGCAGGCCATGCGGTCGACCAGCAGGTAAATCTTTCCGGGGGCTTTTGCCGGAGGCGTTTTTGCCAGTTCTTGCATGAAGTCTTCAATGCGTGTCACTTCGCCGTCCACTTCTATGCGTGTGAATCCTTGCTTGAAGTCGCTGTCCAATTGTTCCAGCAGGCTTCTTCCTTCGCGGACCTGCAGGGGGGCGAGCACGGTGAAGCGCGTGCCTTTGGAGTAGGATAGCATGCACCGTATCACGTCTTCCGTGGTGTGCTTCTTCACTTCCTGTCCGCTGATGGGCGAGAATGTGTGTCCGATGCGTGCATAGAGCAGGCGGAGATATTCGTAGATTTCGGTCGATGTCCCGACGGTGGAACGCGGGTTGCGGCTGTTCACTTTCTGTTCGATGGCGATGGCGGGCGGGATGCCTTTGATGTAGTCGCATTCCGGTTTGCTCATGCGCCCCAGGAACTGTCGCGCATAGGCCGAAAGGCTTTCCACGTAGCGGCGTTGCCCTTCGGCGTACAGGGTGTCGAATGCCAGGGAGGATTTTCCGGATCCCGACAGGCCGGTGATGACAATCAGTTTGTTGCGCGGGATGTCCAGGTCGATGTTCTTCAGGTTGTTCACCCTTGCGCCTTTGATTTGGATATAGTCGTTCATGTGCGTTCGTTTAGCATGAGGCAAAGTTACGGAATTTCGTCGGAAAAACCTTATGATTCCTTCTTGGGGTGTGCCTTTCGCCGGCTGGTTCCGGAATTTGCCTTGAATTTGTCGTGCGATGGTTCGGGATGGGTTTTCGAGGCCGTTTCCGCTTCCGTGATGAGGACGATAGCGGGCTGTCCGGCGGTGTCCGGCGGGGAGCGGGAAAAACTTCTTGTGGAATTTTGGGCTTGAGGAGTGGGGCGGACGCGGAAAAACGGTAATTTTGTCTCGCGAAAACAGAATGGGGCAAAAGGTATGGGAAAAAACGCGGCCGATGTTCCGGCTTTCCGGCAGGAGGTGTATGCCATCGTGGCGGCCATTCCGCCCGGGAAGGTGCTGGCCTATGGCGACGTGGCCTGGCTGGCCGGTCGTCCGCGGCATGCCCGTCTGGTGGGGCGGTTGCTGCGCGACGCGCCGCCCGGGGCGGGCTTGCCTTGCCACCGCGTGGTGAACAGCGCGGGGCGGACGGCTCCTCATTGGTTGGAGCAGGCGGAGAAGCTGAAGGAGGAAGGGGTCGTGTTCCGGGGCGGCGGGTGCGTGGACATGAAGGTTTGCCGATGGAACGTGGACCAAGAGGGGGAATAGGACAAAATTGCACTCAAGAGGCATGCATATTTCCTTCAAGCGATTCACATTTTTTTGGCTTGAGAAAAAAATGTGAATCGCTTGAGAAAAAATCGCGTGTCTCAAACGGTGCTTACTTCGTTGATTTTTAGGGAATAATATCTTATCCTGAAATAGGACGATTTGGACTCGGGAATGGAACTTACGGAAGGGAAAGGGCGCGGCGGGCGCAAGGCCACGTGGGTTCCGGCGGGGCTGTTACCCTCCCATGCCGGAGAAATCCGGTTTCATGACATAGGAAGGAGATATGAAACACAAACGCATGAGGGCGCGTCATTTGTGGCGCGCCTTCATGCGTCTTCTTCATTCTCCTTCCGGAGGAAATATGCCGGAATGGGAGGGGCTACTCCTGAATCTCGTTCACCACCTGTCCGTCGAACAGGTTGATGATGCGCCCGGCATAGCCTGCGTCGTGTTGCGAGTGGGTCACCATGACGATGGTGGTGCCGTCGCGGTGCAGCTCGCTGAGCAGCTCCATCACCTCGCGCCCGTTCTTGGAATCCAGGTTGCCGGTCGGCTCGTCGGCCAGGATGAGCTGCGGGCCGGCCACGACGGCGCGGGCGATGGCCACGCGCTGCTGCTGTCCGCCGGAGAGCTGGGCGGGGAAGTGCTTGCGGCGGTGCAGGATGTCCATGCGCTTCATGGCCGCCTCCACGCGCTCGCGCCGCTCGCGGGCCGGCACTTTCATGTAGAGCAGCGGCAGCTCGATGTTCTCGTACACGTTCAGCTCGTCGATCAGGTTGAAACTCTGGAACACGAAGCCGATGACGCCTTTCCGCAGCCGGGTGCGCTCGCGTTCCTTCAGGTGCGACACGTCCGTGCCGTTGAGGCGGTAGGTGCCGGCGGTGGGGTTGTCCAGCAGTCCCAGGATGTTGAGCAGGGTGGACTTGCCGCAACCCGACGGGCCCATGATGGCCACAAATTCTCCTTTCTTCACTTCGAGGCTGACATCGTTGAGGGCGTAGGTGGCCACTTCTTCCGTTTTGAAAATCTTCTGTAAATTCTCGGTTTTAATCATTGTCGTATGGGTTTAGGTTTTTTGAATCTGCGTTTTATTCGTTTTTCAGCACGTCGGCCGGGTTCATCCGCACGGCGCGGCGGATCTGCACGGCCAGCACGGCGAGGGTGAGCAACGCCGTGGCCACGCCGGCCCAGAGGAAGATGGC
>CALUNJ010000051.1 GCA_944321975.1 uncultured Paraprevotella sp.
AAATGGTTCCCTGACCGAGTGGCTAGGTAACGGTCTGCAAAACCGTCTACAGCAGTTCGAATCTGCTGGGAACCTCCTTGAGATGCTTTCCTTCTGTGGGGAAAGCATTTTTTTATCCGCCCAAAAACAAACCTAAACCGGCATCAAAGAAACAGAATCCCGACGGCCCAAAAAAAAATGCCTGAAAGTTCATGAAAAAACTTCCAAGCACCCTTCCTAATCCTTCTAATATCCTTGCGTGGAGCATACAGGACTCGAACCTGCCACCTTTTGACTGCCAGTCAAACGCTCTAGCCAGATGAGCTAATGCCCCGCTCTCAAAACTGATGCAAAGATAGTGATATTTCTTGAAACGTCGAAACTTTTCAGACTTTTTTTAACCCACTCGCTTCTTTTTCCTCCTTTCAGAACTTGTAACCTATGCTGAAAAACACTTGGTGGGTGTCCAGATCCACATTGACCGGATCCAGTCGTTTGCTCAGGTAAGTATCATCAAACGCATAAAAGTCTCCTGCCTGCATGCGATACTTATAAGCAAGGTCGGCATAAAAATGCCGGCTATGCCAGCCCAACCCGGCCGTGAAGATGTTCACGTCGCCCTTGTTCATGTAGTCTGTCGAGGTCTGATAACCGAAAGCCGGAGACTCTCCGGTCTGATCCAGCGTGGCACCCGTCCTGAACATGCTGGAATAATAATTATAGCCCAAGCGGAACGCTATTTGATCCGTCAGGTTCATTTCCATCCCGAATTTGAAAGAGTGGCTCCCGCGCAGAGTGGATTTGTGCATGGCATCCATGTCCGGATCATGCACCGTGCTTCCATAGGAATATCCCCAAGCATCATAATCCACGTCGTCATATCCTTGCTTCGTCTTTCCATAATTCGCATATTCGTATTCCAACCCAAGAGCCAGGTATGTGCCGATAGTGTGCCCCAAGGACACCCGCACCTTCCACGGCGTGGTGATCTTCAGGTGCAGGCTGGCCAGTTCCACGTCCGGAAAATAATTGGTGTAGACAAAGTTTCCTCCCCCGTCCTGATCCAAGACCACATTGTAATTGTCATCTTCATACAAGGGCGAATCAATGCTGTAAGAAGAATAAGACTCCAAATGATAGAACGTGGGGGTCTCCACGGCCAAACCTATGCGGAACGGCGAATTTGCGACAGGGCGGATAATCGTCCCCAACTTCACATTGACCCCATAGCCGCTTACGTGCTGCGTATTATATAAGGAGTAATTTTCCACATCGGATATTGTAATGGTTCCGTCACTGACGGTGCCAAACTCACGATAAGTGCTGTAACTGTAATAGTCCACATCATTCACCCCCAAAGTGAATCCCAGATATACGCGGTCTTTGAGGTTCATGGACAGGTTGAAGTCATATCCCGCGATGCCGCCCTCCGTCACCCGGTCATAGTTATTCCAATCCGATCCTATCGCATCATAATGGTCAAACAGAGGATTCTTGTCCGCATCCACCTGCACGTTGCCGTGATCGTCCCTGATATAAACAGGATTGACGAGGCAGGCGTCATACATCAAATCGGCCAACGGGGTGGAATACTGCGTGTTATTTAAAAGATCTGCCATTTGTCCCGTCTGCGAAAGGCCGCCTAACTGCATGTTGTCTGCAATGAAGGCACTGTTGAAATTCGCCCGCTTTTGGTAATTCGCCCCGAAGTTGACGAATTTCACGGCCTTTCCCATAATCGGGACGCTGACCACAAAACCCATCTGATCGAACGACATATGGGTCATATCCGCATTCAGATCGGGTTTCTCCTTTTGCGTCAACACGCTGAACGACAACGAGGCATCACTGCGACGATACAAACCCAGCGCGGCCGGATTGGAGGCACCGGCCGAAACATCGGCACCCAAGGCACCCAAGGCTCCGCCCATGCCCACATAACGCGCCGAACCGATCAGGTCGGTGGGCATATAATTTTCATTCATATAAGGTGTTTGTGCCAAGGCGGCCATTCCCGCCGCCCATGCGCAGACAAACAATAAATATTTCCGTTTCATCTTTTCCTGCTTTATAAAAGTTCTACACTAATCAGTCTTTGTCAGCGACGACCTCCGCGCGCCCCGCCGCCCCGCGACGGCGAGAACCCGCCCCCTCTTCCCGGCGTGCCTACCGACGGACGGAATGTGCTTCTCGAGGAACTCGAAGGCGAAAAACTGCTGCGGGACGAAGACCTCGTGGTGGACGGCGTATAGGCCGGACGGCTGGTCTGCGCCGGTTGCCTTGTGGCCGCCGAACGGCTGGGACGGAAAAGCGAATTGCCCGAAGAATTTCTGCGCGTCAATGCGCTGCGCCCATTCCGGGCCGTCCGCGTGCGTGAAGAAGTCGTGCTCCCCCTACGTGCGCTTCCCCGTGCCAAGGTGCTGTGTTCCCTGTGGGTCAGGCTCGGCCGGGCCACAGGCCGTCCCGGATGTCCGGGTCCCGGGTGTCCCACATGCGGAGGATAATGCCAGTGCGGCCTCCAATACCATGGATCATACCAGCCGGCATACCAAGGGCCTCCCCAACCCCAATAAGAATAATAAGGCCCCCATCCCCATGAAACATAAGGTCCCCAGTAAAAAGTGCTCCAACTGCTTGGGAAAGCATAGGCAAACACACCGTCGTCATACACGTCCCAATAAATGGCATTTGGGCCGTAGCACAAGTCCCAATACAAGGGGCTGCTCACAGCCACCCCGATCGTCGGCGCACAAAAACGCAAAATCCGTTTGGAACATTCGTAATCATCGCCCGGTTCCACACTACGGGCGGCCGCGTCCGTACTGTCGCCGTCCGCCGTCAAGGTGTCACCGGCCCATACTCCACGACGGTTATACTCATCCACATCGCGCACTTCGCCAGTCGCATAGACCGGTTCATCCTGAACATGGGCTTCCGTTTCCGCGACGGCCGGCTGCGGAGACTCATAAGTGACCACCACGGTCGAGGTCTTCTTGGGTTCCTCTTTTTGGGGAATAAAATACATGTCGTCCACTTGGGCAAAGCCCGCCAAAGAAACGAAAGCCATGACCACCCCTAATAATATTTTGCAGTTCATCGTCATTCCTCCTTGCCTTTTATATGCAAATATACCCTTTTCTTCCTACACAAACAAGGCCATTTGCGCCGGAAATTTTCGTCTATAACTCTTTTTTTGCTATTTTTGCAGAAGATTTTGCTTCGACATCCTAAAATAAACAAAATGAAATACTTGGAATTGGTTTTCACCCTCACGCCATATGATTCCGACGCGGCCGACTTATTGGCGGCCTTGGCAGGACAGGCCGGGCTGGAGAGCTTTGTCGGGACGGGTTCCGGCCTGAAGGGCTACGTGCGTCCTTCGTGTTTCCATCGTGACTTGCTGGACGACACCCTTGCGGCTTTCCCCTTTCCCGCTGTGAAGGTCACCTATTCCGTCTGCGAAGCGGAAGACCGCAATTGGAACGAAGAATGGGAAAAACAAGGTTTTGAGCCGGTCTGCATCGACGGAAAAATCTGCATCCATCAGCCCGGACAATCTCCATTGCCGCCTGCGGAGCACTACATCCTGATTGAACCGCACCAAGCCTTCGGCACCGGCCAACACCAAACGACAAGCATGATACTGCGGAGGCTGGCCGACATGGACTTGGAGGGGAAAAAAGTGCTTGACGCAGGCTGTGGCACGGGCATCCTGAGCATCTTCTGCGCCCAAAAAGGCGCTTCCCGCATATTGGCCTACGACATAGATTCATGGAGCGTGCGCAACACGCGACAAAACATGCGCCTGAACGACATCAGCCGCATGGAAGTCGTGGAAGGCAACTCGGCGGTTCTGGCCGGCAAGGGGAAATTCGACCTGGTGCTGGCCAACATCAACCGTAACATCCTGTGGCATGACCTGCCGGCATTCGCCGCCGCATTGTCGCCCCGCGGTCAAATCATCCTCAGCGGATTCTATGCCGAAGACATTCCCATGCTGGCCGAAAGAGCGAATGCCCTGGGGCTTACTTGCGCGGACCACACGGAAAACGAGCGTTGGGCCAGCCTTCTGCTGTGCCGATAGCCTCCTCATTTTCCCGCCGCACGAGGCTCAGAGGGTATCTTCCACCTCTATCGGGCAGTCCAATTCCTGGATTGTGAGATCCATCAGGTCTTCATATGACCCGTTGAAGATGTTGCAATCCACATTTCCCCGGATGCCGTTCACCTTCCCGCAATCCGTGTGTTGCCAAAATGCCCACTTCCCCTTGTAAGCCAGTTTCTCCACATAGTAATGGGCGATCCAATAGGGGTATGCATTAAACACAGGCGCGTCCAGATAATCCAACTTGAACTTGTAGCCCGTATAAATAATAGGCTTCACGCCATATTCCGCCTCCACCATGTCCAGCCATGTCTTTACGGCCTTCTGCAGCTGGGGAACCGTCAGGCCGCCCGTCTTTTCCACGTCCAGGACGGGAGGCAGGTCGCCAGGCTCCAAATGCACCTGTTTCAGGAAGAAACGGGCTTGCACCTTCGCGTCCACATCCGGAATGAAGAAATGGTAAGCCCCCCGGATCAATCCGTTTTGCTTTGCCTCATAAAAATTCTGGTTGAAATTCTCATCCAGCAGCGAAGCCCCTTCCGTGGCCTTGATAAACACGAAAGTCACCGGCGCGACGTCCAGGCTGGCGTTGCGCACCAGTTCCCAGTCGATCTCGTCCTGATAATGGGACACGTCTATGCCATGCACATCAAACCCTTCCGGATAAACAGGGTCGCCATAGAAAGCCTTCCAACGCAAGGAAGAAGGCCCCACGAAGAAATAATAAAAGAAAAGCACGTAAGCCACTCCCAGCAACAAGGCACCCGTCCAAAGCGTCCAGGAAGGCCAACGCCTGAAAAACAGCCATCTGTCCATCTTTTCCTTGAAAGTTTTATCCTTTTTTACCGGCCTTTTCCGCGAAGAAGCGGCCTTTCGCCTGCGCCCCCCGGGCGGAAGCGAAGAGGTTTTCCTGCGCGCCGTGCGGGGCTTTGCCGACGCGCCAGAGGCTTTTCGTTCCTTTATTTCCATGCACAGATAAAAGTCCCTTCACCGTAGCGAAGGGACTTGACTGTAAGATTTTCAACCATATGCTTTTACTTTCCGGCTTGCTCCAGCTGCAAGGTCTTCGTGGGCTGGTCGCAGACTTCGCTCGGGCCGAAATACTGAATCGGGCCGGGATAGACAAAGCAAGTCTCACGCGCCCAACGGTCGCGATTGGCCACGAACGTCTTGAAAGGCGCACCATCCAAACGCACCAGAGCCTTTTTGATCACCGGCTTCATTTCGCCATTGCGTTTTTCCATGTTCATCATCATGGTGATGGGCACACCGCCGGCCACCCATTCCGAGGCAGGAGCCGTGGTGTTCTTCACAATAGCCATGTAGCCGGTCTTGTCGTTGGCAATCAACATGGCCGCGCTCGTGCCCAACGCATAGCAATAATCGGCATCGTAGTTAGAAGGAGCGGCACAACGTCCCTCGTAGCCGAAGAAATGATGCAAGGAAGCAAACTTGCCCATATATTTCCCTTCCTTTTTCCACTCTGCCAACTTGTTAGCCACCATTTCAGCCAACAACTTTTCGGTCTCGATCAAAGAAACCTGGACATTGCCGTGCGGGTCGCGCTCCATGGTCAACTGTGCGGCCACACCTGCTGGCAGTGATTCATAAACCGCCTTGTTCTCGGCCGACAACTTCCCGAGGATCCATGCGCGCTGCTCATCCTTGGGCACGGCTGCTCCTTCCGGTGTAGCCAAAAGGTCGTTCAACTCCGCAATCAGTTTCTTCACCGCCGGAATGAATTCGATCAATCCCTCGGGAACCAACACCGTACCGAAATTATTGCCGTCGGCGGCACGGTTGACCACAGCTTGGGCAATATAGGTCACAATGTCGTCCAACGTCTGGTTCTTGGCCTCCACTTCTTCCGAGATCAAACAGATGCTGGGCTGGCACTGGAGCGCGCATTCCAGCGCGATGTGAGAAGCCGAACGTCCCATAAGTTTGATGAAATGCCAATACTTGCGGGCCGAGTTGGCGTCACGCTGAATGTTGCCGATCACTTCCGAATAAGTCTTGCAAGCCGTGTCGAAACCGAACGAAGTCTCGATCTGGTCGTTCTTCAGGTCGCCGTCAATGGTCTTCGGGCACCCGATCACCTGCACGCCGCATTTCTTGGCAGCATAATATTCGGCCAGCACGCAAGCGTTGGTGTTCGAGTCGTCACCGCCGATGATCACCACCGCCTTAATGCCCAGTTCCTTGATAATCTCAAGTCCTTTTTCAAACTGTTCTTCCTTTTCCAACTTCGTGCGGCCGGAACCGATCATGTCAAAACCGCCGGTGTTGCGATACTCGTCGATGATGTCGGCGGTCAGTTCCATGTAGTTGTGATCCACCAACCCGCCAGGTCCCAAGATAAAGCCGTAGAGCTTGCTTTCGGGATTCAGCCGCTTGATGCCGTCGAACAATCCACAAATCACATTGTGGCCGCCAGGAGCCTGCCCGCCGGAGAGAATGACGCCGACATTAAACGGGGCGTATGTCTTGGCCTCGCCCGGAACGAATTCGATGAGGGGCATCCCGTAAGTGTTCGGAAACAACTTCTTGATTTCCTCTTGGTCGGCCACAGACTGTGTAGGCGCGCCTTCTTTCACACAAACGTTTCCCTGCAAGCCTTTTGGCAACTTGGGCTGATAAGCCGCCCTTGCGATTTGCAATGCACTTTTTTCCATTTCTTTTGGTTTTATAGGATTGAAAAAATTTTCGCACACAAAATTAATGCTTTTTGCCGTAATAAGAAAATACCATCAAAAAAAACAGCACGGCCCGGCCACAAAATTTTTCCGATGGCGGTTCAAGAGTCTCCCGGAACGGGAAAAACACCAGGAAAAGCCATTTCCCGCAACGCCAGGCAGGCATTTCCGCCCCTCTAAAAATACCTGGATTCCAACCTATTGAATAACAAAAGATTGCATTCTCTGAAATTATCTCAAGCGATTCACATTTTTTTCTCAAGCGATTCACATTTTTTTCGCTTGAGGCAGATTTGCGCCCCTCTTGAGACGGTGTCTTTTCACATTCGCTTGGCTGTCTCTACCCCCTCTGAAAATGCCTCTCCGCTCCCGCGAGGCATCTCATAAACCGGGACAGCCACAGGAAAAGGCACAGAAAGGGCCGACAGCTTGTCCATGCCATCGGCCCCCTCATTATTAACCAATCATTTCACAAACCTTCCTTTATTACTTCATTACAAACGTGTTGTATGAATGCGCGGGCAACTCTGCACAGAGGTTTTTCTCACCGACCTGCACGACCATCTGGCTGGCGGCATCCTTGAAGTTGCCAGCCACCACCACGTACTTGCCTTCCGCCGTGCGTCCCACGAGCACGGGCATCAGGTCCTCGCCCTGTGGCTTGTAGGCCACGATTTCCGTGCCCTTGCCAATGAAGTGGCTGTAATGTTTCACGGCGAAATACTCCGGCGTGTAGGTAAACTTGCGTGTCTTGCTGTCCACGCGGATGAGCGCGTTCTGTTTCCACCCCCAAGGGCTTTCGCCGTTGTCTTTCAGGATGAAGTTCCAGAAAGTATATTCATTGCACCCGTTGCCCAAATAATGGTTCATCAGTTCAAAGGTGTGTTCGCCTGCCTTCCAGTCGAAACTTCCCCATCCGCATTCGCTCTCCGAGCAAATGTAGTTCCATTCCGGATGCTCCTTGCGCAAGACGGGGAGCGACTCCCGGCCTTCCCATTGGAAAGCCATTCCGCTCACGAACTGTTGCAGCCCCTTGTCGGAAGCGATTTTCTGCACGTGGTCCACACGGTTGGTATTGAAAGTGCCCAGATAGAGCTTCACGTCGGGATGCTCCCGTTTGAGCGTGGGGCCCAGATAATCACGGTTGAAACGGATCGTGCCCTCCGCCGTCCACGCACATCCGGGATAAGGCGTGTAGCTGTAGGCTTCATTCTGATAAATCACCATGTCGATGTCCACGCCCTGTTCCGCATAAGCGTCTATGAACTTACAGAAATAATTGGCATAGGCCTGCAGATAACGCGGATCCTGGATGAAATAGTCCGTCGTGGCCAACTGCCTCGGGAACTTGCCCTTGCGGTCTCCGGTGAGCTTCATCTCGTCGGGATCCACCTCGCCGCCCAAGTTGCCATAAAGGATATAGTCCATCTTTTTCGGCATGTCGTTGAACTGGCTGCTCAACACGGGATAGTCGCCCGTGATTTTCATCCAGCTTGGCGGGCACCAAGGCGACACCCAAAACGTCAGGTCGGGATTATACTTTTGGGCGGCACGGATAAAGGGTATGATCGTCTGCTTGTCGCGGTCGATATTGAAATACCGCAATTCCAAGTCGCCGGCCACCTCGTCGCAGCTATACCACGAACGGGCATAATCGTTGGCATTCATGGAAATGCGCCCGCGGGTGATGCGCAGGTCGCCTTCCGGCGAAAACACCTTGTGCAGGATTTCGTCCTGTTCCTCCCGTGTCAGGATGCCCAGCGCGTCCCAGTCCAGCTCGTTGAAGGTTGCCCCCCAGTCCTTGAATTCCACAATGGGTTGCGCGCCTTCGTCGACCTTAAGCACCGCGTCGGCGGCTTTTTTTGACATTTTCAACGTGGACGTCTTCCAAGTCTCCCCTTCGGTGGAACTGTACCAGGTGAAGGATTGCGCCATGCCATGGAGGTTACATGCGGCCAGACATCCGCAGGCAAAAAGCATTTTGATTTCTTTTTTCATTATCGTAGGTTTTATGGTTTTTGAATGACACGGCAAAGTTACGCATAACCGCCGTAACAGAAGCGCAACCACGTAACAAACGATGCCACAAATGTAACAAACCGGCTTTAAACAGGCTTTTTACAGTTTTTTAGCCCTTATACTGCGTGGGCAGGACACCAAACATCTCCCTGAAGCACTTGCTGAAATAACTGGGGGTGGAGAACCCTACGCGGTCGGCGATTCCGGCCATCGTTTCCCCCTTTCCCGAAGCGATGATCTGCGCGGCTTTCTTCAGCCGGATGGCGCGGACAAATTCGCTCGGCGTCTGCCCCGTGAGGGACTGCAACTTGCGGTAAAGATTCATGCGGCTCATGCACATGTCGCCGCTGAACGATTCCACGTTGTAGGCCGCATCGCCCAGATGCCTTTCCACGCAATCCGCAGCTTTCTTCAGGAATTCCTCGTCCACCTTCGTCGGGGCGATATCGGCCGCACGAAACTCCGCAGCCGAGAAGAAGGCCTTTTTCCTGCCGTCCTGCAAGTCGAAAAAGTGCCGGATCCGGTTGCGCAGGATATCCATGTTGAAGGGTTTGGTCAGGTAGCAGTCGGCACCGGCTTCATACCCCTCCAGCCTTTCCGCGTCTTGCCCGTATGCAGAAAGCAAAATCACAAAGAGGTGCGAAGTGCGCACGTCTTGCTTCAGCCTCCGGCACAACTCGAACCCGTCCATCCCCGGCATCATCACATCGCTCACCACGACTTCGGCCCCGTGTTCGCGAAGCATTTCCTCGGCCTCCGGTCCGCTGGCCGCTTCATGCACCTCGTAATCGCAAGACAGGGACTCGGTCAAAAAACGGCGAAGCTCCGCGTTGTCCTCCACCACCAGCAGGGACTTGCGCTTCCCGTCGCCCCGGATGCCCCCCGAAGAATCCTCCTCCGCCGCCGCGAGTCCTGCTGACGCTCCGTCAGGCCGCAAATCTGCCGGCAAGGCCACACGGAACGAGGTCCCCTCGCCTTCCCGGCTGTCCACCTCCACACGCCCGCCATGCATCCCGACATAGGCTTTCACGAGATACAGGCCGATCCCGCTTCCGCCGCCGGCCGTCCCGTTTTTCGACTGGAAATAGCGCTCGAAGACCCGAGGAAGATCCTGTTCTGAAATGCCGCAGCCGCTGTCTTCCACCACGATCTCGAATGTTTTTCCATCACCCGAAAGCCCGGCCGACACCCCGACCCTTCCGCCCGAAGGGGTGAACTTGAACGCATTGCCCAGCAAATTATAGAGCACGCGATGAATTTTATCGGGGTCGAAATACATGAAAAAATGATCCGCGGCCACGTCGCAACGGAAAGCGACCCCACGGTTTTCAGACAAAGGCTTGAAAGACTCGCAAGTGGTGCGGACGAATTCAGGCAAATCACCGTTCAGCAGATACAACTTCTCAGAATCGGTTTCCAACTTGCGGAAATCCAACAAATGATTGATCAGTTCCAATAACTCACAGGCATGACGGTAAATCGGCCGCAGCCTTCCCTGAAGCCCTTCGTCACACACGCTGCCCAGCAATTGCTCCAGCGGAGTGATGATCAAAGTCAGCGGCGTGCGCAACTCATGGCTGACATTCGTGAAGAAGCGGAACTTCATTTGCGTCATCCTCTGCTCCAACAGTTCTTGCTGTTTCCTTTTCGCCCGCCTGAAATAGGCCCGCAAGACCGCCGCCGCCCCGCATGCCGCACACAATGCGAACAACATGCGCGCCCACCACGTCTCATGCCAAAAAGGAAGGCAACGCAACACCAGGCAAGCCACTGGCTTTCCCCAGCAGCCATGCATGTCGGTGGCCATCACCTCCAGCACGTAGTCTCCGGCCGGAAGACGTGCCAGGCTCACGGTATTCGTCCCCGAGGGAAGATAGGTCCAATCCGTCTCCTGGCCTTTCAGGCGGTAAGCGAAACTGACCTGCCTCGCATGCAGGTGGTCCAGGGTGGAAAAAGAAAATTCCAGCACGTTCCTCCCCGGCGGCACCTCGACACGTTCGGTGCCGGTTCCTACAAAATGCCTCTCGCCATTCACGGAATAAGCCGACACCACCGGACTCACCTGCTGGGCCGCCTTGTCCAGTTCCGCGGAAGGCTCCACCATGCAAAAGGCCCCGATGCCCCCGATGCAGACGCTGTCGCCCACCCTGCAGACCGAATGAAAATAATCCATCCGCACCTCCTTGTCTGAGTTTCTCAGCAAATAAAAAGAGCCGTTTGCCGGATTATATTCTTTCACATACTGATCTGTCAGCACCCACACGTGTCCCGACCCGTCTGTCGCTATCGACTTTATGGCATCTCCGTTCCGGTTTCCCGCGTTTTCCTCCATGCGGAAATCCCGGCTATCCGGATCATAAACATACACGTTTCCCGTAGCCCCCCCCACATACACCTTGCCGTCGCCGGCAACATCCGCCACCTCGTAATCCGTACCTTCTGCCACCTTCCTGAAGCCTGATTCCCCCTCCACACACACGATACCCTGGGATGTCAGCACATACACCTGTCCGCCCCCAAGAGGTGAGGCCACGATGTCGCGCACAGCCCCTTGGCCGGAAAACACTTTCTTCAAACCTCCCCCTTGCCCGTCACAACGATACAAGGTCTTGCCTGCGCCTGCCCACAAGGCTCCCTTCCCGTCGTCGCACAAGGCTGAGACCCGCCCTCCCCCGTCGACCCGCGCCACTTCTTCCATGCGGATCACTCCTCCCTCATGCCACAAGCGCAAGACCCTGTTTCCCGAACAGGTCCAGATTCCCTCCTCCCCGGCGCACTTCTCCAGACATTTGCTGATAGACAGGCGGGAAAGTTCTCCTCCCATGTCCGAAGCCATGACCATGTCTCCCGTTTCAAGGTCATACAAGGCCACTCCGGTGCGCCCCTGCCACATCCAGCAGTGTTTCCCGTCTGCCACCAAACGGTCTACCATGACAGGATACCCGGTCAGCCTCTTCATCACCTCGACTTCATCCCGGCGAATCCGTTGTTTATAAGGAGAAAGGATAAAAGTGTGGGGAGAATAACCCGGAATCCAAATGTTCTTCCACCGGTCTTCCAAGGGACGGTCCAAGATTTTTTTCCCGGAAGGCAGGAAGTCCGACACGTCAACCGGAAGCAGGCGTTCTCCCATGATGCTGTAAACATACAGATCGTCCATCGCCACGACCCATAAAAGCCCCCGTTCTGTGTCCTTCAGCAGGCCAAGTACCAATGACTTATGATGATCCATCCCGCTATCCGAACAAGTAGACGGCTGATACTGCAACAGCACTTCACGGTTCTTCCCCCCGGGAACGTAACGCACGACACCTTGCCCCCATGTGGCCACCCAATAGCATCCGCTCCGCCGGTCTTCCACCATCTGGCAGGGAAAAGCCTTGCAGTCCCACGCACAAGGCTGCATGCGGTCGGCTCCCGCGTCATAGCGCAGTAATCCGCCGTCCCATTGCATAACCCACAATGTGCCTTCATGGTCCTCGTAAAAATCAGCCACAGGCACTTGCCGCCCGCGCCACTCGGAAACATAGCGGCCCAAGACATCGCCATCCGGCGAACAATGAACCATCTGATTCTGCGAAGAAAACCAGACCGTGCCATCAGACATCGCACGGAGCGCATCCACACGCCCTCCGCAAAGGACCTGCCCTTGAGGGGCGAAAGCCTCCGCTTGGTAATCAGATTTGTCGAGCACGTACAATCCCCTGTCTGTCCCGAACCATATTCGCTGTCTCTCGTCTTCAGCCAGGCAGGTCACGGTATTGCTTGCCAATAATCCCGGTGTCTGCGGGCTCGAACGGAATACTTCGATGCGATACCCGTCGTCCCGGCAAAGCCCGCCTCCTTCCGTCGCATACCACAAATAACCTTCCCGATCCTGAAGCATACGATGAATATGCGCCACTGGCAATTGTCCCTGTGTCGGCAATTCAGTCAGTGACATCTGTTGTGCAAACATCCGGTCACCACAGATGGCACAAGCCCAAACAAACAACATCAATCGGAAAAGCATAATGCAATTGCTCTAAACGCATGCAAATATACAATTTTACCCCCGAAAATTTCCGGTTGTCCACAAGTTTTGTTATCTTTGTCCAAGTAAGAAATCAAACCAAACAATATCAGATCATGGCAAACCGAAGAACGTTAAAAAAGGATATCAACTACATCTGCAACGAACTGCTGGCCGAAAATGTAGCAATAAGTTTATACAAAAAGGATGCGAACCTGGAAGATGTGAACAACGCCTTAGCCAAAATCATCGTAATGCAAGATGATTTCATCCGCAGAATCAGCCACACAGAGCCTGGGAACGCAAAAAAATTTTATGCCCGGCTCAAAAAGGATTTCAACGCGCAAGTAGAAGAAATCATTCAAAACATCAATGGAAGGTGCTAAATGCTGACTCGACTCTGCAGTGTCCTGCTGTTTAAAGTAATGGGCTGGAAAACGGACGTCACGATCCCGAGAGGAGACAAATATGTCATCGCCCTGGCCCCGCACACCAGCAACTTCGACTTCATTGTGGGGTTGTTATATAGCCGGGCGTGCGGGTTCAAGTGTGATTTCCTGATGAAAAAGGAATGGTTTTTCTGGCCATTGGGCATCCTGATGCGGAAATTGGGCGGGATCCCGGTGTTCCGGAAAAAAAAAACAAGCATGACAGACCACTTGGCACAAGTGGCCAGGGAACGCACCAGTTTCCACCTGTGCGTCACGCCGGAAGGGACGCGTTCGCGCACCGAAGAATGGAAAAAAGGGTTTTATTATATCGCCCTGAAAGCGGGAATTCCCATCCTGCTTTACGGAGTGGACTACCCCACAAAGACCATCCGGTGCACCAAACAGATTGTTCCGGACGGCAACTTCGACCGCCAGATGAAGGAAATCAAGACCTATTTTAAGCACTTCACCGGGAGACACCCTGAAAAGTTCTCCACGGGATCCCTATGAAACCACATCATGAAACGTAAACTGATTCTGGGTGCCGCGCTCTTCCTTTGGGGCGCGCTGTCGGTCCAGGCCCAAAGAGAAAACAGACGGGTCGAGTCCTGTGTGGAAAGTTTTTTTTCGAACTACACGACTTCCTACACCACAGCGACAGACCGGTGCAAGGCAGAGCGTGTCGAAGTGGACCGGAACGGACGCACCGTGGGAATCTATACCAATGAAATGTTTGCCGGCCAATCCTTCACCCCCGAAAAAGTGAAGGACATCTACCGGCAACTCAAGAGCCTGCTCCCGCCGCCTTACAAAGACTACCAAGTCATCGTCTATGGCAAGGAAATCCCCATCGAAGAGCTTGTCACGGATATTCAGTCCGACAACGGCATTTACCGGAAAAAATGGGGCAAAGCCAATTCCTACCGCGGCGCACCGTGGGTGGAACGTCTCGGGCTCCCCTATGGAGCCGGCAAAGGATTGCGCGGAAGGCACATCGCCGTGTGGGCCAGCCACGGACGGTATTACAAAAACGACCGGAAGGAATGGACGTGGCAGCGGCCTTACCTCTACTGCACGACGGAAGACCTGTTCACGCAGACGATTGTCGTGCCGTTCCTCATCCCCATGCTGGAAAATGCCGGCGCATATGTCTTTACGCCCAGAGAAAGGGACTGGCAACCCCATGAGGCCATCGTGGACAACGACACTCCGGGAAAAGGCGGAACCTACGCGGAAAGCACGGGGAAATATCCTTGGGAGTTTGCCGGCGTGGGATTTGCGCATCTCAAACCGGCTTACCTGGACGGGGAAAACCCGTTCATGGACGGCACAGTCCGCGGCACGCATACGGTGTCGAAAAAAAGCCAGGCCTCACAGGTCCGCTGGACTCCCGACATTCCCGAATCCGGGCGATATGCCGTGTATGTGGCCTATTCGACCCTGCCGGCAAGTGTCCCGGACGCGCACTACACCGTCCGGCACCAAGGAGTGAGCACCACCTTCCGGGTCAACCAGCAAATGGGAGGAAGCACGTGGGTCTACCTGGGCACTTTTGATTTTGCCAAAGACCGGCCGGAGGAAAACTACATCAGCCTGAGCAACTTCAGCAACCACAGGGGCACCGTCACGGCCGATGCCGTGCGGTTGGGAGGCGGCATGGGCAACATCGCGCGGGGAGACCCAGGGGCGGAAACCGTGAGCGGGTTCCCCCGCTACCTGGAGGGCGCGCGCTACAACGCACAATGGAGCGGGATGCCCTACGCCGTATATGCCGGCAAACAAGGCACGAACGACTATGGGGACGACATCAACGTGCGTTCGCTCATGACCAATTACCTGGCCGGCAGGTCTGTCTACTTCCCTGCGGACAGCGGCCTCCACGTGCCCATAGAAATGTCCGTCGCCCTGCACAGCGATGCAGGAATCGCCCTGGAGGGCGGGCTTATCGGCACATTGGGCATCTATACGACAGGAGGAAGGGAGGGCAGGCTGGCGGCCGGACTCTCACGCCTCACCTCGCGCGACTTGTGCGACATCGTCATGACTCAGGTGGACCGGGACCTGGCCCGCGCTTGCGGCACGTGGAGGCGAAGGCAGATGCTCGACCGCAATTACAGCGAAACACGGGAGCCCCAAGTGCCATCCATGATCTTGGAAATGCTTTCCCACCAGAACTTCAGGGACATGAGATGGGGGCACGACCCGGTATTCAAGTTCACGCTAGCACGGGCCATCTACAAGGGCGTGCTGAAATATTTGTCCGCCCAGCATGAAACGGACTATGCCGTGCAGCCGCTTCCCGTGACAGGCTTCCAGGCACAAATCAACGAAAAAGAAAAAGAAATCATCCTTTCCTGGACACCACAAGACGACCCGGAAGAGCCTTCGGCCCGGCCGGAAGGCTACGTCGTGTACACGCGGAAAGGTGACAGGGGATTTGACAACGGCACCTTCACACGCGTGCCACACCTGACGCTTCCGGCAGAGGAAAACACGATCTATTCCTTCCGTGTTGCGGCGGTGAACGCCGGAGGGGAAAGTTTCCCGTCCGAAGAACTGGCGGCCATGATTGCCCGGAAATCCCGTGCCAGCGTACTGGTCATCGACGGGTTCCAGCGTGTGGCAGGCCCCCAGGTCGTCGCGACGGCCGGCGGAGCCTGCGGGTTCGACTTGTCTTCAGACCCCGGCGTACCCTTTTACCGCTCTCCCGGCTTCTGCGGCCGGCAGACGGTCTTTGACACGGCTGGCACCCCTGAAGACTTATGGGGAGCCAGCGGCAATGAACTGGAAAACACGATGATTGCCGGAAACACATTCGACCACAGCCGGCTGCACGGGGAAGCGATAGCCACCGCCGGAGACATCTCCTTCGCCTCGGCCACGCGCGCAGCGGTCGAAGCCGGAGACGCAGACCTGAACGCCTACGACGCGGTAGACCTGATCCTGGGGCTGCAGAGGAACGACGGGTACAGCCTGCGCCCCTACCCCGCGCTCACCCCCGCACTGTGCAACGCCTTGCGTGAATTCGCCCGAATGGGGGGCAACCTGCTGGTGAGCGGCGCATACGTCGCCAGCGACCGGTACCGGGACGAATGCGCGGATTTCCTGCGGGGCACCCTGAAGGTGTCCGCCCATGCCCCGCTCGCGCCGGGCGCACAGACCCAAGTGGCCGGAATGAACACCACGCTGCATCTGCACACCGGACTCAACGGGACGCACTACGCCGCGACCCGCGCCGACTGCCTCGTGCCGGCCGCGCCGGCCTTCTCCACCTTGGTATACAGCCCGGACAACCTTTCCGCCGCCGTGGCCTACCAAGGGGATGACTACCGCGCGGTCACGATGGGATTCCCCTTCGAGTGTATCAAGTATGCCTCCGACCGCGACGAGGTCATGGGCGCCTTCCTGAGATTCCTGCTGCCCGGGGGCATGCACTGAAACGCGCGCGCCTCCCTCCGCCCCTCCGGGGGAAGAGCCGGGGGCGGCGGAACACGAACGTGCCTCCCGGGGCCGCCCGGCCCGGATCCCCGGGGGCAGTTGTCATCCCATGCGGGGGTAGTCCCAATCGCGCAGGGCGAAGCCCCAGTGGTCGTTGACGAGGCGCACGGTGCGCGGGTCGTATTCGTAGCGGTTCTTGCGATAGCCCTTCTTGCGGTCGGTGTAGGCCCGGATGGCCGCCCCGGCCTCGGCGAAGCCGGGCAGCCCCAGCTGCCGGTAAGCACGCTCCGTCGTGCCGAAGGCGTCGGCTTCGAACTCCTCGAACTTCACCTCGAAGAGGTTGCCCGCCGGGATGCATCTCTTTTGTTCTTCATACGCGCGGTAAAGCTTCGCGTAGGTGAGCAGCACGTTGCGCTCCATCTCCTCCTCGCCGATGTGCTGCAGCTCCAGCGGCCTGATGGTGTTGGCGAAGAAGCTGCGCGTGCTCTCGAACACCGTGTAGGGATTGCGCATGAGATAGATGAACTTGGCGCCCGGGAACATCTCCACCAGCGCACGCACGCGCCCCGTGTGCGGCGGGTTCTTCGAGAGGTAGGCCCGCCCGCCGGTGTTGGCGCACGAGATGCGGACGAGCTTGGCGAAGGTGTCCTTGAACGCGCGCAGTTCCTCCGGGGTGATTTTCTCGAACGTGAGGTAGCGGTCGCAATATTCCTGCCAGCGCTTGGGGAAGAACCAGAAGTCGTAGAAGGAATACGGCATCATGTTCGACAGGGCGAACTCCTCCTCCTGCGGCAGGTCGGGCGCCAGCTCCATGTTGTCCGTGGGCCGCTTGTCGGGCATGAGCCACCCCATCGCCTTCTTGAAGAAAGGCTGCCCGAAGAGCATCAGGTGGGGGAACACGGTCTGGTAGGTCGTGGTGTAGCCGAAAGACGGGTCCTGGGCGAAGATGTTGTGCACGAACGTGGTGCCGCTGCGCCAATGGCCAAGGATGAACACCGGGTCGCGAAGGGGTTTCCCCGTTTCCAAAAGCCGGCCGTAACGCCGGTCCTGCACCGGGGCCAGCAGGCTCAACAGGCGGCACACGGCCTTCGTCAGCAGATACTTCGTGCGCTTGTCCGGGGCGATCTCCTGCCCCCGCGTCATCTCCTTGAATGTGTTCCAGTCCGCCCCCACGAGCGTGTTGACCGGAAGCTTGCTGAATTCCAATAATCCCATGGTACGGTCATAGTTTAAGGGTTAGTCCTTGATGATGTTGACGGCAAGTCCCTGGCGTTCCAAGTCCTTCACGGCGCGTTCGACGGCCTCGTAGTGTTCCGGCCCGATGCCCAGCTTCGGAAGGTTCAGTTCCGGGAGGCGTTCCGTCTCAATGTCCTTCTCGTC
>CALUNJ010000052.1 GCA_944321975.1 uncultured Paraprevotella sp.
ACATCTTGTTCAGGTCGTCGCCGAAGAGTTTGATGGCGATGCCGGCCTGCGTGCCGCTCAGCATGGCGTCGATGCGGTGGCTGATGGGTTGTCCGATTTCGATGTTGGCGCCGCTGAGCAGGGAGAGTTTTTTTCGCACGTCGTCCAGCAGTTCGTCATGGCTGCGGTCTTTCAGCTCGAAGGGTGCCTCGATTTCCGACACGTTCACGCCCAGCGCGTGTTCGTCCAGTTCCGCCCGTCCGGTTTTTCGTGCCACGGTCTGGATTTCAGGGATGGAGAGCAGCAATTCTTCAGCCTGCCGCCCGATTTTGTCTGATTCTTCCAGTGAAATGCCGGGCAGTGAACTGATGTTGATGGTGAAGGAACCTTCGTTGAACGAGGGCAAGAAGCTGCGCCCCAGGGTGAAAAAGCCACACAGTGCCACGAGGAAGAGCGCGAGCGGCACGCCCACCACCGTCTTTTTGTGGGCCAGTGCCCAAAGCAGTCCTTTGTGGTAGTGTTGTTTCAGGAATCGGGCCAGGAAGGCTTCTTTGGGCAGTCCGCCCACTTTGGCCTTGTGGCCGAGGAGGTAGCTGCACAACACCGGTGTCAGCGTCAGGGCTACGATGGTGGAGGCAAACAGTGACACGATGAAGGCCACGCCCAGCGGCACCAGCATGCGGCCTTCCATGCCGCTCAGGAAAAACAAGGGGATGAAGCTCACGATGATGATGAGCGTGGAATTCAGGATGGGCATGCGCACTTCGCGTGAGGCGTTGAACACCACGTCGCGCACCCGCAACCGCTGCGCTTCGGGCAACAAACGGTTTTCGCGCAGGTGTTTCCACACGTTTTCCACGTCCACGATGGCATCGTCCACCAGCGAACCGATGGCGATGGCCATGCCGCCCAGGCTCATGGTGTTGATGGTCAGCCCCATGTAGTGCAGCACGAGGATGGTGACCAGCAGCGAGAGGGGGAGTGTGACCAGCGAGATGACCGTCGTGCGCACATTGGCCAGAAAGAGGAACAACACCAGGACCACGAAGATCGCGCCCTCATAGAGTGAGTCCTGCACGTTGCTGATGGAGCTTTCGATGAAGCGCGACTGGCGGAAGGCGTCGGTCGACACGTGCACGTCGGCCGGCAGGCTTTTCTGCAGGTCCTTCAGGGCGGCTTCCAGGCTTTCCGTCAGTTCGATCGTGCCCGTGTCGGGCTGTTTCGTCACGGTGAGCAGCACGGCCGGTTTGCCTTTTTCCGAAGCCAGCCCGAGTTTGGGCTGCTGGCTGCCCACCTGCACGTTGGCGATGTCTTCCAGCGTGACCGGGATTCCTCCCGCCTGTTTCACCACGGCGCGTGAGATTTGTGCCACGCGGTCGGTCGACACTACGCCCCGCACGATGTATTCGTTGCCATATTGATAGATCACGCCGCCGTTGATGTTGGTGTTCATGCCGCGTGTGGCGGCCATCACCTCGCCCAGCGTGACCCCGTAGTGTTTCATCCGCTCGGGGTGGAGCAGGATCTGGTATTCCTTGATGTCGCCGCCCAGCACGGCCACTTGTGCCACGCCTCCGGTGGAGAGGAGGCGCGGGCGGATCACCCAGTCGGCCAGTGTGCGCAGGTCGAGCATTGAGGTGCTGTCGGCCGTCAGGCCTACGATGAGCAGTTCGCCCAAGATGGACGACTGGGGCCCCAGTGTGGGTTGTCCCACATTGTCGGGCAGGTCATCCCCTACGGTGGCCAGTTTTTCCGACACGATCTGGCGTGCCAGGTAAATGTCCGTGTCCCAGTCGAATTCCACCCATACGACGGAAAATCCCGTGGTGGACGAAGAGCGCACGCGGCGTACGCCGGTGGCCCCGTTGACGGCGGTCTCGATGGGGAAGGTGACCAGTTGTTCCACTTCTTCGGCGGCCATGCCGCCCGCCTCCGTCATGACGACGACCGTGGGGGCGTTCAGGTCGGGGAACACGTCGACTTCCGTGTGGAAAGTCTGGTAGAGCCCGCCTGCAAACAGCAGGACGGAGGCGATCAGGACAATCAGCCTGTTCTGCAAGGAGAAATGAATGATTTTGTTCAGCATGTTCCGTTCCTCCTTGCCGTTAATGGGAATGGGTGTGGGGCGGGATGGCGTTCGAGGCCGAAGCCAGCTTCACGTGGTAGGCTCCTTGCGTCACGACGCGGTCGCCCGCTTTCAGTCCCGACAGGATTTCTACGCGCCGTCCGTCTTCGGCTCCTGTCTTCACTTCCTGTTTCCGGAACACTTCATGGTCTTCCTGCAGGTACACGAAATATAATCCTTGTTCTTCGGTCAGGGCCTGAAGGGGGAGGGAGATCACGCCTTCGCGCTCCCGTCCCAGCAGGTAGACATCCACGTAAGCACCCGGCACGATGTGTCCGGCGTTGTCCAGTTCGAAGGTGACCGGCACGTAGGCCAATGCCTCTTCCGAGGCTTTCCCGTAGGAAAGTATGCGGCCGTGCAGCGAGTCCACGTCGTAGGTGGCGTGGTCATAAGGAGTCTTGAAGCGTGCCGAGACGATTTCGGGAAGGAAGGCATAGTAGCGTTCCGATACATCGGCCTGCAGCTGCAGCCGCCGGGTTTGGGTCAGCGTGGCCATTGGCTGTCCGGTGGCCACATAGTCGCCCTCCTTCACGGCTACGTTTTTCACGTAACCGCCCGTGGAGGCGGCCACCGTCATGCCCTTTTGGGCGGAAGCCGGGGCGATGGCCTCATAGGCTATCCGTGCGTCTTCGCAGGCTGTCTTCAGGGCCTGCAGCTCTTTTTGGCTGACAATTTGTTTTTCGGCCAGCGGCCGTGCGCGGTCATATTCCGCCCGGGCGTTCTCATAAGCGATGCGGGCGCGTTTCACGGGGTCTCCTCCCTGCAGCCGGTCGGCCGAGAGGCGGAACAACGTGGTGCCGCTTCCCACCTGCATGCCGGGGGCAAGTGTGCGGGCAAAGCGCACCACGCCTGCCGCCGGGGCTACCACGGTGGTTTCCTCGCCTTGTGCCGCCAGGATCCGTCCGCCGGTTTTCACGACTTGGCGGAACCGTCCCGGCTCCACGGTTTCGGTGCGCAGTCCGGCGGCCTTTGCCTTTTCTTCGCTCAGGATGATTTCATCGGCATGGTGGCCGTGTTCCCCGTGTGTCTCGGTTTCGGCGGTTTCCGCCTCGTGGTTGTGGCCTTCTTCGCCATGCTCGTGGGAATGACAGGCGCAGAGCAACGACATGACCCACGCGCCCATCAAGAAACATATTTTCTTCATAGGTGTTTTGTTAAAGTGTTGGGTAAAACCAGTTTTTTGATATGTAAAAAGGAAAAGCGTGAAGGGAACCGTCACGCGCGGAGTGTATCGGAAGGTATTTGCGGGGGAGACCTCAGCCCGGCACATCCTGCAGGCGGGATGGCATAGGGCGGCATCGGCCGGGTCTTCGGGCTGGAATCTCCGTGATGGCCCGACCGGAGGCAGCGGGTCGCCTGTTCCGCCTGCGGGCCGTTCTTGTGGCGTGGCGTGTCGCGCCGGCACAAAGGGCTGGCGGCTTCGCCGGGCATGGTCAGGCTAAAGTGCGTGATGCATCCTGCGCCACAAGGCTGTGGGGCTTTGACGGGAAGGACCGGGTGGGGGTTCAGTCTCAGGCAGAGCGCATCGGCATGATGATGATGGGGGCACACCGCGATGACCTGCACCAGCAGGCAAAGCACGATTAGTCCTATCGCCTTGAGACGTGAATTCATTGTTTTGCTTTCAGTTCTTGTTTTACGCAGGCAAAGATAGCGGAAAAATGCCGCCTGCACAACAAATCGGCGTGCAACTTGGTTGCAATCTGCGTCTCGTTTCTTCCGTCATCTTCCCTCCGGGGGGCGCCCTTCCTGCAGGAGGTGGGTCGACCGCGGGGCTTCATCCTTCAGCCTTTCGGGGGGATGGAAAAGGTATTCATGGACGGGGAATATAAGAAGAAGGAAGCAGTAGAAATGCAGTGGGGGTGTTTTTTCCCGTTTCCTTGCCAAGGGGAAATACACCCTTTTCAATTTTTTTCGTATGACAGGCCTTCGTGCCCTCCTGCCGGATTCCTCCGGCATGGGAAGGCAATCCCCGTCTTTTTTTCCTTTCCGTAAGTTCCATTTCCCGGTCCGTATGTCCGCATGTTGAAGGAAAACTTATTTTGTTAATCATCAATAATATAATGTGTGTTTTGAAACGCTTGGTTTTTTCTCAAGTGATTCACATTTTTTTCTCAAGCCAAAAAAATGTGAATCTCAAGAGAGAAATTTACGTTCCTCTTGAGCGCGGTGCCATCCTATTCGCCACGTTTGTCTTTTCCCTCGCGAGGCAGTAAAAACCTCTTCCGCTTCAGCATTACAGGTTTTTAGATATAGGCCCCACTAAAAATCTACAGGCTCAAAAGAAGGCAACCCGCTTATATCGAGTTGCCTTCTTCTTTCAATCGTTTCGCTACGACGGGCCAAAAGCTCAGAAATGCTTTTAGGATCCTCCAAAGGTTTTCTGAATGTCCAACCCGCTTTTTCCTTTTTTATTTTGCCATCAGAGTTTTACCGTTGACAATGTATATGCCTTCCGGCAGCCCGCGCAAGGCCTCAGACATCTTTACCTGCGTGCGGATGCGAACGCCGGAGAGGGTGTAGACATCCGTCGGTGCGTTGCCGTCGGTCATGACATCGGTGATCCCCGTCGCATACCAATTCCAGCGGAAGAAATCTGCGGAAAGGTTTTCCGGCGTGTCAGGGATGGCCAGATAGGCTTTTCCGGCTTCGTTGGTGATGGACTTGCCGTCCTGCGCGTCCCAATAGAATCCGACACCTTCGTTGCCGTCGGCCAGCTTATAATAAAGGTAGCCGGCTTCGTCAACGACCGCATTCTCCAGTGTGCCGCGTAGGAGATTGTCCGCCGGGGCGGCGGTCTCGTCCGTGCAGAGCCGGCCTTTGTAGCTCCCAGTCTTGCCTTCCAGGATGATTCCTGTCCCGGCCGGCACGACTCGGTCCGCCGGATAGCGCCAGTCCACGGTCAGTTCGTTGGCTTCCGCGTCGATGCTCTTCACGATGCCTCCGACCAGTCCGGCCGGCATGACGAACGCATTAGGCGCATAGCAAGTGGTTACTCCGGCTTCCGATACATCGAGATCCAGATAGTCCTGTACGCCCAGATAATAGAGGCGGAAGTTGTCGAAACAGGTCCAGTCATGGGTCTTGTATGCGCTTTTGGCCACGCCGAGCTTCAGGTCGCCTGGTTCCTCGAGAATGAATTCCACCGCGTTGGCCGCATAAGCCCCGTCGCGGTTGAAGGCGGCATCGGCCGTCCACACATTGTCGGGATAGGTGTAAGGCGTGTAAGTATAGGGCGCGGACTCGTCGAACAAGGACATGAAGGGACGCTCCGCATCGTTCACGTAAAGCACGGCCAACAGCTGTTCCGTGCCCTCCTGGCGGGCGGGATAGGCCACGGCATAGTCCCCGTTGCGATAGAACCCTTGGCATTCGAACCGGTATGTGCCGGCCGGCATGTCCTTCAACACCTGATAGGTGTCGAACGTCGTGTCATAGAATTCGGCTACTCCGGAGGAGGCCGCCGAGAAGGCCGTGCCACTCCAGCCCGAAGCGTCGTTGTCCGTGAAGTCGGGGTTGTTCAGGAGGAAGGTCAGGTCGACGGCTCCGTCGCTTTCCTGGGCATAGTCGTCCAAGGCCGTCTGCAAGGCTTTGTAGGCCACCGGGAGTGCCACGGCCAGTTCCGGCACCGTGGCCAGGGCCAGAGCCTCTTCCGCCTGGCGGATGGCCGCGTCGAATACCGTGGTTCCGCTTTCCGCCTTCATCTGCCGGATTTCCGGAAGAAGCAGGCACAGGTCGCTCCAGGACTGGAGCGTGGTGTATTCCTCCTCGGTGACTGTCATGACCGAACCGTGCTGAAAGGCTCCTTCACCTTCCACTGGAGAAGACGGGCCGATGTGGAGTCCTACATGGTCGGTCTCGCAGTATTTGTAGGCACTTCCGCCGGAATAGCGCATGTAATAAAGGTTATAGGCATCTTCATTGATGCGCCGCACCGTGGAGGAACCTTCCACCAACTCGGCTCCTTCGTTGGTCACGTGGGCCACGTCTGTCCATGTGCCGCCTATCAGCCGGTCGCTTGTGGCTTCGTAAATGCCGCGTGCCGTTCCGGAAGCCCCTTCGCGTTTGTAGTACATGTGATAGAGGCTGTCGTAGGGGTTATACACGATGTCGGCATCGATGACCGCCACGCCCGGGTCGAAGAAAAGGCGCGGTTGGGTCAGGGTCTTGAAATCGCGGCCGGCATAAGAATAGAAGATGCGGTCGTGGGTGTCGCCTTCATTCTCCGAAAGGATGGAGTAGTACACCAGGTAGGCTCCTTCGCCTTGGTTGTAGTCCTTGTCCCAGATGAACTGTGGTGCCCACACACGGTTGATGAGCGCATACTCCTCGTCCGTGTCATAGCAGCCCGTCGTGGCGTCCGGATCGGAGAACACGGACTTGCCTTTCGTGAAGTTGAATGTTGTGCTTTCCCAATGGATCAGGTCGCTCGAACGCAGCAGGTTGATGCCGCGGTTGTTCCACACTCGCGAGGTGTGTTGTTTCATGTCGGTGGTGGTGATGAAGTAGCCGTCACCCGCTTCACCGCGTCCGATATAGGCATCGCGAGTGCCGCCCTCAATGCCGGCCAAGGTCTTGGTGTCGAATATTTCGGCTCCATCCAACAACACGTTGAACACATGGCCCTTGTCTTCTTTCGAACCCAAGGCAAAGTTGGTGATCTCTTCGCCGGCATTCATGAAGCAGTACAGGTAACCGTAGCGTTGGTCGTCCGGAGCCACATAGACGGTCGAGGACCATGTGGTTCCGCCCGACGTGGAAGCCGTCAGGGTGCCGGCCCGTACGGCTGTTTCCCCTTGTGGCAGGGCGGTCACGGCAAGCGTGTTCCCATTCAGCGCCACAAGATTGCTTCCTTCGGCCTCCGGTGTGAATGTCCACTCCAGGGCTGTGCCTTTGGCTGTTTCGGCTGGAAGTTCGGACGTGGCATGCAGGTAGTTGAATTTCTTCATGAACGATGTCATTTCGGCGGCATCATCTTTTCCGGCCACTTCGGCAGACGATGGCGAAAGTGCTTGTGTGCGGGCATAAAGTTCCGCTACCTGGGCCGCACTCAAGGCTTTGTCATATATGCGGAAATTATCAAAATAGGTTTCTGTCAGCAAGGCGTCTCCTTCAAATGGCGAACGGCCCAGGCAGGCTCCCGTCAGCTCTGCGGCAATGTCCGCAGGGCGGAAAACGACCGTCTCTTCCTTGGCCAAGTGCCCGTCGACATACAGCCGTCCTTTGTCCTTTTCCTGCACATAGGTCAGGTTGTGCCACTTTCCATACGCCAGCCCGCTCCGGGAAGCTACGTCTGCATTGCCTTCACTGGTTTTGATGGTGTAATACCAGTTGGTGTTGTCGGGGGTGTTGATCAGTCCCAGGCAGAGGTCTGTCCCTTTGGAGAAACCATAGGCCCAGCAGTATTGCGTCAGGTTGCCCACGTCCGGCAAGGCGATGTCCACGGAAATGGCATAATCCTCGGTAAGCCGGGCCAATGTCTGGCGCGCCATGTCGGTTCCCAAATCGAAATGGCCATGCGCTTCGTCGGCACCGGTATAGAGTGCGTGGTTGCCATCGTCCATCGCCACTATGGCCGCATCGCCCTGCAACGTGCCTTGGAATGTGCCGGAATCGTCGGCACCCGTTCCGGCTTCGAATCCGTATTGCACGACCGGTTCGGGAAGCTCGGCTGGTTCTTCTTCCACAATCTGCACATCCGTGACATCCAGCCGGAGAATGCGCAGCGAATAGGCCGGCATCTCTACCTCGAATTGCTGTCCGGAAACATCGAGCGATGATTCGCGCGGCATTACTTTCCGGGGATTTTCCAAAGAGTTCTCGTCCGTGCCGTTCGTGCTCGTCAGTTCCACCATGCTACCTCCTGTGGTTGCCGCGTTGGCCAGGTTGACCTTCACGGATTGGGCCGTGGATCCGGGATTCACCAGTTTCACATAGAGAATGCCCGCTTCATCGTCGATGTTGGAAGAGACATACACCTTGCGTCCCACCGGCAGCGTGAAGTCGTGCAGGAGCTGGTCGTCGAGGTAGCATCTCACCCGTGTGCCTTCCACTTGGATCTTGACGCGATAGGTACGTCCGGTTTCCAGGCTGCCTCCCACGGAAGCCACCGTTGATTTGGCTCCGTTCGTGCAGACTTCCACGCCATGTTGGGTGTTGCCCCATCCGCCCAGGTTCCACCAGCAATAATTTTTGGCATCGCCATAGTTGAACACGATCAGGAACCCTTCGTTTCCGCTGTTTTTCGTGGCCTCTACCTCATAGGTGTAGTTTTTGCCCGCATTCTGGTCGCAGACGTACATCGCGCCTTGTATGCCGGTGTCTGTCTGCCGGAGTTGTCCGCCGGTCACGGCCCATTCTCCGCCGTTGTTTGCCCACATGGAACTTGCGGCAGCGAACTCATCCGTATACAACACCTTTCCGTCTGCATCCGTGAGACGCACGTTGTCGAACGTGGCATCGGTGTTCCACGTGCTCATGCCCACGTGTTGGAATGCCCCTTGGGACTGACGGTTCCCATATTCTTCCGGCAAGGTGAAGTCGTGCAGGAGCTGATCGTCGAGATAACACTTCACCTGCATGCCTTCCACTTGGATCTTGACATGGTAGGTGCGCCCGGTTTCCAAGCTTCCGTCCGTGGAAGCCACCGTTGATTTCTTTCCGTCCATGCAGACTTCCACGCCATGCTGGGTGTTGTTCCACCCGCCCAGGTTCCACCAACAATAGTTGTTGGCATCTCCGTAGTCGAAAACCACCAGGAACCCTTCGGCCCCGCTTTCCTTCGTGGCTTCCACTTCATAGGTGTAGTCTGTGCCTGCATTGAGGTCGCAGGCATAGACTGCGCCCTGCATGCTGCTGTTGACTTGATGGAGTCGGCCGCCATCGACTTCCCACACTCCGCCATGGGACAACCATGTGGCATTGTTTTGAGAAAAGTCGTCGCTGAAGAGCACATTGCCTTTCGCATCGGTCACCCTTGCATTGTCAAACGTCGCGGTCGTGTTCCACGTGCTTAATCCGACTCGCCGGGCAGAAGGCTGGGCACCGTTGTTTTCCTCCGTCCATTTCACGTTCACTTTTCCCACGTTGTTCGGAAAGAGCTGTTGCACGTAATACGACGGGGTCCCGTAGCTTGTGCGGCTGTCAAACTGGATCATGTCCGGTCGCCAGTTATAGTTGTTGATGTTGGCAAAGATCGGCGCATAGCTGTTCATGACACACACATCGGAGTTGTTTTCCATGCCCTGCATGAACACAGCTTCGCCCAAGGCTGCCGTGAGGTGTCCTTGGGTGCCGAAGTCCTGCGTCACGGCGTATTCTCCCACATAGATCTTGTGGCTTGAACGACTGTAGGAATCATACTTGTTGTATTGGCCTACGAACCATCCCGGATTGCGGTAATAATGCTCGTCCACGACATCCACGGGATGGGGGTTGCGCCAGCTTGGGTTGTCCGTCCCCCATGCCTCCACGTTGCCGATGATGGTCACTTCCGGGTGTTGCTTCCGGATGGCATCGTAGAACTGGCGGTAACGCTCCGCATAATGGTCGCTTTGATCATTGTTGTTCTGCGAAGAGAAGTTGTAGTTTTCGTTTCCGATCTCGATCAGCCGCAGGTTGAACGGTTCCGGATGTCCGTTCTGTGCCCGCAATGCTCCCCATTTCGTGGTTTGGGCGTCGCCGTTACAATATTCCAACGCATCGAGCGCTTCTTGTATGTACTCGTCTATGTGTTGGTAATCTTCCGCCCAGCCGTGTCCCATTCCCATGTTCACGACAAACAACGGTTCGGCTCCGAGGTCTTCCGTCAGTTGGAGCATCTCGTGGAAACCCATTCCGTCGGACACCCGGTAGCCCCAATTCTGGTTCATGTGCCCCGGACGTTCTTCAATCGGGCCGATGGTCTTTTTCCACTCGAAGCGGTTGGTGCTTCCGTTGGCATAAACCCCCTCCACATAGCAACCGCCGGGGAAACGCACGAAACGAGGTTTCATGGCTTCCAGCATTTCGGCCAGATCCGGGCGGCAACCATTCTCGCGGTTCTTGTAAGTCGGCGGGAAAAGGCTGACCATGTCCAGGACCACCGTGCCCGGTGTGTCCCCCTTCAAGGCGAACCACCCTTTGGGGGCATCTCCGGTGGCTGTGATTTCGGTTGTCATTTTGACCCATTCGCCTTTCACGTCCACCGGAATCGCAGTGCTTCCTAAAGCAGTTCCTTCTTCTGTTTGTAATTCCGCCGTCAGTGTGCCCTGATAGGAGCCTTCGCCACGAATCCAGAAGGAAAGCCTGTATGTGCGGCCGTTCACCACGTTGATGCCCCAGAAACCTTCGTTGCGGACACCATCGCCTGCCGTCCGGATTTCCAACCGTAAGGCATGTCCTTGTGCTTCGTTGAGTAAGCCGTCCGTGGTCACCGACATGGCTGCTCCCCCTACGGCCCACCATTTGTCGGGATTGGATGCATTATCTTCAAACGAACGGTTGTGGATCAGTTCGGCATACAATCCGCCGTCGCCGGCATGGTTTATTTCTTCGAAAAAAAGTCCGTAATGCCGGTCTCCAATTGTCGGGCCGCGTTGTCCCGCGTCGATGTTCAACGTCACCTGTGCCTGGGCTGAAAGGAAAAAAGCCCCCACAGCCAATGCCGAGGCCCACCTGAGAATAGGAATTTTGTTCATGATAATAATTAATTGTTTTAGGTTAATCTAAAAAAATACGGTTTCCGCCTCAAAATTAAGAAGAATTCCATCAAGAGCCTAATAAAAACATAAATTATTGAAAGAATATATCCATTATCCTATTTTTCTCCTTAACTTTGTAGCCCGAAAACAAATGTGGATAGATTTGGGCGGCTTGCAACCACAGTAAAAAATGCTAAAGGCAATGTTCACATTGCACGCATACCTTCCCAATGAAACCCCATTTTCAATTTTTGTCAAATTCATTTAAATGCTTTAGAAATGGGTTATTTATTTACTTCAGAATCGGTGTCTGAAGGACATCCGGACAAAGTGGCAGACCAGATTTCAGATGCCATATTAGACGAACTCCTGGCTTTCGATCCCGAATCAAAGGTGGCCTGCGAAACGATGGTCACGACCGGACAGGTGATCGTAGCCGGAGAGGTGAAATCGAAAGCCTATGTGGATCTTCAGGAAATCGCCCGGCGTACGATCCGGCGCATAGGCTACACGAAAGCGGAGTATAAGTTCGAAGCTGAAAGCTGTGGCGTGCTCTCGGCCATTCATGAACAAAGTCCTGATATTAACAGAGGAGTGGAGCGTGAAGATCCCATGGAACAGGGAGCCGGTGACCAGGGAATGATGTTCGGCTATGCGACCAATGAAACGGAAAACTTCATGCCGTTGTCTCTCGACTTGAGCCACAAAATCCTACGGGTGCTGGCCGAAATCCGTCGTGAAGGAAAGGTGATGACTTACTTGCGTCCGGATGCCAAGAGCCAGGTGACCATTGAGTATGACGACCATGGCATTCCCGTGCGCGTGGACACCATTGTAGTGTCTACCCAGCACGACGACTTCATCCCGTCGATAGACGGCAACCAGGAAGAAGCCGACCGGAAGATGCTCAACCAAATCCGCGAAGACGTGTTGCACATCCTGATGCCTCGCGTCATCAGCGAGATTCACAATCCGGACATCCTCAAACTGTTCAATGATGAGATTACCTATCACGTCAATCCCACCGGCAAGTTCGTCATCGGCGGCCCGCACGGTGACACGGGACTGACTGGACGAAAAATCATAGTGGACACGTATGGTGGAAAGGGGGCACACGGCGGAGGTGCTTTCTCGGGAAAGGATCCGTCGAAAGTCGACCGTTCGGCAGCTTACGCCGCACGCCACATCGCCAAAAATATGGTGGCGGCTGGAGTGGCCGACGAGATGCTCGTGCAGATCAGCTATGCTATCGGCGTGGCACGTCCGGTGAACATCTATGTCAACGCCTACGGGAGAAGCCACGTGGATCTCACCGACGGGCAAATCGCACAGAAGATAGAAGAACTGTTCGACTTGCGGCCGAAGGCTATCGAAGACCGCCTGAAGTTGCGCAACCCCATTTACGAGGAAACGGCCGCTTACGGGCACATGGGACGCCAGCCCCGCACGCTGACCAAGGTGTTCCAAAGCCGCTACATGCCCCAGCGCACCGTGGAGGTGGAGTTGTTCACTTGGGAAAAACTGGATTATGTGGATCAAATAAAGTCGCTCTTCGGGCTTTCCTGAATCATGAACCGCATCCAATCCGTATGTGTATATTCGGCTTCCAGCACGCAAGTGCCGGAAGCCTATTCCCGAAATGCCGCCGAGCTTGGGAGAATCCTGGCTCAAAACGGCATACGGCTCGTCAACGGTGCCGGAAACCAAGGGCTGATGAGAACTTGTGCCGACGCCTGTCTTGCCGCCGGTGGAAACGTAACCGGAGTCATTCCTCGCTTCATGGTGGAACAAGGCTGGCATCATCGGGGATTGACCGAATTGATCGAGACGGAAGACATGCACAGCCGCAAGGAAACCATGGCACGGCTCTCGGACGGTGTCATTGCGTTGCCTGGCGGTTGCGGAACCTTGGAAGAACTGCTTGAAATCATCACGTGGAAACAATTGGGATTATACCTTAACCCCATCGTCATCCTGAATGTCAACGGCTTTTTCGATCCTCTTTTGGAGATGCTTTCCCGTGCGGCGGACGAACATTTCATGCGTCCCGCCCATCTGCATATCTGGAAAGTGGCCCATGCACCCGCCGAAGCGGTGGGATTGTTGCGCACCACTCCGCTTTGGGATAAAAATATCCGCAAATTTGCAGCTCTATAGCTATGAGGGATTCGCTTAGGACGAAAGAAATTCTCCATCCGGAAACGTCCTCCGCCGTCGCACGGAAAAAGGCCTTCGATCCGGCCCGGATTATCGAAAGTCTTCCAGAGGAAGCCACTCCGGCCCAGCAAGATTCTGCCGTGCAAGCCCATCTCCCGCAACGGGTGCAAGTGCGTTCCACCCGTCCCGACACGCTAAATCTTCCGGGTTGGAAAGTCCCGTCGGCGCGGACCGGACTCTTCAAGCTTCCGACGTACGAAGACTACGTTTTTTTCAACCAGTCGCCAGCCTATCATCCGGAAATCCCTATCCGTCCTTTCGGGAAAACCTCGGACTTGTTTCCCTATCTGTTGCGCAACGACAATTGGGTCACCGCCATCTTGTTCTGCTGTTTCCTCGCTGTCATACTTATTTTTGCCCACAGCAAGCGGTACGCGAAAAAACATTTGCAGGATTTCTTTCTCCGCCGGGCCGACAAAGAGCAACTCTCCAATACCGAGACGGGCACCGAAATACGCCATGCGATATTCCTCTACCTGCAAGCCGGTCTTTTGGCCGGACTCATTTTTTTTGACTACACCCAGGCCTCTCACGACCTCTTCATGGCACAAGTGTCCTCCCACATGCTGTTGAGCGTTTATGTCGTTGTGTTTTGGGTGTTCCTGGGTGTCAAACAGCTCCTCTATGCAGCTATAAATTGGGTCTTTTTCAACAAACCGCAGCGAAAAGCATGGATGAAATCTTATTCTTACCTTGTTTCGGGCGAAGGCATCTTGTTTTTTCCCCTTGCGTTGGTCTTGGTTTATTTCAATGTTCCGGCACCCGATGTGGTGTTCTATGCGGTATTGTTGCTCATTTTCATGAAACTTCTCCTCTTTTATAAGACTTTTTGCATCTTTTTCCATAGTTTTTATGGCCTTTTGCATTTAATTGTGTACTTTTGTGCCCTCGAAATACTGCCAATCTGTGGGTTATGGCAGGCACTTACATATATAAACGACATACTATTATAAAATATTTGGACACTTATGATCAAGAAGATTTTGGTTTCACAGCCCAAACCAACCTCCGAGAAATCTCCTTATTTCGAGATCGCTTCCAAGTACGGTGTGAATTTGGTTTTCCGGCCTTTTATCAAGATAGAAGGGCTTTCGGCAAAAGAATTCCGCCAGCAAAAAGTCTCCATCCTGGATTACACGGCCATCGTGTTTACTTCGCGCAATGCCATTGACCATTTCTTCCTTTTGTGCAAGGAATTGCGCGTGGCCATACCTGAAGACATGAAATATTTCTGCATCACGGAAACTATCGCGCTTTATATCCAAAAATATGTGCAGTATCGCAAACGCAAGGTGTTCTTCGGCGCGACAGGAAAAATCGACGACCTGCTGCCTGCCATGGTGAAGCATAAGACCGAGAAATACCTTGTCCCCCTGTCTGACGTGCACAACGACGAAATAGCCAATCTGCTGGACTCCAAAAAGCTTATTCATAAGGAAGTGGTCATGTATCGTACGGTCAGCAACGATTTCATGCCGGGCGAAGATTTTGACTATGACATGCTGATCTTTTTCAGTCCCTCCGGAATACAAGCCTTGCTGAAGAATTTTCCCGACTTCGAGCAAAAAGATATTGCCATAGGCACTTTTGGCCCCACGACCGCCAAGGCTGTGAAAGACGCGGGCTTGCGGCTGGACATGGAAGCTCCCACCGCACAGTGTCCCTCCATCACGGCCGCGCTGGATGCTTTCATCAAGAAACAGAATGGCTGATTGTCACACTATCATAAAGAAGGGTGCCGGGGACGCACCCTTCTTCTCTTTTCCACACCGATATGCCTCAAAAAACTGACTTTTCTTTCCGCAAGGACGAGCGCTTGTGCAGCAGGCGGCTCATTGAGCAACTTTTTTCCGGGGGAGGGAAATCCATGTCTGCCTACCCGTTGAGAGTCGTTTTCATGCCGGTAGCCTCCACGGAAACCCCATCTCCTGCCACTGTGCTGGTGTCGGTCTCAAAGCGTCATTTCAAATTGGCGGTGAACCGCAACCGGGTCAAGAGGCAGGTGCGCGAAGCCTACCGGCGACACAAGCATCTGCTGAATGCCGCATTGGAAAGACAACCTGAGTGCCACCTTCTGCTAGCCTTCCTGTGGCTTTCCGACCGTTTGTATTCTTCTGCCGAGGTGGATCGCCACGTGAAGCATCTGCTGACTCGCATTTCCGAGCGGTTTGCAGTTTCCTTGTCCAAGGAGGGCGCGCCTCATGGATAAATTGTGGCGCGGTGTGCTCCGCTTGTTGTCGGTAGCCTTGATCGCACCCATCGAATGCTACCGGAAACTGATTTCCCCGTTGACCCCTCCTACGTGCAGGTTTACTCCCACGTGTTCGCAATATGCCGTCGAAGCCATCCGCAAGCACGGTCCTTTCAAAGGTTTGTATCTGGCGGTGCGCCGCATTTTACGTTGCCATCCGTGGGGCGGAAGTGGCTATGACCCTGTGCCTTGATTCTCTCATGCCTTCCTTCTTGAATATACATGCCCATCGTTCCTCCGTGTCGCCTTGCGAAACCGTGGTCCGCAACTTCATCCTCCCTCTCGCGACCCAGGCTCTCCGTCTGGAGCTTCCTTGCGGCTGGTTTTCTGCCGGCATCCATCCTTGGCACCTTCCGGAGGCTCCCGAAGAATCTTTGCGGCAATTGGACGTTCTCACCCATTCGCCCCGCTGCCTTGCCATCGGAGAAGTGGGGTTGGACAAGTGCCGCGACGCCTCTTTTGCGCTTCAACGCGAAATTTTCATGCGCCAGCTCGAGCTGGCGTCAGACAGAAGGTTGCCCGTCATCATCCATTGTGTGAAAGCGTGGAGTGAGTTGTGGGCCGTTGTGAAGGAAATCCGTCCTGCGACGGCTTGTGTCATTCATGGATTCCGTGGGAAGCCGCAGTTGGCCGAAAGCCTGCTTGCGCAAGGCTTTTACCTCAGCTTCGGGAGGTGTTACAATGCCGACAGCCTCCGCCTGTGTCCCCCGGGCCGGCTTTTTCTCGAAACCGACGAAGCTCCGCATTCCGTGGAAACCGTCTATTGCGCGGCGGCTTCTCTGCGCGGTTGCACCCCGGAAGAACTGAACACGCAATGTTGGGAAAACCTGCGGCAAATCATGCGGATGTCAGGAAACAGGACGGTGCCCGTCCCGCTGAAGGAAACCTGAAGAAGAGAATGTTCGTCCAGGGCCGTCTGCCACGGGGCGGTCAAGCGGGACGCTACGTCCAGAGGCTGCGCCGTCCGGAACTGCGCCAAGGTGAAAAGAACATACATCCACGCCCTGCGGTCGCGCATGCCCGTCCCGTCCTTTCGCTTAACCCGGGGGATTCACCCTGCTAAAAAATAGGAATATAGTTGCAAGTGTCCCCGAAAGGTCGTACTTTTGTACACGACAAAAATCATAAAATAAAATAGATTCATACGATGAACTTTGTAGAAGAACTGAAATGGAGAGGCATGATCCATAACATGATGCCAGGGACAGAAGAACTGCTTGAAAAAGAGCAAGTCACAGCTTATTTGGGGATCGACCCCACAGCGGATTCCCTGCACATCGGCCACCTTTGCGGCGTGATGATGCTCAAACATTTCCAACGGTGCGGGCACAAGCCCCTGGCCCTCATCGGGGGAGCCACGGGCATGATCGGCGACCCTTCGGGGAAAAGCCAGGAGCGCAATCTGCTTGACGAAGAAACATTGCGTCACAATGTGGAGTGCATCCAAAAGCAGCTGGCCCGCTTCCTCGACTTCGACAGCGACGCACCCAACCATGCCGAACTGGTGAACAACTACGATTGGATGAAAGACTTTAAATTCCTCGATTTCGCACGCGAAGTGGGTAAGCATATCACGGTGAACTATATGATGGCCAAAGACAGTGTGCAGAAGCGGTTGAACGGCGAAGCCCGTGACGGCCTGTCGTTCACCGAATTCACGTACCAGCTCCTTCAAGGCTACGACTTCCTTTACCTCTATGAACATAAGGGGTGCAAGTTGCAGATGGGCGGTAGCGACCAATGGGGCAACATCACCACCGGCGCCGAACTCATCCGCCGCACCAACGGGGGAGAGGTGTTCGCCCTGACTTGCCCGCTGGTCACGAAAGCCGACGGCACGAAATTCGGCAAGACCGAGAAAGGCAATATCTGGCTGGACCGTAACTACACCAGTCCTTATGCCTTCTATCAGTTCTGGCTCAATGTGGCCGACGAGGACGCTAAGCGCTACATTCGAATCTTCACTACGCTGGACAAGGAGGAGATTGGGAACCTCATCGTGCGTCACGACGAAGACCCGGGACAACGAATCCTGCAAAAACGGCTGGCAGAAGAAATCACCGTCATGGTCCATAGCCGTGAAGACTACGACATGGCCGTGGAAGCCAGCAGCATCCTCTTCGGCAAAGCCACGAAAGAAAACCTTGCCAAACTCGATGAACAGACGTTGCTCGATGTCTTTGCCGGTGTGCCGCAATATGAAATTAGCCGCGACGCCCTTGCTGCCGGCGTGAAAGCCGTGGACTTGATGGCCGAGATGACCCAATGCTTCCCCAGCAAAGGGGAAATGCGCAAAACGGTGCAGGGAGGAGGCGTGTCGCTGAACAAAGAGAAACTCGCGGCTTTCGACCACATCGTGACCGCCGAAGATCTGCTCAATGGCAAGTATCTTCTGGTGCAACGCGGTAAAAAGAATTATTTTCTGCTTATCGCGAAATAAAAAGGTAGCATAAAATTTGCGGGTTAACAGAAAAAGCATTAACTTTGCACCGCTTTCGAAAGATAGCGTCATAAGGATTGGGCTATGGTGTAATGGTAGCACAAGACATTTTGGTCGTCTTAGTCTTGGTTCGAAACCAGGTAGCCCAA
>CALUNJ010000053.1 GCA_944321975.1 uncultured Paraprevotella sp.
CTTCATCAACATTGCCCATGAACTACGCTCGCCACTCACCCTGATCACCAATCCTTTGGAAAGACTGCTGAAAAAGGGAAACGACCCTGACACCGACAAGGCACTGCAGACCATCCGCTACAACGCCCACCGCATCCTGAACCTACTCAACCAACTATTGGACATCCGGAAGATTGACAAAGGACAAATGCGCATCCGCTACGTGGAAACCGATATGACCCGCCTGGTAAACGAACAACTCAACGCCTTCTCAGACCTTGCGCAACAAAAAGGTATCGGCCTGGAAACTGATTTTGAAAAAGGAATGCCCGCCGTGTGGGTGGATCCGGGGAATTTCGACAAGGTGCTGGCCAATCTTTTGTCGAACGCCTTGAAATATACCCCGCGAGGCGGGAAAATCAAAGTGAAGGTCGTTACAGGACATGACGCAAAAGCCAAGGAACCGCTTCGGAACTATATGGAAATCGCTGTCGCGGACACCGGGAACGGATTGGACGAAAAAGAAATCAAAAAAATCTTCGAACGGTTCTACCAAGGTGCCGCCAACCGGGCCGCTACCCCATTGGGATTCGGCATCGGACTGAACCTGTGCCAACTCTTAGTGCGGCTCCATCATGGCACCATCTTCGCCGAGAACCGAAAAGACACACAAGGTTGCCGGTTTGTCATCCGGCTTCCGTTGAGTTGCAGACACCTGAAAAAAGAAGAAACAGAAACCACTCAGCCGGAAGTCCCGGCCCTGTCATCCCGCGACACCGCCGTGGGACAGACTTTACTCCCAGTCGCAGCAAAAACTGAGCGCAGCCGCACAAGCTACCACGTGCTGGTCATTGACGATGACGAAGAACTACGAGACTATCTGAAAACAAGTTTGTCGCGGCACTACCACGTGGACCCCGCCGCCAACGGGGACGAAGGATGGCAAAAAGCTGTCACCCGCCAGCCCGACCTCATCGTGTCGGACGTGGTCATGCCCGGCATGGACGGGTTCCAACTGCTGAAGGAACTGAAGAAGAACACGCAAACCAACCATATCCCCATCATCCTGCTGACCTCGAAAACGGAGTTTGCCAGCCGGATGGAAGGGCTGGAACAAGGCGCAGACGGTTATCTGTGCAAACCGTTCCGCATAGAAGAACTGGACGCACTCATGGAAAACTTGATAGCCAACCGCATCCGCCTGAAAGGTAAATTCTCTGGCAAACAGGCGCAAGAAGAAAAGGTCGTACCGATAGAAATGCAAAGCGACGATGAAATCCTGATGGAGCGCGTCATGAAGGTCATCAATGAAAACATCGCCAACTCCACGCTCAATGTAGAACAACTGGCCACAGAAGTCGGCATGAGCCGCGCCCAACTATACCGCCGGATGAAGGACATCACGGGGCTTTCCGCCAGTGACTTCATCCGCGACCAACGCCTACGGCAAGCCGCCAAACTGCTAAAGAAACAAAAATCCACCGTGACCCAAATCGCATACGCCGTGGGCTTCACCAGCCAAGCGCACTTCTCGACCATGTTCAAAAGGCTCTACGGAATGTCGCCGACGGAATACATGGAAAACGAAGAAAACGGATAAATGACTTCATACAGGCTACCCACCTCAGACTGTCCTCAACATGCGGGTACAACGATTCTTCTCCACATAAAATCTTCAGACAGAAGAATGGGATAAGTGAAACGAACCGAATCCTTTATGCCTTTCGCTATTTTGCATAGTATCCCGCACACTATGAGGCAGAAAAACTCAGTCTTTCTGTGAAAGCGCCTTCGCGCGATACCGTTTCATCAGGTTATAAGCTTTGTATAGCCCCATCTCGCCCGCTTGGCTCAAATCCGCTATGGCCTTCGCATAGTCACCGGAAAGGATATAGGCCACCCCGCGGTTGTAATACGCCTCGGCGAAAGCCGCGTTCAGCTCCACGGCTTTCGTGTAGGCCGCTATCGCCTCGGGCCACATCTTCAGCTGGACATATATATTACCTTTATTATAATAACAGGCGGCAAATTCAGGTTCTTGCGCTAAGACCTTGTCCAAGTCGTCCAAAGCCATTTGCCACCCCGCCCGGGCCGCGTCATACTCCCATCCACCCGCAACCGGAACATGCTGTTCCGCAACTGCGGGCTTCTCCGCCTCCACTCCCTGCGCTTTCATCCGGATTTGCGCCCGCAAATAGAAGGCCAACGCGACGGTGCTGTCCAACGCCGCGGCACGGTCGGCATCCGCAAGGGCTTTCTCGAAATCCTGCACCAGGTATTCATCCAACGAACGGGCAAAATAGAGCATGGCGTTCCCCGGCTGTGCCGCAATCTTGTCCGTCAAAGACTGTATGGAAGCAAAATGTCTTTGAATCCGCGTCTCGTCCAGCGATGCCTCGGCATTGGTCAGGAGCAAAGCCTCGGGCAAGGCGTGCAGGCTGTTCAAACGCTCAACCACCGGACTGTATTGCCTGCGCTGAAACCCTCCGCCAGCGACATAATAAGTCAACGTCAACGCGGGTTCCAAAGCCAGTTCCGTCCTGCGGTTCTGCACCTTCCCCCTGTACTCGCTCTCGTATTCCGGGATTCCGTCATCCGACGTGTCGGCCTCCACCAGCTTGTTGTAGTCCTCCATGTTACGGTCGCTTGCCTTGCGGGTCCGTTTCGCCGACTGCGGTTTCTTTCCGCCGTAACGCATGTCCATCTGCGCCTTCAGGACCTTGAACTCATCGCGTTCCGCCCCTTTCACGTCCCCCATCTTGCGGCGCACTTCGGCACGGAACTGGTAACCGGTCCAGAAGTTGGGAAACTCCTTGATGACGGCATCAATGTCCCTGATGGCCCCTTTATAGTCGCCCGTATTGTCCAGCATCAGGGCACGGTTGAAAAGCGCGATCATGTTGTCCGGCTCCAGCCGGAGGACAAAGTTGAAATCCTCTATCGCCCGGTTGTCATCCCCCACCTGCGCCCTGAGCAACCCCCGGTTGAAGTGGCCGACATAGTTGGTGGAGTCCATTTCGAGCGCCGTGTCATAATCTTCCATGGCACCACGAAGGTTCCGCTGATGGTAACGCATCAAAGCCCGGTTGACGTAATGCCCCGCCTGGCGCGGCATCTGCTGTATCGTCTTGTCCAAGGCCTCCTCGGCTTCCTTGTATTGTTCGCGCGCGGCATAGACGACGGCGCGGATGTTCCAGGCCTGCCCTTCATAGGGATTGATGGCCAAGGCTTTGTCCGCGCTGGCCATCGCGGCGGCAGTGTCTTTCTCCGCAAGATAGACCTGTGCCTTCATCGTGTAGAGTTGCGCCTTCTTGGGCCAATAGGCCAGCATGGTGTCGAGACACCCGACGGCCTTGCCATATTCCTTCAGTTCCAAGTAGCACAAGGCCATGTTGTGCCATCCGTTCTCCGCCTTCGGCTCGATGCGGAGCAGATTCCGATAGTCGGAAATGGCGTCCGCATACCGCTTCAGATTGATCCGGCACAGGCCGCGCAACTCATAGTTGTCGGGCAAAAAGGGATTGCGGTCGATCGCCGCCCCGCAATCCTCTTCCGCCCCCACGTAATCTTCCAAATAGAATTTGGCCAAGCCGCGGTAGAAATAAGGTTCCGCCAAATAGGGCTTGGCCGCTATCACCATGTTGAAACGCCGGATGGAAAGCACGTAGTCCTCATAATAGAGCGCATTGCGCCCCATCAGCATCACCCGGTCGGTGTTGATTTGCGCCCACGCCGCGCACGGGAACAGCCACAAAAAAAGGACGACTTTCCAAAGGGGTTTCATCATCTCTTCACCTTGACCTTGTAATCGCAACGGAACTTCCCCCGTTGCAAGTCCGACAGCTTGCCCCTGATCATTTGCTTGCGCAGCATGGCCAGGCGGTCGATGAACATCTTGCCCTCCAAATGGTCGAACTCATGTTGCATGACGCGGGCCAAGTAACCTTCCACCCACTCCTCATGCGGCTGGAAGTCCTCGTCCATGTAGCTCACACGGATACGCGTGGGACGCCGCACAGGCTCGTGGATGCCGGGCAAGCTCAGGCAACCTTCTTCCATGGACTCCATCTTCGCGTTGTCATACTCCAAAATATGCGGATTGATGAACGTGTGGACATACCCTTTGTATTCAGGCAGGTCGTCTGACAACAAATCCAAATTGATGACCACCACACGGATGGGCAAGCCCACCTGCGGTGCCGCCAGTCCGATGCCCTCGGACGCATCCAACGTCTCATACATGTTTGCGACCAGTTCCTTCAAGTCCGGATAATCCGGCGTGATATCCTCGGCCACCTGCCTCAGCACGGGCTGGCCGAACGTATAAATCGGTAGTATCATAATGTTTTCTCGTTTTTTTTATCTGCCTGCATCCTGCGGGCCTCCATCCATCCCTGCAAAATAATAGTGGCACTGACCTCGTCCACCAAGGCCTTGTTCTGCCGCGCCTTCTTTTTCAGCCCGCCCTCAAGCATGGCCTGGTGGGCCAGCACGGAAGTGTAACGCTCATCGAAATACACCACGGGGATGCCGGGCAGCAGCTTGCGCAAGCGGTTGACAAAAGGCTCCACCCGCTTCATGTTCTCGGAGTCCGAGCCGTCCGTCTGGCGGGGCCTGCCCACCACGATGCACTCCACCTGTTCTCCGCGCACGTAGCGCGTCACGAAATCCAGCACTTCGGGGGTGGGCAATGTAGTCAGCCCGTTGGCTATCAGTTGCAAAGGGTCGGTCACGGCCACGCCCGTGCGTTTTTTCCCGTAATCTATCGACAAGACTCTTCCCATATCGGATGCAAAATTAATGAAAAGGGGACGAAAACAAGCCGTCGCCCCACAAAATAATTCTTAACGTCAAACGACAAACGGGGACAAAGCATGAGCCCGCCCCCGCCGTATTTATACCCCCTTAACGGTTTCTCGTTATGTCTCTCCGCGCTTATTTAGAATAAAGCAGCCATGCGTCGGGATAGGAAGCACGCAACGTGTTGCGCGACTGCACGGCAGAAGCCTTGTCGTCGAACGTGGAAGCCACCACGCGATACATGTTCTTCGCACTGTTGAAGGCGATTTGGGAATTGTACCCGGCATTGGCCAGCCGTTTCTGCAGGTTTTCCGCGTTCGCTTTCAGGCTGAAACTCCCGCAGACCACACTGTAAGCCTTCAGGCCGTTCCCGGCTACCACCGTCACATTTTCCGTCTGCACCTGCACCGTATTCACATCCGGCGTCGTCGTAGGAGTTGTCACGGGAGCCACTTCCACCTGCGTGGTAGGCTGCACCGGTTCCTGTTCTGTGGCGATCACTTGTTGCTGTTTCGCTTTCTCGTAGGCCTTCTTGTATGCACTTTCAGAAGACTTGCATGAGGTCATTGCAAAAGCCGCGCCCAATCCAATACCCAACACAAAAAACTTTTTCATAATTCTTCTACTACTTGTATGTTTAATTAAAAATTCGCCTTGAACACCCGCAACCTCCGCCGAATACGCACCAGCAAGGCTACGGCACATCAAAGGACAAAGTTACATATTATTTATATACAAGGAAAAGCGGGGCACAAAAAAAAGGTTAAATCAGCCCCGCAAAAAAAATAATCAAAAAAAAGCACGAAAAATGCCATTTTTCTCCCGACATTTTATATCTTTGTAAAGCAAACGACTAATTAAAGCAAAGTATTATGAAAGCATTAAGTTTTTTGGCAGCATTCATCGGCGGTGCAACCGTAGGTGCGGCAATCGGTATTTTATTCGCCCCGGAAAAGGGCACTGACACTCGTGACAAAATCGCAGAAGCCCTGCGCAAGCGCGGCATCAAGCTCAACCGCAAGGAGATGGACTCGCTGGTAGACGAAATCGCCGACGAAATCAAATCGGCAGAAGAAGTTTAACCGCGACCGTTTATGTTTTCCGGAAGTAAAAACATAGAAAGCATTGGCAAACTCTTTTTGGAATTCAAGAAATACCTTGAGCTCCAAAAAGAGTTTGTGAAACTCGACGCAGCGGAAAAGCTCACCGTCATCCTCACCACGACCCTCACCATCGTGGTGATGTTGCTGCTGGGAGCCATCGTGCTGCTTTTCCTGGCGTTCGCCATGGCCTACTACGCCAGCGACGCACTGGGAAGCGAGCTGATGGGATTCAGCCTTGTGGCAGCCGTCGTCCTGGTGTTGGGCCTCATCTTCTACGCGAACCGCAGCAAACTGGTGGTGCGCCCCTTGGCGCGTTTCATCGCACGGCTTTTTTTAGACCACGAAAATGGAAGCAAGCAATAAACCGGGCATCGACCCCAAAGACGCCTTGGCGGGCATCCGCCAACGCAAGGCGGAAGTGAGACGACAAATCCAAGAAAGCGTGGAGTGCATCAAAACCACCACGCGCAAGATGTTTGCCCCCCCGCAGTCCACGACAAAGTTTGAATCGTTCATGAACGTCGTGGACCAAGGAGTGATGATGTACGACGGCGTGATGATGGGCATGCGGGTGGCCAGGAACATCCGGCGCCTCTTCGGCAGAAGAAGGCGATAGCCCCCATCTCCCTCCCGCTTCCTTACGTGCCCCGCAAGGCACGAGAAAATCCATGTGGCGAACCGTAGCCGCGGCATCCCCGCAGAAAAACATCCTGACAAAAAAGGATCGGAACATCTTCCGTCCCCCGGGCGCGGCCTCCCCCAAGGAGCATCCACGGCACAAGAAAGGACCGATGGCGGAAGGACTTGGGAAGCGAACTCACATCTCACACAAAATCAACACGATACGATTCGCCGGAAAAAGGCCTTTTTTCCTCAAGCGATTCACATTTTTTCTCAAGCGGTTCGTTTCTTTTTCTCAAGCCGAAAATTTTTGCGGCGCATGCAGGCCATTCCGCCAGCCTCGCAAGCCTTTTCCACGCATCGCTTATCCAACGGAAGCCCCTCCACGCCTCCAGACAGCGCCACATTCTCATTTTTTTATATCCGGAACCGCGCAGATTTGGGAATTATCGTGTAACTTTGCGTTGTTTTAACTCCATAAAATTAGAATGCCCATGATGAACGAATGGTTTGAATGCAAAGTGAGATACGAGAAGACGTTGGAAAACGGCCTGGTCAAGAAAGTGACCGAACCCTATCTGGTAGACGCCCTCAGCTTCACGGAGGCCGAACGGCGCTTTATCGAAGAAATAGAACCGTTCATGTCCGGGGAATTCCAGGTGACAGACATCAAACGCGCCAAATATGCCGAACTGTTTGAAACCCCGGAAGACGCCGCCGACAAATGGTATAAAGCCAAAGTGGCCTTCATCACGCTCGACGAAAAGAGCGGGGCCGAAAAGAAAAGCAACCAGAACATGCTCGTCCAAGCCTCGGACCTGCGCGACGCCGTGCGCCGGCTGGACAAAGGCATGGAAGGTACCATGGCCGACTACGAAATCGTGTCGGTGGCAGAAACGCCCCTCATGGACGTGTTCCACTACAAGGCTGAAATGAGCGAGAAACCGGAATTCCAGGAAGCATAACGGCAAGGAAAGGAGCACGCGCAAGCACATGTCACACATAGAAGAAGAAATCAGGAACATCACCTCGTCGCTCCCGCAAGGCGTACGGCTGGTGGCCGTGTCAAAGTTCCACCCGGAAAGCAGCATCGAAGAAGCCTATGCCGCAGGGCAACGGATCTTCGGGGAAAGCCACGTGCAGGAACTGCAACGCAAGCAAGGCCACCTGCCGAAAGACATCGAATGGCACTTCATCGGACACCTGCAAACCAACAAGGTGAAATACATCGCCCCCTACGTGGCCATGATCCATGCCGTGGACTCGATGAAGCTGTTGCGCGAGATCGACAAGCAAGCGGCAAAGTGCGGAAGAACCATCCCCTGCCTGTGGGAAGTCCACGTGGCGCGTGAAGAAACGAAATACGGCTTCACGCCCGATGAATGCCGCGCCGCAGCCGAAGAAGGAGAATGGAAACGGTTGGAGCACATCAGGCTTTGCGGCCTCATGTGCATGGCTTCCAACACAGAAGACCTGGCACAGGTGCGCTCGGAATTCCATCTGGCCCGGATGCTGTTCAACGAACTGAAAGCAGGCGCCTTTGCCGGTGCCCCCTATTTCAAAGAATGCTCCTGGGGCATGAGCCACGATTATCCGGTCGCCCTCGAAGAAGGCAGCACACTCATCCGCGTAGGCAGCAAAATATTTGGGGAACGGGTGTATTAAAATGACAAGAAACCTTGCCCGTGTCGCCCTTTTTCCTTAGTTTTGCACAAAATTTCAAAAATCGTGCAATGCAAGACCCAAATTTCAACGCAATGATAGAACAAAGCATCAAGGACCACTGGGACCTTGATGCTTTATCTGATTATAAAGGGGAAAACTTCCAATACAAGGACATCGCCCGACTCATTGAAAAGCTCCACATCATTTTTGAATACAGCAACGTGCAACGGGGCGACAAGATCGCCATCTGCGGACGGAACAGCGCCCATTGGGGAGCCGTGTTCTTCGCCACCCTGACCTATGGAGCCATAGCCGTGCCCATCCTGCACGAATTCAAAGCCGAACAGATCCACAACATCGTGAACCACAGCGAAGCCAAGCTGCTCTTCGTGGGCAACACAGTGTGGCAACAGCTCGACGCCGACGAAATGCCCCACCTGGAAGGCATCATCGAAATCGCGAGCTATGCCCTGTTGGTGGGACGGACGGAAAAAGTGGTCTACGCCCGCGAACACCTGAACCAGCTCTTCGGCGAACGCTATCCGATGAACTTCCGCAAACACCACATTGCCTATTACCACGGCGATCCGGAAGAAATGGCCGTCCTGAACTACACCTCGGGCACGACGAGCCGTTCGAAAGGCGTGATGATCCCCTACCGCGCCCTGTGGTCCAACGTGGCCTTCGCCCAGGAAGCGCTGGGCGCGCATCTCAAGGCCGGCGACAACGTGGTGTCCATGCTGCCCATGGCCCACATGTATGGCATGGCGTTCGAATTCCTCTATGAGTTCTGCACGGGCTGCCACGTCCATTTCCTCACCAAGAACCCCTCGCCCAACGTGCTCTTCGCCGCATTTGCCGACCTGAAGCCCCGCGTGGTCATCGCCGTGCCCCTCATCATCGAAAAAATCATCCGAAAAGCCGTGCTCCCCCAAATGCAGGGCACCACGGCCAAGATGCTGCTCAAGATCCCCGTCGTCCGGCAGAAAATCAAAGACAAAGTATGCGAGCAACTGAAAAAAGCCTTCGGAGGCAACTTCTACGAAATCATCATCGGAGGAGCAGCCTTCAACCGTGAAATAGAAATGCTGCTCCACGACATCGGCTTCAACTACACCGTGGGATATGGCACCACAGAGTGCGCCCCCATACTCGCCTATGCCGACTGGACCACGTTCAAGCCCGGTTCCTGCGGAAAACCCGCGCCGCGCATGGAAATCAAGATCGACAGCCCCGACCCCCACCACACCGTGGGAGAAATCCTGGCCAAAGGAACCAACGTGATGCTGGGCTACTACAAAAACGAAGAAGCCACCCGCGAAACGCTCCGCGACGGATGGTACCACACGGGGGACCTCGGCATCATGGACGAAGAAGGCAACCTGTTCATCAAGGGGCGGAGCAAAAACATGCTCCTCGGAGCCAGCGGACAAAACATTTACCCGGAAGAAATCGAAGACCTGCTCAACAACCTCAGCCTGGTGGCCGAATGCATTGTCGTGCAACGAGGCGAGAAGCTCTACGGGCTGGTACACCCCGACTATGAAGAAGCCCACAACCTCGGCCTGCAGGAAGAAGACCTCCCCGAGGTCATGGAACAAAACCGAACCGACCTGAATGCCATGCTCCCCAAATACTCGCAGCTCTCCGGCATCAAAATCATGCATGAAGAATTCGAAAAGACCCCCAAGCGGAGCATCAAACGCTACCTCTACGACCACGTGGAAGTCTAAAAAGAAACCATCCGGACACCTGCCGCGGGGAAAGCCGCCCGGATGCAGCTGCCCCCTGCCGGGCGTGTAGGGACAAGCCATGCACGCCCGTTTTTTCGCCCCCGCGCCCCCCAAAAAAAGAACGTCCTGTTACGGAAAATTTTGTCCCGTTCACGGTTTTTAATCCGCCTTGCGTCCCGAACATCAATTTTATTTGCTTACATTTGCAAGAACAAATACGAGTTCCCAGAAATGGAAGAAATGATTAAAATAGACAGCGTCGAGCAATATGACAATCTGTTCGGGCTGGAAACGCTGCACCCGCAAGTCAGCGTGATAGACCTGAACAAAGCCACCAAGCATCCCACACATTTTACCCTCAGCTACGGTGTCTATGCGATTTTCCTGAAACAAGTCAAATGCGGGGACATCCGCTACGGCAGGCAAACTTATGATTACCAAGAAGGCACCGTCGTCTGTTTCGCGCCAGGACAAGTCGCGCAAATGGAAATCCCCCCTGGCACAAAAGCCCAGGCGCGGGGAGTCATTTTCCATCCAGACCTTATCCGGGGCACCTCCCTCGGACAAGACATCCGGCAATATTCATTCTTCTCCTACCAGTCCAATGAAGCCCTGCATCTCTCGGAAGAAGAAAGAGAAATCTTCACCGACTGCCTGGACAAGATCAACATAGAACTGCAACACCCGATAGACAAGCACAGCAAACGGCTCATCTCACGGAACATCGAACTGCTGCTGGACTACTGCATGCGATTCTATGAGCGGCAATTCATCACACGCTCGGAAGCCAATAAGGACGTCCTGATCCATTTCGAGAACCTGCTTGACCACTATTACTCTACCCGCCTGGCGGAAACGAAGGGGCTTCCCACCGTAAAATATTTCGCGGACAAGGTGTGCCTCTCCCCTAACTATTTCGGCGACCTGATAAAAAAAGAAACCGGAAAAACGGCACAAGAACACATCCAAAACAAAATCATGGACTTGGCCAAAAGTCTGATCATAGGCACGGACAAGACCGTCAGCCAGATTGCCTATGAGTTAGGATTTCAATACTCGCAACACTTCAACCGCCTGTTCAAGAAAAATGCAGGATGCACCCCTTGTGAATATCGCAAACAGCAGGCCTGAAAGAAAGACGGCATGAAACTCCCCGAGCGGGGAAAAACAGAGATGCGCCTGCATGCCAAAGCCGCTCCCCAAGCCGGACATGGCCTTCCCGCGCCGGCTCTCCCCTCTGCGGCAGTCCCGCCGCCAGGCTTCTCCAGCCACATTGGTAAAAAACGCCGACCCGCCCCAGCGCCTCCTCAGGAGCCATCGGGACAGCCCTTTCCCCCGCTCTTAGTGCGGCTTTGGAATTTTCCTCTGCCGACTCAGCTTTCAAGGGGAACGCCGCCTTTATCTTTCTTGGCCTCTTCAGCCAAATGGGCGGCACGCACCCGGCTCAACGTTTCGGGCGACATTTGCAAATAAGAAGCTATATGCAGCATAGGCGCACGCAACAAGATTTCCGGTTTGGTGTTCAACAACCTGAGATAACGCTCTGTGGCATTCTCGAAACGTTGGCTGTCGGCATACACCTGCGAACTGATCAGCGCATGTTCCATGATCTTGCGGAAAAGAAGTTCGATTTCCTTGTTCTCATCGGCCAATTCATGCAACGCATCATATGGAATGCCATACAGACGGCTATTTTCCAAAGCTTCCACAATCAATCTCGAAGGTTCCTGCTTGAGGAAACTTTCAATGCAAATCACGATCCGGCCTTCGTAAGAAAAATGCTCCGTCACGTCGCGCCCTCCCTTATAATAATACTGCCTCACCATTCCGCGTTCCACGAAATACATGTGCCGGCATGTTTCCCCCTCGGGCAACACCACGTCGCCTTTCGCATACTTGAAAGGCACAAGTATCTCCGACAACGCTTCCACCCCGGCCGGGGAAAGGCGGCAATAGATACGGGCTATCTCACGAGCCACGTCACGTCTCAGGTCCATAGGTTATGTTTTAAAAGGTTAATCCAACTTCAGCACGGCAAGGAAAGCCTTTTGCGGCACCTCCACGTTGCCGATCTGCTTCATCCGCTTCTTCCCCCGCTTCTGCTTTTCCAGCAACTTGCGCTTACGGCTCACGTCTCCTCCATAGCACTTGGCGGTCACGTCCTTGCGCAACTGTTTCACCGTCTCCCGGGCTATGATCTTGGCGCCGATAGCCGCTTGGATGGCAATGTCAAACTGCTGGCGCGGCAAAAGTTCCTTGAGTTTCTCACACATCCTGCGCCCAAAATCCACCGCATTGTCCATGTGCGTCAACGTGGACAATGCGTCCACGGGCTCGCCATTGAGCAAGATGTCCAGTTTGACCAGCTTCGACGGGCGGAACCCGTCCTGGTGGTAATCAAACGAAGCATATCCCTTGGAAATGCTTTTCAATTTGTCATAGAAATCAATGACGATCTCGCCCAACGGCAAATTGAAGATCAGTTCCACCCGGTTGCCGCTGATGTACTCTTGCTTCACCAATTCCCCGCGCTTGCTGAGACACAAGGTCATGATCGGGCCGATAAAGTTGGCCGTCGTGATGACGGAAGCCCTGATATAGGGTTCCTCTATATGGTCTATCAATGTCACGTCGGGCATTCCCGCGGGGTTGTGCACCTCCTTCATCCCGCCTTGCTTGTCGTAGACGAGATAAGACACGTTCGGCACAGTCGTGATGACATCCATATTAAACTCCCGGTCGAGACGTTCCTGCACGATTTCCATATGCAACAAGCCCAGGAAGCCGCAACGGAACCCGAACCCCAATGCCACGGAGGATTCCGGCTGGAACGTGAGCGACGCATCGTTCAGCTGCAACTTCTCCAATGAAGCGCGGAGATTCTCGAAATCTTCCGTCTCGATAGGGTAAAGGCCGGCAAACACCATAGGCTTCACCTCCTCAAAACCGGCAATGGCCTTCTCGCAAGGGCGGGCCACATGGGTTATGGTGTCGCCCACCTTCACTTCCGTGGCCGTCTTGATGCCGGAAACGATGTAGCCCACGTCGCCGCAATGCAACACCTCGCGGGGCGACATGTCCATCTTCAGCACGCCGATTTCGTCGGCCGTGTATTCCTTGCCGGTGTTAATGAACGCCACCCGGTCGCCCGGACGAATGCTGCCGTTCACTATCTTGAAATAAGCGATGATGCCGCGGAAGGAATTGAACACGGAATCAAAAATCAAAGCCTGCAGGGGCGCGTCCTCGTCTCCCTTCGGGCAAGGGATACGTTCCACCACGGCTTCCAAGATCCGGTCCACCCCCATGCCCGTCCGTCCGGAAGCCCGGATGATTTCCTCGCGCTTGCATCCCAACAAATCGATGATCTCATCCTCCACCTCTTCGGGCATGGCGTTCACCATGTCGCACTTGTTGATGACGGGGATGATCTCCAGGTCATGCTCGATGGCCATATACAAGTTGGAAATGGTCTGCGCCTGCACGCCCTGCGTGGCATCCACCACAAGCAAGGCGCCCTCGCAGGCCGCTATGGAACGGGACACCTCGTAGGAAAAATCCACGTGTCCCGGCGTGTCAATCAAATTCAAGACATATTTCTCGCCCCCGTGCATGTACTCCATCTGGATGGCGTGGCTCTTGATGGTGATGCCGCGCTCCCGCTCCAGGTCCATGTCGTCGAGCATTTGCCCCCCGGTGACCTTTATGGTGTCCGTATATTCAAGCAAACGGTCGGCCAACGTGGACTTCCCGTGATCGATATGCGCTATGATACAGAAATTTCGGATGTTCTTCATCGTCTAATTTTAAAAATGTAGTGCAAAGATAGTGCAAACCAAAGGAAAATCAAAATCGTGAAGCGCATTTTTATGCGAACCACCCGATTAAGAGCATTTGTTCACCTTTGAATAAAAAAACATAGCAAAAAGATTTTTTTTCGCGTTTTTGTTGGCAGTTTGACATTAATTGCCTAACTTTGGCGACTGAAAACGAAGATGGAGGGATTTTCCTCGCAAATCCGGAAAAAGAAAAGAAGAGTAAACCAAATAACATTACTAATTAAAAGATTAAAAAACAATGGACGCAAAAAAAGTTTTGGAAGACCTGAAACGTCGTTTCCCGAACGAGCCTGAATACCACCAGGCCGTAGAAGAAGTACTCGGCACCATCGAGGAAGAGTACAACAAGCACCCTGAATTTGAAAAGGCCAACCTGATCGAACGCCTGTGCATCCCCGACCGCGTATACCAGTTCCGCGTAACCTGGATGGACGACAAAGGACAAATCCAGACCAACATGGGCTACCGCGTGCAACACAACAACGCCATCGGCCCCTACAAGGGCGGCATCCGTTTCCACAGCTCCGTGAACCTGGGCATCCTGAAGTTCCTTGCCTTCGAGCAGACTTTCAAGAACTCGCTCACCACGTTGCCCATGGGCGGCGCGAAGGGTGGCTCCGACTTCTCCCCGCGCGGCAAGAGCAACGCCGAGGTGATGCGCTTCTGCCAAGCCTTCATGCTTGAACTGGGCCGCCACATCGGCCCGGACATCGACGTGCCGGCCGGCGACATCGGCGTGGGCGGCCGCGAAGTGGGCTACATGTTCGGCATGTACAAGAAGCTCACCCGCGAGTTCAGCGGCGTGCTCACGGGCAAGGGCATCGAATTCGGCGGTTCGCTCATCCGTCCCGAAGCCACGGGTTACGGCAACGTGTATTTCCTCATGGAAATGCTGAAGACCAAAGGCACGGACCTCAAGGGCAAGACCGTCCTCATCTCCGGCTCGGGCAACGTGGCCCAATACACGGCCGAGAAGGTGCTGCAACTGGGCGGCAAGGTGCTCACCATGTCCGACTCCAACGGCTATATCTATGACCCGGACGGCATCGACCGCGAGAAACTCGACTACATCATGGAACTCAAGAACCTCTACCGCGGACGCATCCGCGAATATGCCGAGAAATACGGCTGCAAATACGTGGAAGGCGCACGTCCTTGGGGCGAAAAGGCCGACATCGCGCTGCCGTCTGCCACGCAGAACGAAATCAACGGCGACGACGCCCGCAAGCTGGTGGCCAACGGCGTGATGGCCGTGAGCGAAGGCGCCAACATGCCTTCCACTCCGGAAGCCATCCGCGTGTTCCAGGACGCCAAGATCCTCTACGCTCCGGGCAAGGCTGCCAACGCCGGCGGCGTGTCGGTTTCCGGCCTCGAAATGAGCCAGAACTCAGAGCGCCTGTCCTGGACGGCCGAAGAGGTGGACAACCGCCTGCACTCCATCATGGAGAACATCCATCAGAACTGCGTGAAATACGGCACGGAGCCAGACGGTTATGTCAACTACGTGAAGGGAGCCAACGTGGCCGGCTTCATGAAAGTGGCCAAGGCCATGATGGCCCAGGGCATCGTCTAAAAGACAAGAACAGGCAACAGAATGCCGCAGGGGCGCACCATTCGTGGTGCGCTCCTTTTTCTTTACGCTTCACGCCCCATCCCCGTGCCTTTCCCGCCCCGCACAAGGCCCCCCTTGAAACACGTGGATTTTCCTCAAGCGATTAACTTTTTTTTCTCAAGCGACCCACAAATATTTCTCAAGCGGAAAAAAAGCCGCCCCCAAGAGGGGACGGCCGCCCTCCCCGCCGGCCTGAAAAAAAGAACGCGCCGGCCTGAGTCCGGCCGTTTTCGAACCAGTTGCCCGCCCACGCCATCAGCCCGGAGCCACCCCTCATCGTTCCGGAAGAACAATCCTGACAGACACACGGGCCGCCATGCGCTTCCCCAGTCAGCGTCCCTACGGCCTTTCCTTCCCCGCCCCCGCGCTTCCGACGACCCGACGCCCCCGGTTCACATTTTCCCCGGACTTCAAAGGTTTTTCCATAGTTTTATCGTATTTTTGCGCATCAAACCAACGCAAAATGAAAAAGCAAGAACTATATGACCGCGTCGCGGCCTATTTCGAAGAAGCCATGCCCGTGGCCGAAACCGAGTTGCGCTATGACAGCCCTTTCCAACTGCTGGTGGCCGTCATCCTTTCCGCGCAGTGCACGGACAAGCGGGTCAACATGGTCACCCCCTCCCTCTTCCGCGACTACCCCACGGCCGAAGCCATGGCCGCCGCCTCGCCGGAAGTCATCTACGAATATGTCCGCAGCGTGAGCTATCCCCACAACAAGGCCAAACACCTCGTGGGCATGGCCCGCATGCTGGTGGAGAACTACCACAGCCAGGTGCCGTCCGAGCTGGGCGAACTGGTCAAGTTGCCCGGCGTGGGGCGGAAAACAGCCAACGTGGTCCAAGCCGTGGTGTTCGACAAGGCCGCCATGGCCGTGGACACCCACGTGTTCCGCGTGAGCCACCGCATCGGACTTGTCCCCTCCACCTGCACCACCCCCTACAGCGTGGAGAAACAGCTCGTGCGCCACTTCCCGGAAGCCCTCATCCCCAAAGCCCACCACTGGCTCATTCTGCACGGGCGCTACACCTGCACCGCACGGGCACCGAAATGCGAAGCCTGCGGCCTGAAAACAGTCTGCCGGCACTACCTCCACGCCCACGGCCGTCCCCAGCCCGCAGCCCCCTCACGGCCCGCGCCGGAAAGCAAGGGGAAAGAAAGCCCGGGAAGGAAAGAAAATTAAGTAGACACAATCTTGCAAAATTGGACAGAAAAAACTAATTTTGCAAGGACTTACACAGTCTGTTGACGACAGGAATCAGAAAATTGACCTTTAAATACAAAAAACAAAATGATGACGATTGACAATTACAAGTTTGCCGGCAAAAAGGCAATCGTACGTGTGGACTTCAATGTCCCCTTGGATGAAAACGGAAAAATCACCGA
>CALUNJ010000054.1 GCA_944321975.1 uncultured Paraprevotella sp.
CCCCGCAAAAGGGTTTTGCCCCCGGAAATGCGGAAAAAGCGGACTTTTACCGCATTTTATACCGAAATCTCCCGGCAATTGCCCTTTTTCCCCTAATTTTGCACCAGATTAAATAGGATTATTCATTTATTCACTAATTTATTAATAAACATGAGGAAATTGTTTACTTTTGCATTTACGCTGTTGGCGTTTGCCGCAAATGCCCAACAGGTAGATGGAGATTTTGACCAGGAATGGTCTCCTTGTAAGCCGTGGGACAGTGCTGGCAACACCACGGAAAAGGGAACACAACCCGCAAATTGGATAATATCCAATGTTTGTGGTATAAACGGATTAGGTGCCACTCAAGTGGGAGAAATGCTCACAACCGGACAAGGAGACGCCGATCCGAATTATTCGGTGAAGCTGACAAATACGGCCAATCCATTTATGGCAACAGAAATCGTACCTGCTTATATCAGCTTGGGTACTACGTGGGCTACAGCCGTGTCTATGCCCTTTCCTGTACATGATGCTGATGGTGGAACTTTTGGGGGGCTGGATTTCAGCTACCAGCCAGATTCTATCAAGTTGTATTATACGCGCGCACATGGTACTGCGAATGCTACTGAAAAGGCTTCTGTCATTGCTTACCTGTGGAAAGGCACCTACACGCAAGCTGGTGTCCCTGGAAATACTGCACTTATGGAAAATACTGTTAAAACAGTGGACATGGTTGACCGTGACAGGAATATTTTGGGGATTGAAACAACTACTGGCGGAGAGGTCAGTCAAACAGAAGGGGCAGAGTGCATAGCCAAAGTGGAATATTACATAGAAGGTGACCAAGAGGAATGGACGGAATTGACTATTCCTTTTGAATACATGTCCGAAAGTGCTCCTCAAAAGCTAAACATCATTATTTCGGCCAATGATTATTTTGCAGACCGGGCTAGCATTGGCGTTGACAACGAATTGTGTGTTGACAATGTATCGCTCGTCTATAACTCCGAACTCGCCTCGCTCACCTATGACGGACAGGACGTTTTCGTGGCCGGGCAGACGGCTTACGACCTCTCCGACAAAGCCTACGACGAGACGAAACTGACCTGCACCTCCAACGGACGCGCTGCCACCATCGAGAAGAAGAGCTACGACGAAGCCACTGGCGTGCTGACGATCACCGTGAAGGGTGACGACTGGAGCGAAGAGAACAAGAACGAGCATGTCTACACCATTCAGTTCAAGACTGCCGTCACAACGAACTATACCAACGGCTTGGCCGTAAGTATCAATGGACAAACGACCGCACCACAAGAAACCACCATCCAGCTGATTGCGCAAACAGACGGCACCTATTCATTCGCCCTCAAGAATTTCTGTCTGGGAACAATGGGAGTAGGAAACATCCAATTGGACAACCTGACACTCGAAAACGGAAAAATCTCCACTTCACAAGGCATCCAAATCACGGACGGAGATGATCCTAACATCACAAGCTGGATGGGGCCGACCCTTACGGCAATGAGCGGCGGTTCAATTCCCGTTGAATTGGAAGCCACAGTGGACGAAGCCCGTAATATGATGACAGCCAAGATAGCCATCAACATGGCCGTCTTGCAGCAGATGATCAATGTCACCTTCGCCCCCTCCCTCACCGTCAACAGCGAGACGAGCATCGCCGACGGCCTGAGCGGCCTGTACAACGTGACGCTGAACCGCACCTTCGCCGCCGGATGGAACACCGTCTGCCTGCCGTTCGCCACAACCGTTGCAACCTTGGGCGCGGAACAGGCACAGGCCTTCACAGGCTATTCCAACAACGTGTTGAACTTTAAGAAAGTGGCTGACGGCACCTTGGAGGCCAACACGCCTTACCTGATCTACTTCGAAAAGGAAACGGAAGTGCCGACTTATGGCGCCGCCGAGAACTTTGAAGCCCAGACCGTGGCACACGGCAAAGTAAGCTTCACCGGAAACTACACCGCCCGCAAGAACATGGAAGGACTCTATGGCGTGGCGGACCAGAACGGCTCGCAATATATCATGATGGGCGGCGCAAACAGCACCTTGGGCAGCACTTCGGCCTACTTCACCGTGGCCGGCGCACAAGCGAACGCCATGCGCATCCAGCTTGAAGGCGGCGCCACAGCCATCGACAAGGTGACGAGCGACGGAGAGACGTTCGACGTCTACACCCTGGGAGGCGTGAAAGTGCGTGAAAACGCCACCGGCCTGAACGGCTTGCAAAAAGGCATTTACATCGTGAATGGCAAAAAGGTAGTCGTGAAATAAACAGATTCATCAACCCTTTAAAACAGGACCAAAATGACAAACAAGAAAAATGCATATGCCACCCCGGTAGTGGAAGTGGCTGAAATGGAAGTCAACACAAACATCCTTCAAGCCTCTTTGGGCAATGGCGACACCAACGACGTGGAGATGTCCGACGATGTGTTCGATGCCATGTTCCATTCCAACAAAAACGTGTGGGACTTGTAAGGCTGAGGCAAAAACAGCTTAGACACAAACTATCCGGCAGGAGGAAGGCGGCAACCGCCTTCCTCCTGTTTTTTATTGCCCGGGAAAGAATAGGCTCACGCCAAGACTTAAGGCGTTTCTGGCTTCCTGAAAAAACAGCGGACTATGACACAAGGAAAAGAAACACAAGCCACGCGGACCATGCGGAAACGGCACGCGGACACCCGGAAGCCGCCCTGCGGCCCGAACCATTCCGCCCTCACAGGGCCGTCCGGCCTTTCGACTTCTGGCACAAATAATCATCGAGCGACATGCCTTCCATGCGCTCAAAACAACTGCGGGCCGTCTTGGGCGAGCCAAAGCCCACCGCCAGGCAATCGGTCACGGTGGAAATCTTGCCGGCCGACACGCCGTGCTTCAAGGCGTTGATGCGGTAGGAATTGATGTAATCGTGGCAGTTGTTATATCCCTGGCTGCGCAGGCACTGCAGCAAAAGATGGCGGTTGATGCCCGTGGCTTCGCACAAACGGTCGCGCCCGAAAGTGTTGTCCTGCCATTCACGGACATGCTGCATGAAATATTCCACACGTTCGAAACGCTTGAGATTGGCCTCGTTGAAATCCTCAAGGTCGGCCTGCACGATGGCCTCCTCCGCCGGAGCCTCGGCCACTTCCATCCGCTCGGGCTTGGGCAGATGCATGGCCATCGTCTCCAAGGTGCGGAAGAACAAATACATATTGAGCAGGCAGAACAAACAGGAGTAGACCAACAGCAACGTGACGTTGAACACCGCCGCCGAAACGACGTAGACCACCAAGGTCAACCCCATGGCCGTCACATAGCCCTTCACATAACGGGGTATCTCGGCATTCCGGGCCAACACGTGGGGCAAGCGCAGGATGTTGACCACATAATAGACCGACAAGCCGAAACCCGCCAGCCGGAACAGCATGTCGCCCCCCCACCAGCTGCCGGCGAACTGGCCATACGAGAGCACAATCTCCGGCCGGTTGCCAAGAAGCAGGCTTCCCCCATATAATATAATAAGGAAAATGGCCGGCGAAGCGTAACGCCACATGCGCCCCCATTGCAAGTAACCCGGCATGGTGATGCCCAGAGGATAGATGCCCTGAAGGAAAGAAGTGACCACCAAAGCCAGCAACATGAAAGGGTGGAACAGCCCTATGTTTTCGAACTTGAGCAAGGAGGCGAACGGGATGCCCGCGCAACACATGGCCCCGAACAATCCCATGATCCATGCCAGCGAAAGATACTGCACCTTGTAGCGGGAATAAAGCGACAACACGGCCGCCATCATCAGATGGATGGTGGCTATCACGACGAGTATGACAAAAGCGACTTGTTCCATAGGCAGGCAAAGATAATGAAAAAATGCGGAATCAAGCGAAAATCTCCTTCAATACGTCAAGCGATTTCAATTCCGGAAACTCCGGCACATGCAACCGGTAATAGGCTTCCAACACTTCGGCGTAGCGGTCGCGTTCCCGGCGGTTCATCGCAAAGAAACGCATGGAGTCATAGTTCATCCGCATGAACAAAGGGATGAGGGCGGCCTCGCGAGGCTCCAGGAAGGCATGGTGGAAAGGGCGGAGAGGCACGAAACAAGCATTCACCATATCAAAATAGTCGCCCTCATGCCATCCGTCCACATTGGGATAGAAGCCCAGGAAACGGGTGAGCCGGGTGAGAAACACCAGATGGAAGCTGGAATACGCACGCTCGGCAGCATCCAGCCACTGCAGGGAAAAGACCAAATAATCGAAAAGCGGACTGCCGGCAGCCTCGTGCCTCAACACGCGCGACAACACTTCGGAAAGAAACAGGGCGATGGCCGACTTGCAGGGATCATAGGGCAACGAACGATAGGCATAGGCAAAACGCACATCACGCACATGCTGCAAAGAAGCCTTCGCGCGAAACTCAAAATCAAGTTCCAACAGAGAAAGCGGCCGGAAAAACACCCCTTTGACCGCGGCTTTGCGCGACTTGGGCACCCGCACCAAAAACGACACCGTGCCGCGCGTGTCGGTGTAAATGTCCACCACCAGCCCGTTGTCGCCATACCGCAACGCGCGCAACACTACTCCTTTTGCCTTTTCCTGCATGTCTTTCTTCGCTTTTTCAGAGACTAAAATTAAGAAAAAAGGGGCAAATCCAAGAAAAAAAAGCGAAAAACACTTTTTTTCGAAAGTTTTTCCCCGAAATGTTTTGCAGGAAAAAGAAAAAGCACTACCTTTGCATCGCAAAAGAGAAATGCAGCGAGAAACCGAAATAAGAAGCTGTCTCTCAAAGCGAAAACGGCGAAAGCCAAAAAGGTATGGTCCCTTCGTCTATCGGTTAGGACGAGAGATTTTCATTCTCTAAAGAGGAGTTCGACTCTCCTAGGGACTACTAAGTTGAACGAATTATAAAAGATTAAAATGGCAAATCATAAATCGGCATTAAAAAGAATCAGACAAGCGGAGAAAAGACGCCTCCACAACAGATATTACGCGAAGACCATGCGTAACGCTGTGCGTAAACTTCGTGCCATGACCGACAAGAGCGAAGCTGAAGCCATGCTTCCCAGCGTGCAGAAGATGTTGGACAAGCTGGCTAAAGTCCATGTGATCCACAAGAACAAAGCTGCGAACTTGAAATCCAAATTGGCTATCTATATCAACAAATTGGGCTAAGCAAGCCTCTACAAAAGCAACAACTGTAAAATACTTCATAATCGCAAGCCAGGTTCTTTCGCCTGGCTTCTTTTATATCCATACATTTAACCTTCCGGCCCGCCGCTTCTCTCCCCATGCTCCCGCGAACCGCCTCGCAAAGCAATAGGAATGGAGCAGAGCCATGTTTTTCCGCCCTTCCCAAGGAAATGCGGAGCAGCAAAATTTTGGCGGGGAACCGTTTCCCGCTTCCTCAACAAAGGGGGAATGCACCCTTTTCATTTTTCCGCATGGCAGGCCTTCGCACCCTTCATGCCGGATTTCTCCGGCATGGGAAGGCAATGGTGCTCACCGGAACACATGCAGCCCTACCCCTTCCCCTCTTTTCCCCATCCGAAAGCTCCATTCCCCGGCCTATCTGGCCCCATTTTCGGAGGAACATCTTATTTTATTAATAACCAACAGAATAAGAAAGCCTTGGAACCACCGCCTTTTTCTCAAGCGATTCACATTTTTTTGCCTGAGAAAAAAATGTGAATCTCAAGAGAGAATTTCGCAAACCTCTTGAGCGCGATTTTGCCCTATTCCGCCACGCAGCCTTTCCCCACGAGGAGGCAGAAACCTTTCTCCGTTTCAACGCCGCCCATTTTCAGACTGTCCCCGCCGAATCCCTACCGCCCCCATGCAGGTGTCACATCCTCATTTTTTGCGCACGCCCGGCCGCTGAAGCCCCGCTTTCCACCACCCGCATTTTGCGGCATGCTTTTTAGGCATTCTTACCTTTTCCGTCTCAAGGATTTTTCGTATATTTGTGCGTAAATTGCGAACAAGTTATTACCATGTCAGAAGAAGAAACAAAAGGTTCAAATTATTCGGCCAGCAGCATCCAAGTGCTTGAAGGATTGGAAGCTGTGCGCAAACGCCCGGCCATGTACATCGGCGACATCAGCGAGAAGGGATTGCACCACCTGGTGTATGAAACGGTGGACAACTCCATCGACGAGGCTCTCGCCGGATATTGCACCCATATCGAAGTCACCATCAACGAAGATAATTCTATCACCGTGCAAGACAACGGCCGCGGCATCCCCGTGGACATGCACGAAAAAGAGCACAAATCAGCCCTTGAAGTCGTCATGACCGTACTGCATGCCGGAGGAAAATTCGACAAAGGTTCTTACAAGGTGTCCGGCGGCCTCCACGGAGTGGGTGTGTCCTGCGTGAACGCGCTCTCCACCCGCATGATCTCACAAGTGTTCCGCAACGGGAAAATCTATCAGCAAGAATACGAATGCGGCAAACCTCTTTACCCCGTAAAAATCATTGGCGACACAGAATTGAGAGGCACGCGGCAACAATTCTGGCCAGACGGAAGCATCTTCATCACGACCACCTACAAATATGACATCCTGGCCAACCGCATGCGCGAACTGGCATTCCTGAATGCCGGCATCACCATCACCCTGACCGACATGCGCGAAAAAGACGAGAACGGGGCGCCGCGCCAAGAAGTGTTCCACAGCAAAGACGGGCTGAAAGAGTTTGTACGCTATATTGATTCGAGCCGCATCCATCTCTTTGACGATGTGATCTACTTGAACACCGAAAAGCAGGGAGTGCCCATCGAAGTGGCCATCATGTACAACACGGGTTACACGGAAAACATTCATTCCTACGTGAACAACATCAACACGATAGAAGGCGGCACCCATCTGGCCGGTTTCCGCATGGCGCTTACCCGCACCCTGAAGAAATACGCAGAAGACGAATATCCCAAAGAATTGGAGAAGTTGGAGAAGAACAAGGTGGAAATCTCCGGCGAAGACTTCCGCGAGGGGCTGACCGCCGTGATCTCCATCAAAGTGGCAGAACCGCAGTTCGAGGGACAGACAAAAACCAAATTGGGAAACAACGAGGTGATGGGAGCCGTGCAGCAAGCCGTGGGCGAAGCCTTGGGCAACTACCTGGAAGAGCACCCCAAAGAGGCCAAGCTCATTGTGGACAAGGTGATCCTGGCCGCCACGGCCCGCGTGGCGGCACGCAAGGCGCGCGAAAGCGTGCAACGCAAAAGCCCCATGTCGGGCGGAGGCATGCCGGGCAAGCTGGCAGACTGCTCCGACAAAGACCCGGCCAACTGCGAATTGTTCATCGTGGAGGGCGACTCGGCCGGAGGCTCGGCCAAACAAGGCCGCAGCCGCCAATATCAAGCCATCCTGCCCATCCGCGGGAAGATTTTCAATGTAGAGCGCGTCATGTGGCACAAAGCCTTCGAGCATGAAGAAGTAAACAACATCATACAAGCCCTGGGCGTGCGGTTCGGGTTGGGAGAAGACAGCAAAGAGGCCAACTACGACAAACTGCGCTATTATAAGGTCATCATCATGACCGATGCCGACGTCGACGGATCGCACATCGACACCCTGCTGATGACGCTCTTCTACCGCTACATGCCGGAACTCATCCAAAAAGGGCATCTCTACATCGCCACGCCACCGCTCTACCGCTGCAAAAAAGGCAAAATCGAGGAATATTGCTATCGCGAAGAAGACCGCCTGCGTTTCCTGCGCGACTACAACAACGGAGTGGAACAAGGCGTCACGATTCAACGCTACAAAGGTTTGGGCGAAATGAACCCGGAACAGTTGTGGGAAACGACCATGAACCCGGAAAGCCGCCTGCTGAAACAAGTCACCATCGAAGATGCCGCAGGCGCAGACTACGTGTTCTCCATGCTCATGGGAGAAGACGTGGGGCCACGCCGCGAATTCATCGAACAAAACGCCACCTATGCGGAAATAGACGCATGACCGGTTCAGGGCAAACAGAAAGACTTCCCGCAAGGACGATTCCTTGCGGGAAGTCTTTCTGTTTGCCCTGAACCGCACAATAGCGGCCAAACGGGCCGCTATTCAATGTATTTTTGCGCTTTCAGTTCCTCCACCGCACTTTCCAATTCCGCATACCACGCCTCGCCGAAACGACGCACCAACGGCTCTTTCAGGAAACGATAGACCGGAAGGCCGAGCTGCCGCCCTTTCTCCACAGCCATGCGGCACACTTCCCAGCGATGATAATTCAATGCCACCCCGTCTCCGATCTTCTTTAACCGTATCGGATAGAGATGACACGACAAAGGCTTATAGAACGAAGTCTTTCCTTCGCGGAAAGCCTTCTCAAAAGCGCACAGGCAATGCCCATTCTCGTCGTAACACGTAAACACACAATCCTTCCCGTTCACAATGCTGGTGACCAAATCGCCCTCTTCGTCCGTGTAAACCACCCCCTGCCGGTCGATGACGGCTTGCGCGGAAGCCGAAAGCAACGGCCACACGGCAGGAAGCGCCGCCTCCATGGCGGCCACCTCGTCCAGCTCCACCGGGGCACCCGCATCACCTTCCACACAACAGATGCCTTTGCAGGCCTGAAGGTCGCAACAGAACTTTTCGGTCAGACAATCCGTGGAAACCAACGTGTCATCAATCTGGACCACAGGAATACATTTCTCTTTCATTCTCTCCTCACCATTTTATCGGGGTTGCCCCGTATCGTTCCAAATAAGCATTCGCCTGACTGAAATGCCGGTTACCGAAAAAACCATGAAAGGCTGACAACGGCGAAGGATGGGCTGAAGCGAGCACCAGATGACGGCTACGGTCGATAAAAGCTCCTTTCTTCTGCGCATAAGCCCCCCACAAGATAAACACCAGATGCTCGCGCCCTTCGGCCAAGGCCCGGATGGCAGCATCGGTAAACTCTTCCCAACCGTGGCGTTGATGCGAACCAGCCTGGCGGGCACGCACGGTCAACGTCGCATTAAGCAACAACACCCCTTGTTCAGCCCAACGCGTCAGATTGCCGCTTGACGGCATCGGAGTGCCCAAATCATCATGAATCTCCTTAAATATATTCTGCAATGATGGCGGAAACGGCACACCGTCGTTCACAGAAAAACACAACCCGTGCGCCTGTCCCGGACCATGATAAGGATCCTGCCCGATGATAACCACCTTCACCTTATCAAAAGGGCAAAGATTGAATGCATTGAAAATAAGTTTGCCCGGAGGATAGCAAGCCGCCGTACGGTATTCTTCCCGCACAAAATCCGTCAGTGCCAGAAAATAAGGTTTCTCAAATTCCGCAGCCAAACACTGTTTCCAGCTCGGTTCAATCTGTACGTTCATAGACATTTCCTTTCAAATAGCCAAAAAAGGCAAAGCCTGCCAATCGGCAGCACTTTGCCTGGATCTTCTTTTGATGCCAAAAGCATTTAGTCCGTGATCAAATCTTTGCCTGTCATGTCAGCCGGCTGCTGCAACCCCATGATGTGCAGGATTGACGGTGCCACATCAGCCAAAATGCCATTCTCCACTTTGGCGTTCTTGTTTTCCGTCACATAAATGAACGGCACGGGATTCAGCGAATGCGCCGTGTTGGGCGTCCCGTCGGCATTGACGGCATGGTCAGCATTGCCGTGGTCCGCAATGATGACGACCTCATAATCGCCCATCGCCTTGGCGGTCTCCACCACGTCTTTCACACATTCGTCCACGGCCTTCACGGCTTTCTGGATCGCTTCATATACCCCAGTGTGACCCACCATGTCGCCATTGGCAAAGTTCACCACGATGAAATCATACTTGTCTTCCTTGATGGCCGCCACGAGCTTGTCCTTCACCTCGTACGCGCTCATCTCAGGCTTCAAATCGTAGGTTGCCACTTTGGGCGACGGCACCAAGATGCGGTCCTCGCCTTCAAACGGAGCTTCACGCCCGCCATTAAAGAAGAATGTCACGTGCGCGTATTTTTCGGTCTCTGCCGTATGCAGCTGCTTCAAGCCTTTCTTGCTCAGATATTCGCCCAGCGTGTCTTCCACATTTTCTTTCGGGAAAATGATATGCACCCCTTTAAAGCCGGCATCATAAGGAGTCATGCAATAATACTGCAATCCGGGTATGGTCCGCATGCCTTCTTCCGGCATGTCCTGCTGGGTGAGCACGATGGTCAGTTCCTTGGCGCGGTCGTTACGATAGTTGAAGAAGATCACGACATCACCTTCTTTAATCGTTCCGTCCACCGTGGAATTATGAATGGCTTTCACGAACTCGTCCGTCACACCTTCGTCGTAAGACTCTTGCATGGCAGCCACCATGTCTGTGGCCTGCTTGCCCTCGCCCTTCACCAGGAGGTCATAGGCTTCCTTCACGCGCGCCCAGCGCTTGTCCCGGTCCATGGCATAGAAACGGCCTATGATAGAAGCAATCACACATCCCGTCTTCTCACATTCCGCCTGCAACTGTTCTATGAATCCCTTGCCGCTCTTCGGGTCGGTGTCGCGCCCATCCATGAAACAATGCACATAAGTGTGTGCTATGCCATATTCTTTGGAAATCTCGCAAAGTTTGAACAGATGATCCAACGAAGAATGCACGCCGCCTGTAGAGGTCAGGCCCATCAAGTGCACGTTCTTGCCATTTTGCTTGGCATATTCGTACGCAGATACGATTTCCGGATTTTTCAGGATGCTTCCGTCGGCACAGGCACGGTTGATTTTCACCAGGTCCTGATACACGATACGCCCCGCGCCAATATTCAAATGTCCCACCTCGGAATTTCCCATCTGTCCGTCGGGCAAGCCCACATTCTCGCCAGAAGCCAGCAACTGTGACATCGGGTAGTTTTGGGCCAGGTAATCCATGTAAGGCGTGGGAGTGCAGAAAATCGCATCGTCCTTGCCATGGTCGCCAATTCCCCAACCGTCGAGAATCATCAAAAGTGCTTTCTTTGCCATAATTCTTATTCTTTTAAAAACATGTCCTTTTTCCTCGTGCAAATTTACGAATTGTTTTCGAGAAAACCGCCCCGGACTGCCAAATTCACAACTTTTTATCTCTCATCGCAACCCCGCCCGGCGGCACTGCGCCACCGCCAAGGCAAACCAGCCCAACAGCAGCAGACGGATCCAAAGCAGCAACGGACAAGGAAGCAGCAACAGGAAAAATGCCAACTGGACATGAAGCAGATGAAGCGCCTGAAGCGGAGTGACACGCGTTTCCAACAAACGGCTATACCGGGAAGAGAGCGAAACCACCCAACGGCAACGCTGGCAATAAGACTTGAAAGCAGCGAACAAGGCCGGACGGATTGAAACCGCATGGCGCACATGTGCTGCCGCGGGAACCGGGAAAGTCATTTCTTTTTTCATCATCGTAAAGTTTTAAAGGTTGAACTTGATGAAGCAAAAGAACACCACCGGCGTGTCAATCTACGACACAAAGCCAGATTTCTTTGTTAAAAATGAACGCCGCCCACAATTTATTCGACCCTGGCCGCCACTTGCCGCCCCAAAACGGCCCTGCCCCGACAGGGGCCGTCCACGGAAACCGCCAACCGTCCAGGCGCTATAATTGTTCCAGTTCCGACAAAGGCATCCCCGTAGCCTCGGAAATGGCCGCCAAAGGAAAGCCTGAAGATTTCAGATTACGGGCTATCGCACGCTTTTCCTCCGCACGTCCTTGCCGGAAACCTTGCCGGGGGCACTCTTCATGCCCCATTTTCCCCCCAATGGCTTTTGCGGCCAGGTCTTCGGCCTTCCGTTTCAGGAATGCCTTAAACTCATCTGACCCCAGCACTTCCACGTCTTCGTACAGCCCGAGGACAAAACGCCCTACCCCCCGGAAACTACAGACTTCAGTGGAAAGCAACCAATGGCCGTCGCCATCCGGCTGCAGGCAATGGGCTGCCTGGGGGTATTCCTCCTTCAGCAAGTTGCACGACAAACGGCCGAGGCGAAGCACCACCGGCAACCGCTCTTCACCGCTGAAACGGAACAAGTCGGTGCGGACGCGGACATGCCGGTCTTCATTGCTCCATAACAAATCCAGGATCTCCACTCTCCCGATGCGGCTCACCTTAAAGGTCTTGTTCTGTCCGCTCCGCAGTTCGTAGCACCGGATGGCGTCGTGATGATCCAAAAAGCAGTAGGGTTCCACCACACGGTCGGTCGTCGTGCCGCTATGGGGGGAACTGTAATCATGAAACACGACCTGGCGATGCAACTTCACAGCCTCATAGAGGCGTTGCAGGTTCTCAGCGTGTACGGGGTCGGCCTCCATGGCATTCAGGATGCCAAAATCATAAATGCGTTCCAACTTGTGGCGCAAATGCCGCACCTGCACGTCGGTGTCCGAAGCCATGTCGAGCACATGGCGCAACGTGAGTGCCTCATCTTCCGTGAAATGAATCAACTGGGTGATTTCCTTAAAAAACGGGGAAGCCTTGTCCAAGCGATAGACATTGTGCTGCTTGACCACCTCAAAACCGATGTCACGGAACAATTCCAGATAGCGATACAGCGTGCGGCGGCTCAGGTCCAGTTTGCGGCATAACTCGTCAATGGAATATTCACGGTTTTGCGTGAGCAACACCATGAGCCGCAATTGCCGCTCGAAAACGCCCAGTTCCATCGCTCACCTCCCCTCCGTTTCTTCCGGCGGAAACAGTTCCAGCTGTCCGTCGCCAAGCAGATTGAAACTCAAGCGGTGGTAAGGCGTCACGCCATGCTTCCGGATGGCTTCGCGATGGGCACGGGCGGGATAGCCCTTATTGGAATCCCAATGATACTGGGGATATTCCTCATGAAGCCGAAGCATGTAGTCGTCGCGGTAGGTTTTCGCCAGGATGGAAGCTGCGGCAATGCTCATATACTTGCCGTCGCCCTTCACCACCGTCGTATAAGGCAGGCCGCGGTAAGGACTGAAGCGGTTGCCATCCACCAAGAGAGCCTGCGGACGCAAGGGCAACCGGTCCAGCGCGCGGTGCATGGCCAGGAAAGAAGCCTGGAGAATGTTGATTTCGTCAATCTCCCGGGGCGACACCACCCCCACGGCCCAAGCCAGCGCGTCGCGCTCGATCTCCTCGCGCAGCCGGTAGCGCGCCTTCGCGCCGAGCTGCTTGGAGTCGTTGAGCCGTTCGTTCTGGTAGTCCTGTGGCAAAATGACGGCTGCGGCATATACCGCCCCGGCCAGACATCCCCGCCCGGCTTCGTCCAGCCCGGCTTCCAGCACGCCAAAGTTCAGATAAGGTAGCAACATGGTTGCAAAAATACGGAAAAAGCCCCAATTCCACGGACAAAGCTCCGAAAAAACATCTCGCCGACACCAAAATCCCGACAAACACCGGATCGTGGAATATCCAACGGGTCACAGCGCGCCACAGGATGGCTCCTGGCCGGGGAGCAATAGGATTTTCAGCGGAGGCACCCTGAAAGTTTGGAGTGCTGAAGCGGAAGACTTTTCCACAGCCTCGTGAGGAAAAAAGGCGGAACGGAACAGGGCAAAATCACGCCCAAGAGAAACGCAAATTTCTCTCTTGAGATTCACATTTTTTCTCAAGCTAAAAAAATGTGAATCGCTTGAGAAAACCCCGCATGTTTCAAGAACTTTTCCATTTCACTGATTCTTAATAAAATAAAGTTCCCTCAAGATAGACCCATATAGACTTGGAGATGGAGCCTACGAAAGAGACTTGTCCATATTCCGGGAAACTCAAAGCCTGAACGTCAACGGCATCCGGATGCATACCCCGCCAAAGTCCTGCTGCTCCGCAAATGCCACACAAATTCAAACCAAAAATCCTCCGCCCGGGTCATTCCGGAAACGGAGGATTTTTTCATTCCACACCTCAAGGGTCAACGCGCCGCACCCCTCCCAGCACAGTGCTGGAGGAAAAACGGAGGCTTATTTTTCCAGATCCTTGATGAGTTGTTCGTAGTAGCGCGAGAAGTCCATCAACGGCATGGCACGGATCTCGCCTTCCTTCAAAGGCGGCTCGTTGGCCTTCTCTGCGGCCAGTGCGGCCATGCGGTCTTTCATCCACCCCACAGCCGTGGCCTTCACCTCGGCATCGTCCGCACAATTCTTCTGGATGCGCAACACCCAATTATAAATGTACATGTCCTTGGCGCCATACTTCTTGATGTAACGGGAACAGCAGTCGGCATACTCCTTCCAGTCGCCCATGGCTTCGGCCACGTTGATGTCGGAGAGGAGCACGATCTCGTCACGGTTCTCCACCCCGTTTTTCTTCATCTCCTTCACGTAGGCGGCCATGCCGTCCTTGTCGTAAGTCACCTTGCCGTCTTCTCCCTTCTTGATAAACGTGCGGGGATAAGCCATCCACGCCATCGACATCATGCGGTCGAGGTTCTCCCGCCCATAGCGGGCATAGAACTCCTCCTTGTGCGCCGACACGTAGCGGAACGCTTCGGAAAGGGGCGAAGAGTTATACTGCAGGAAGGCTGCATAGAGCCGGGAATTGGCCAACATGTCCGCCCCGCGTCCTTTGAGCAAGACTTCGGCCACCTCGGCCGCTTTCCCGGAATCATAAGCCGTGCCCAGCACTTCGAGGTAGTCCATGAGGAAGGTCGTGTCGCGCTCGCCGCCCTCGTAACGGGCCGTCATGGCGGCCAAGCCCTTCTCACCCAGTCCTTCTTTCACCTTGGCGAGGAATTTGGCCGCGTCGGCATCACCGCCCACAATGCGGTTCAGTTCCTTGCCGTCGGCATCGAGGAAAAGGAAGGTGGGATAAGCGCGCACGTTGAAACGCTTGTGCAACTCGGGTCCCTCGCCCTTCTCCATGTCGATCTTCACGCTCACGAACTTCTCGTTGAAATAGTCCCCCATCAGTTTTTGGGGAAACACCTTCGTGGCCATCATGCGGCAAGGGCCGCACCAGCTGGTGTAGCAGTCCACAAAAAGCATCTTTCCACTCTCTTTGGCCAAGGCCAAAGCCTCGTTGAAGGTTTTTCCCTCCACGAACTTCACGCCTCCATCGGCCTCCTGCGCCCGCAGGCCGCCGAAGCAAAAGCACACGGCAGCCAAGAGCAGCACAAGTTTTCCTTTCATCGTTTTCATTTTTTATGTCCAATCAATTATAACCTGAATTCTGTGAGATGACCCCTTCTGAAATCCGGATCTCATACTCCGGCACCGGAAGATTCCAGCGCGACTTGTCCACCGCGCCCAGTTTCGCGTCGCCCAGGAAATTGCCCGTGCGCATGAGATCCCACCGGTAATGGCCCTCGTAAGCCAGTTCCCGGTTGCGCTCGATGAGCACCGCGCGGAGGAAATCGTCCGCAGACGGGAAGTCGGCCACGGTGCGGGCCTCGGGTTTCGCCCCATCGGGATAAGCCCGCAGGCGCACGTCCTCAAGCTGTTTCACCGCCTCGGCCGTCACCGACCCGCCCACGCGCACCAGCGTCTCGGCGTAAGTCAGTTTCACCTCGGCCAGACGGATGAACACCACGTCGTCATACTGCCCGCCCGCATATTTCATGCAAGTGCTGTCGTTCGGATAGCTCGTTCGCGACCCCGTCCGAAGCAGATAGGTGCGGCGCACGTCGTCGGCATCATAGAGCGCAAGCCTCTCCTGCGGCACGTAACCGGAACGTTTTTCATAATAGAAAGACATCCCGTTGGGGTAGTTGTCCGCGTAGAGGCGGCTCGGCTCAAAAAACAACAACTCGCCACTGCGCGTGGTCGGGTCGGGATAAGAGGTAGTCTGGGAATACTCGTTGCTCGGGAACAAGGCGGTGCTGAACTCCGTGCTGGACGTGGAGAACGTGTAGCCGGAAACGTCCAACACGTCCGACGCATAATCCCGCGCCGCCGTCAGTTCCTCCACGTTGCCCGTGTAAGTCCCTTTATAGAGATAAACACGGCTGAGCAGAGCCTGCGCCACCGCCCGGTTGGCTCGAATGCGCTCGGCTGCGGCCGGCACGGCTTCAGGCAGGTCGGGAATCGCTTCCTCCAAGTCGGTGATAACACGGTTCCAGCACTCGGCGTTCGTGGCGCGTCCTTCCACCTCCTCGGGATTATAGCCGTTATACGGCTCCAGCCGGAGCACCACGCCCGCCCCATCGTCGTGGCCCAGCAATGCCTGGTCACCGAACGCACAAAGCATGGCGAAGTAACAATAAGCGCGGATGAACTTGGCTTCCGCGACATGTTGCGCTTCCACCTCCGGGTCATAGTCGCCGAAGCGCTGGATGCCGGAGATGACGTTGTTGGCCATGTCCACTGCGTTGTAGCACCAATGCCACAGGTTATAGAGCATCCCGTCGTGCACGGCAGAACTGTACTCGCCCGTCTCCACGGCCAGATAGTCGGTCGCCGTGCTGCGTATGGCCAGATTCTCCGTGCCCACGTCGCCCAACAAATACATATAGCCCGTGTTGGAGTAGTTATTCTGATCCTGCGGTGCCCCTGCGAGGAACACGTTCAGCCGCACATAGGCACCCATCAGCGCGGCTTCCGCCGTGCCTTCGTCCTTATACACTTTCTCATCCACCAGGGTGTTCTCGGGCGCATAATC
>CALUNJ010000055.1 GCA_944321975.1 uncultured Paraprevotella sp.
ACGGCTACACCCGCACGGTGTCTGCCGGCAACTATGGCACCATCTGCCTGCCCTACGCTGTGGCAGCCGGTGACTTCGCCGGCGTGGAATTCTACTCCGTGGCCGGCAAGTTGATGAACGGCGGACAGCCGTCGGCCATTGTGTTGGCTCCGGTGACGGAACTGGCAGCCGGTGTGCCCTACATCTTCAGTGCCACCAGCGACCTGCTGCTCGCGGCCTACAGCGTCGACCAGGCTGAAGCCGCCCAGAGCGCCAACGGTTTGGTAGGTACGTTTGAGAACATCGCCGTGGAGGCTGGCATGTACATGATCAGCAGCGCGAACAAGGTACAACTCTGCGGCACAGGCTGCACGCTGGGGGCCAACCGCGCTTACATCAACATGAATGAAGTGCCCGAAATGGAAGCTGCCGGTGCCAACATGCGCGTGATCTCGCTGGATGGCAACGTGACGGGCATCGACGGCGTGGAAGCCGGCGGCAACCAGCTCGTGGACGTGTACACGATCAGTGGCGTGAGAGTGCGCGCACAAGTGCCTGCCGCCGAAGCTACCGACGGCTTGCAGGGCGGACTCTACATCGTGAACGGCAAGAAAGTGGCCGTGAAATAAACCGAAAACCTAAAAAACAGATTCGACATATGGAAAAAAGAAAGTATGTGGCACCGGCATGCACGGTGAACGAAGTCGAGCTGCAAGGCATGCTCGCGCTCTCCAACCAGATCTTGGATGTGGACATCAACGCGCTGAACAAATTTGAAGGCATGGCCAACAAGAACGAAGGCTTCAGCGACATCTGGGGCAACGACTTATAAAAAACGCACACACCGCCGATGTGCCGTCCCGGCACATCGGCGCTTCTTAAAGACGGGAGCCGCCCGGGAAGTTTCTTTTTCCCGGGCGGCTTTTTGTCGTATCACGGCCCTGTCTCCGCCTTCTCCTTCCGGCTTTTGGAATCCAGAAGGAGATGGCGGAGGTGGAAATCCTGATATCCGGTGGTTCCGGATTGCAAATCCGGCCCGGGAAGGCGGCACGGGGGAGGCGCGTGGTGGCCGCTACCGTTGCCGCTCTCTTCCCCGCCCGCCAAACCAAAGAGGGTGCGTCGCTGGTCACGACGCACCCTCTTTCCGGTCAAGGCAAGGCCGGTTTTTATTTGGCGTAACTTACCGCACGGGTTTCACGAATGACCGTGATTTTCACTTGTCCCGGATAAGTCATTTCATCTTGTATTTTCTTGGCAATTTCATTGCTGAGATTTTCCGTCTGCTTGTCGTCTATCTTGTCCGCCCCCACGATGACGCGCAATTCGCGTCCGGCCTGGATGGCATAAGTCTTGGTGACCCCCGGATAACTCATGGCGATGTTCTCCAGGTCGTTCAGGCGCTTGATGTAGGCTTCCACGATTTCTCGGCGGGCACCGGGACGTGCGCCGCTGATCGCATCGCACACTTGCACGATGGGTGCCAGCAGCGAGGTCATTTCCATTTCGTCGTGATGCGCCCCGATCGCGTTGCAGATGTCAGGCTTTTCCTTGTATTTCTCGGCCAGTTTGGCTCCGTAAATGGCGTGCGGGAGTTCCGGTTCCTCGTCGGGCACCTTGCCGATGTCGTGCAGGAGCCCGGCACGTTTCGCCTTTTTGGGGTTCAGTCCCAGTTCCGAAGCCATCACGGCACAGAGGTTTGCGGTCTCTCTCGCATGCTGCAACAGGTTCTGCCCGTAGCTGCTGCGGTATTTCATTTTTCCCACGATGCGCACCAATTCCGGGTGCAGGCCATGGATGCCCAGATCTATGGCGGTGCGCTTGCCGGTTTCGATGATTTCTTCTTCCACTTGCTTCGTCACCTTGGCCACCACTTCTTCAATGCGGGCCGGATGAATGCGCCCGTCCGACACCAGTTGGTGCAAGGCCAGGCGGCAAATTTCGCGCCGCACGGGGTCGAATGCGGAAATGACAATGGCTTCCGGGGTGTCGTCCACCACGATTTCCACGCCGGTGGCTGCCTCCAGTGCGCGGATGTTGCGTCCTTCGCGCCCGATGATGCGCCCCTTGATTTCGTCATTGTCTATGTGGAACACCGTGACGCTGTTTTCGATTGCAGTTTCCGTAGCCACCCGTTGAATGGTTTGTATCACGATGCGCTTGGCCTCCTTGTTTGCCGTCATCTTGGCGTCATCCATGATTTCATTGATATAGCTGGCGGCATCGGTCTTGGCTTCGTCCTTCAACGACTCGATCAGCCGTTCGCGCGCTTCTTCCGCGCTCAGCCCGCTGATGGCCTCCAGTTTTTCGCGTTCCTGGGCTTCCAGCCCTTTCAGTTCCTCTTCCCTGTGGGCCAACGCTTGTTGTTGGTTTTCCAGCCGCTTGCGGTCGGTTTCCAGGTCGGCCTTCTTGCGGTTCAGTTCGTCCTGGCGTTGGTTCAGGCTCAGCTCACGTTGTTTCAGGCGGTTTTCGTGTTGCTGGATTTGCTGGTTGCGCTGTTGCACTTCCTTTTCCAGTTCCGACTTCTTGTTGAGGAACTTCTCTTTCACTTCAAGCAGTTTCTTTTCCTTGATGACTTCTGCTTCTTTTTTGGCCTCTTCAATGATCTTCCGATACTTTCCTGTCGCCACATAGCGAAACACTGCAAATCCCGCTATGCACCCCACGATGAGGCTGGCTACGGAGATTATGATTTCCATATTTCCTGTTTGTTTTTAATGAATAAATAAAAAAATAACGCACCGCCACCCTTTCCGCCTGTGCGGGCGGAGAGGGAAAGCCGTGCGTGTTGTTTCCTTTTTCCGTTTTTTTCAAGTAGCTTCTTATTATTGTGCCTGGGTGTCCGCGCCCAATGTGGTCAGAATGCGTTTCATGCTTTCCACCAGCGGGCGGGTGTCGTTGCGCGATGTTTCTTTCTGCCAAAGCACCGCCACGGCCAATGCCGCCATGCACATATAAGTCGAAGGGGTCTGTCCGGGATATTGCGATGTCATTTTGTTGTACTGCATGTCCAATGCCTTGGCCGCATTCCGGTAGATTTCCTCTTCTTGCCGTTTGACGGTGACATAGAACGTGTGCTCCCACACCGTCAGCCTTATTGTAAAGTCCTCGCTTTCTTCCATTGTGTCTTCCTACACGTTCAAAAGTGCGATGCACTTATCCACTTCACGCACGAGCCTCGACAGTCTCGACTTCGCTTCTTTCATGTCGCCGCCGCTAATGTCAAGCATCTTGGCTGTCTTCAGGTTGGCATAATCTGATTGCAGCGTCTCTACTTGTGCACGGAGTTCGGCGATGAGCCGTTCTTTTTCCTCCAAGGCACGGGTGATTTCGGCATTTCGGCTTTTCAGCGTGTCATGCTCCCACAGCAAGTGGGCGACACGGGTTTCCAACTTGCGAGCCAAAGCCTCTTCCTCTGCTGTCATTTTTGCCTTTCCGTTACAAAATTAAGAAAAAACCTCAAACGTCCCAAGTTTTTGCCTTACTTTTTCTCGTCCGCGTCTTTGGGCTTTGGCTCTTTTTTGGCCAGCATGATAATGCGGTAGACATACTCGGTCATCCATTCCTCGCTGTACCCCAGCCGGTGTTGATACTGGCGTATGTTGACGCAAGTGCGCCGCACGTTGTCATCCTTCCAGTCGTTTTTAGTCATCACTTGGTTGATGGTTTTGGCCGTCATTCCGCGCAAGGCCTTGTGGAACATGGACGGCATGCGGAATTTCCATTGCATCAGGTTGCCCATCAACATCATCAGGTCTTGGCTAAACCCTTGGAACATGAGGAGGTAGGTGCGCACATCGTTAATATTCCGGCAGTTGCGTTTGATGCTGGCGTCGATTTCCTTGAAGAACCCGTCCGGCATGCCATACACGTCCTTCAGCATGTCCTGGCAACGCTTGCGCTCCCCGATGCCCAGCTTGTTGTTCACCGTAGGCACGTGCAATGTCTGTTTGAATATGCGCAGGTCGGGCAAGGCGGCCAGGTTGCTGATGCCCAGCTGCATGGCCATCACGGCTTGGTAATACACCCGAATCAGCGTCATGAAGTCTTCCATTCCGCCCACGCGCGTTTCCTCTTCCTTTTTTCCTAATAATTTTGAGATAATGCCCATTCTTTAGTCGAATTTATTATTTAGTTTTAATGGTTCTGCAAAGATAATACAAAAAAATGTTTGTCTTGCAAAAAGCGGCTCCATTTTCTGAGTCCTAAGAAGCTGTTCGGGATTCCCGCCCCAAGTCCTGTGGAACCTGGGCCGTCCGTTTGCTTCGGGGTGGGTGTGCCGGGTGGTTTTCCGGGCAACCTCTAAGGGGGAGGAGGCCGGAACCGGCACACGGCCCGGAACTTTTCCCGCCCGGGGCTGAAAAACGCGGGCACGGGCATAAAAAGGGCACAAAGATTTGGCATATCCGCCGGAAAGCAGTAATTTTGCACCGCTTTTCGGCATCATCGCTGGATGCTCACCTCGTGTGATGGCGGATTAGGCATTTAGAAAATACTTAATTTATAGTAGCACAAAAAATTATCAAAATGAAAGAGATCAACATCAAAGGCACCGCCCGGACAGAGTTCGGGAAAAAGTCGGCACGCGCGCTCCGCAAAACGGACGCGGTTCCCTGCAACTTGTATGGCAACATGAAAAATGAAAACGGGGAAAGCATCTCCCTCCCGTTCACGACGACCAACGCCGAGTTGCGCAACCTGATCTACAGCCCGGACATCTATGCTGTCAATCTGGACATCGACGGGAAGTCCTACAAGGCGGTGATGCGGGAAATCCAGTTCCACCCGGTGAAGGACAATGTGCTTCATGTGGATTTTTATGAAGTGAACGACGTGCATCCGATCGTCATGGAAGTGCCCATCAAACTGAACGGTTTGGCAGAGGGCGTGAAGGCCGGTGGACGTCTGGCCGCATCGGTGCGCAAGCTGAAGGTGAAAGCCGTCTACACCCAGATTCCCGAGCGGTTGGACATCGACGTGACCAGCCTGGGCCTCGGAAAGACCATCAAGGTGGGCGAACTGCACTTCGAGGGGCTCGAACTCGTGACCAGCAAGGATGTCGTGGTTTGCCAAGTGAAGATGACCCGTGGCGCAAGAGCTGCAGCCGCGGCTGAGAACTAATCCGCGAACAGGACTGCAGGATGAAATATCTGATTGTCGGCCTGGGAAACATCGGCAGTGAGTACGATGGCACCCGCCACAACATAGGATTCAGAGTGTTGGACGCCTTGGCCAAGGCGTCCAACCTTGTTTTTGAGGACAAACGCTACGGGGCCGTGTCCACGCTGTCGCTCAAGGGGCAACAACTGGTGCTCCTGAAACCGTCCACCTACATGAACTTGAGCGGCAACGCCGTGAGATATTGGATGAACAAGGAAAACATCCCGCTGGAACGGACGCTGGTCGTCGTCGACGACCTCTCGCTCCCCTTCGGTGCCTTGCGCATGAAACCCGGCGGGAGCGACGGCGGCCACAACGGGCTGAAACACATCGCCTCCGTGCTGGGCACGCAAGCCTATGCCCGCCTGCGTTTCGGCATAGGCAACCAATTTCCACGGGGAGGGCAGGTCGACTATGTGCTGGGGCACTTCACGGAGGAAGACCTGAAAACGATGGACGAGCGGGTGGCGTTGGCCGGCGAAATGATCAAGAGCTTTTGCCTGTGTGGCATACAAATCACGATGAACCAGTATAACAAGAAATAAGACGACCAAAGAGAACATGGACGAAGCGAGAGTGGACAAATGGCTGTGGGCCGCCCGGATTTTCAAAACCCGCTCGATGGCGGCGGCGGCCTGCAAGAAAGGGCAAGTGTCACTGAACGGCGCGCCCCTGAAACCGTCGCGCACCGTCAGGGCCGGCGACATCATCAACGTGCGCAAGCCGCCCGTCACCTATTCCTTCAAGATCAAACAAGCCATCGAGAAGCGCGTAGGAGCCAAGCTCATTCCGGAAATCCTGGAGAACGTCACTCCGCCCGCACAATACGAGTTGCTCGAGATGAACCGCATCAGCGGTTTTGTCAACCGGGCAAAAGGAACCGGGCGCCCCACCAAGAAAGACCGCCGCAGCCTGGAGGAATTCACCGCGCCGGAGTATCTGGACGACCTTTTGTTTGACTTCGACCTGGACGATGACGAGGAAGAGGACGAAGAACCCTGACCGGCCTTCGGGAAAGTTCCGTGGAGCGCACTCCCCAAACGTCCTGCCCCCGGACGGAGGCAGGATTTTTTTGCAGAAAAAAAACGACACCCCGTGTCCGCGCCGGCCCTCTTCAGTGGAACCCGATGACTGCGTGGAGCCTTTTGCCCCTCTTTTGAAGTGACGTTGTAAAAATGCTCTGGATGAGCGGGTTGCAAAATTCTTGCCCGGCCATTTTTCCCCTCAAGTGATTCACACTTTTTTCTCAAGTGATTTGCATTTTTTTCTCAAGCGAGAATTTCCCGCTTCTCTTGAGAGGGGGCTTCCCGGCAGCTTTCGCGTGCGCTTTTCCGCCGGGGCTCCCGCACGGGGCGGGTCTGAATTGCGGACAAAATGTCCGTGTGCCACTGTGGCCGTCCACGGCTTTTTCTCCAGAATCCGGGTTACGAATGGGAGGGGTGTTGGAAACAGTCCCAAATAGAACATTTTCCAAAGAAAGACGTGGCTGCAAATCCGGCACGGGGAAGGTCAGCCCTGTTCCCCAAACTCATGATGCTCGAAAGCGGGAGGCGTCGGAGTCAGGTCGTAATAGTCCAACAGGGTGACAGGGAGACGGAAATAGGCTAAGTCCGTATATTGCTTGTACAGGCGGGGCAAGACCGGATTGTCCGCATAGATTTCACGCGCCACTTCGTCTGGAACGTCAAACACGGCGCGGCCGGCCGCTCGCACGGATATGTCCCCGTCCATGGCGAGTAATTCAATGTTTGGGTTTTCTTGCAGTTGCCTGTACACTTCCTTATGCGGCGAGGTCGCAAAGTAAAGGGTATGCCCTTCCAGTTTCATGATTTGGAACCCCCGGATCTTGGGTTTGTCCTGTTCTACGGTGGCAAGTGCCACTTCTTTATGCGCCCTTAAAAATTCAAATGCTTTTTCCATGACTGAATTTCGCTTTTTTGTTTTGTTCAAGGCTCCGGACGGCATGTGTTCAGCCCGATGCCGTCCGGAGCGTGGGCCACTCTTTGTCGTTAGCAGGGTGCCTTGCCCGGCTCTTCCAGCCCGGCTTCTCCGGACAATCCGGGACAGGCTCGTTCCATGGCCTCCGTGAAAGCCTGTGCAAAGCCTTTCATCCTGCCTCCGTGTACCTCGCCTTGGGTAGATTCGGACATGCCCTGCACCATTTCCGCGTCATGGTTCCGGCTCCCTTCCACGTGGCAGGCTCATCCTTTCTTCTGCGCGAACAACGCGGCCAATGCTTCTTTCTCGCCCACGACCCACACCACGTCGCCCGGCCGGAACACGCGGTCGGCATCCGGCTTCTCCAACATGCCGTTGGCTGACTCGAAGCCCACGATCATGCAATGGTATTTGTCGCGTACACCGCTGTCTTTCAACCGTTTTCCGGCAAAATCCATGTCGGGTGCCACCAAGAACTGTTTGAGCTGCATCTCACGGTCCGGCGACAGCTCGGCGTCCAGCACCACGGTCTGTCCCAATGCCTCCGAGAAGCCGCCGATTTGTTCGTCCGTGCCGATCACCTGGATGCGGTCGCGGGGATAAATGCGGTCGTTCCCGTTGGGGATGTTGATGCGATGGGTTCCTCTGATGATGGACACCACATGCACATTGAAGCGTTGCCCGAACTTCAGGTCGCCCAATGGCCGCCCTCCCCAGATAGATTCCTGGGGAATCTCGAAATCCGCGATGTGCAAGTCGCGGGACAGCAGCCGGTCGGCATAACCGGGCGGCATTTTGCCCTCACGCTGCGCCTTGGCCTCGCGGCTATGCAAGTTTTCCATGAACACTTTCTCCATCCGCATGGAATTGACCATCAAGGGGCGGGACAACATGATGCCTCCCGCCATCAGCAAGGCAAACAACAGCAAGACGGGGTCGGCAAACGGCACCAGGAAACGAATGATATAGAACACCAGCATGCAGACCACCACAGCCCTGACAATCAAGGTGAACACCAAGGGCAAACGGTTGTAGCGGCTTTCCCGCCACAATGCGATGAACCACGAAGACCGGCGCCCGCGCGCCATGATGCCGCGCAAAAACGGGGAGATGCACGACAAGGTGAGCACGCCGCACACCGCATTGGCCCACCAATGGGGCAGCACCTCGCGCAGGAAAGGAAGAAGGAAACGGAACGAAAGGGCGATGACCGCCATCGAGAGAATCGTGAACACGACAATCTGTTTCACCATGGCCGCAATCAGTTTGTGCCACTTGCCGGAATGATTGGCCACCACGGCCGAAGTGCCAGGCGTGTAGCGCTCCAGCCAGGCCACCCATCCCTTGGGCAGGATGCGGCACAGGTAGCCATAGGCCGGCCCGGCCGCTTTGAGCATGTAGGGCGTGGTGAACGTCGTGATGACGGAAACGGCCACGACAACAGGGTAGAGGTGGTGGCTGGTCACGCCCAATGACATGCCGAGCGAAGCGATGATGAAAGCAAACTCGCCGATCTGCGACATGCTGAAGCCACACTTCATGGCCTCTTTCAGCGGCTGCCCGGCCAGGATGAAGCCGAAGGTGCCGAAAACGGCCTGCCCCAAAATAATGGTCAGCACCAAGGCCACAATCGGCCAGGCATATTCCACCAGCACGGCCGGATCCACCAACATGCCCACCGAAACAAAAAAGATGGCGCCGAACCAGTCCTTGACCGGCCCGACCAGCGTCGCGATCCGTTCCGCCTCGACTGTTTCCGCCAGGATCGAGCCCATGACGAATGCGCCAAAGGCCGCGCTGAACCCTGAATCCACAGCCACGATGGCCATCATGAGACAGAGGGCCAGAGACAGGATGAGCAGGGTTTCGTCGTTCAGGAAACGCCGGCTCTTCCGAAGGATGATGGGGATGAAATACAATCCCACCACGAACCAAAGCACCAGGAAAAAGCCCAACCGGAGCAAGCCGGAGGCCACCTCTCCACCCTCGATGTTGTGGCTCACCGCAAAAGTGGACAGCATCACCATGAGCACGATGGCCAAAATGTCCTCCAGGATCAGCACGCTCAGCACCATCCCGGCAAATTTTTTTTGCAAGACGCCAAGGTCCTGGAAGGCCTTGTAGATGATGGTCGTGGAAGACATGGCCAACATGCCGCCCAGATAGATGCAGTCCATGCTGCCCCAACCGAAAAGATGGCCCACCGCCGTGCCGAGAAACATCATGCAGAAGATGATGGTCAACGCCGCAATGGCCGGCGCCGCCCCCATCCTGAGGATCTTCTTGAAACTGAATTCCAATCCCAACGTGAACAACAGGATAATCACCCCGATCTGTGCCCACAGGTCGATGCTCCCCACGTCGCTCACCGATGGAGTATAACCGAAATGGGAACTGCAGATGAATCCCGCCACGATGTAGCCCAGCACCACGGGCTGCTTCAGCCACTTGAACAGCAAGGACACCATGGCGGCCACCAGCAAGATCAACGCCAAATCCTGCACCAACGCCGGAATCTGTTCCATGCGTCAGTCCTCCTTGGCCCGTTTTGCCGTCAGTTCCGCAATCTTCACCACCGTCATCATGGCCTTTTCCATGCTTTGGACGGGCACGAACTCGTTCCGTCCGTGGAAATTCAGTCCGCCGGCAAAGATGTTCGGGCAGGGCAGGCCCTTGAAGGACAGCTGCGCCCCGTCAGTGCCGCCCCGGATGGCCTTTACCTGGCATTTCGCGCCGGCTGCCTCGATGGCTTCTTTCGCGATGTCGATGATCTGCATCATCGGCTCGACCTTCTCGCGCATGTTATAATATTGGTCATGCGTCTCCACGGCGACCGTCCCTGCGCCACATTCCCCGTTCAACGTCTCAGCCAGCTGTTCCATGAACGCCTTGCGGGCTTCAAACTTCTGCCGGTCGTGGTCGCGGATGATATAAGACAGCACGGCCTCTTCCACTGTGCCTTTCATGCCCGTCAGATGATAGAATCCTTCGTAGCCTTCCGTGGTTTCCGGCGTCTCGCCCGCAGGCATCCGGCGGATGAAGTCGGCAGCCACGCGCATGGCATTCCGCATCTTGCCCTTGGCGTAGCCGGGATGCACGTTCAGCCCCTTGATCACGACTTTTGCCGAAGCGGCGTTGAAATTCTCAAATTCCAGCTCGCCCACTTCTCCGCCATCCATCGTATAAGCCCAGTCGCAACCAAACTTCTCCACATCGAACAAATGGGCTCCCATGCCGATTTCCTCGTCGGGATTGAAGCCCACCCGGATTTTTCCGTGGCGGATTTCGGGATGCGCCTGCAGATAGACCATAGCCTGCACGATTTCCGCGATGCCGGCCTTGTCGTCCGCCCCCAGCAAAGTGCGCCCGTCGGTCACGATCAGGTCTTCTCCCACATGGGCCAGAAGTTCCGGGAACTGTGCCGGAGATGTCACGATCCCGTCTTCGGCCGACAAAACGATGTCGCCCCCGTCGTAACGCTCCACGATGCGCGGCTTCACGTGCTCGCCCGGGCAATCGGGGGAAGTGTCCATGTGGGCGATGAACCCCACGGTGGGCACCTCGCCGTCCACGTTCGCCGGAAGCGTGGCAAACAGATAGCCATGTCCGTCCAGTTCCACCTCTTCCAAACCGATCTCTTCCAGTTCGTCAGCCAAATAGCGTGCAAACACCATCTGCTTGCCCGTGCTCGGGCATCCCTGTCCCTCTTCACTCGATTGCGTGTCGAAACCGACATATTTCAAAAAGCGTGCTACAAGTTCCATGTCTTCTTTCATTTTTTATCCATGATTAAAATCCACGTAAAATTACTCATTCCCATAAAACCACGCAACAACCGGTTCCCTTTTTCTTTGTTTCCGGAACCGTATAGGCTCAAAAAACATAAGCCGCCGGGTCCGGAACGCTCTTTTCCGGGCTCCCCGGCCTGTGTCAACGCTTTTTGTGCGCTCCAAATTTGGCGCGTAAGGTCTTTTGTTATACTTTTGGCAGAAAATGAAATTCTCGACCTAATTACTTCTGCAAAAAGAGAAGAACATGAAAAAGAACGTATTGACCTTTGGAAGCCTTCTGGCTTGCTGCCTGTGTCTTCAGGGACAAGCACGCCCTGTCCCCGGATTTCCGGATGCCGGCTCCTCGTCCGTCATCGTCCCGCTTCAAGCGGTGGCGCAACCCTGCGGGGAAAACGACCCCGCCCACGGTTTCGTGGATGAAGCCACCATGCAGCAGGATCTGCTGCAAATGCTGGCCAACTCAATGACTTACGCCCGCAACATCTGGCATGACTGCGCGGAACCCAACCAAGCGGGGGAAGCCTGCGGCTATTTCAAGGGACACAGCGCGGGGCACAGCAACGAAGACGGCGTGCGCACGAATGCCGACTTTTCCATGATCTGCGCTTTCCTCCACAAGTATGGACGCGGGAAAGCCGAACTCCCGGAGGGCATCTCGTGGAACGACGTGGAAGACATGGCGGTGAAATCATTGGCCTTCGGCTATTCCACCCATAAGGCGAACCGGCTCAAAACCACCTCGGACCATGCCTATTGGGGCTCGGTCAGCCGTGCGGACCATGTGTGGGAAAGCTCGCTGTGGGCCATGTCGCTGGCCTATGCCTCCTTTTTCCTGGACGACCTCTTGGGCGAAGAACAGAAAAAACGCATCTACAATATGATTAAAGCCGAATGCGACTATGAGTTGCAACGCGACATCCCCACTGGCTATGCAGGCGACACGAAAGCCGAAGAAAACGGATGGGAAACCAACATCTTGGCTTGTGCGCTCGGCTTGTACCCCGACGACCCCCTTGCCCCCCAGTGGTTTGACCGCCTGCGGCAGTTTGCCATCAACTGTTATTCCCACGTGGATGACGCCACCGACCCGACCATTGTCGATCCGGATTACGACCAAAAGACCGTGCAAGACTTTTACATAGGGAACAACTTGTATGAAGACTACACCCTCCAAAACCACGGCTATTTCCACACCTCCTACCAGAACGTCGTGATGCAGGAATTGGGAGAATCCCATCTGGCCTTGCACCTCTTCCAAGGCGACAACCCGAGATGGAAGACCAACGCCCTGATGCACAACAACCAGGCCGTCATGGACGAGGTGCTCTGCCGCCTGGCCCTGGCCGATGGCGAACTGGCCATGCCCAACGGCAACGATTGGAGCATGTTCCTCTATGATCAAATTACGAGCTATTCCACCGCCGCCTGCTTCTTGCGCGACCCGGACGCGCTGATGCTGGAGAATCTGGCTTATAAAAACATCAAAGCCCGGCAACGCACCACGGATGACGGCAGCTGGCTGCTGAACAGCGACATCGGCCCGCGCCGAATGGGAGTGGAAGGCCACCGGGTGATGATGACTTACCTCATGCACGAGCTGGCTTCCACGGCCGACATGCGCCCCACGGACTGGGCGGATTTCCGCCAATCCCAGCAACAAGCCCATTGGTTTGCCACGCAAAACATCATACGGGCCAGTTCGCCGGCACGCTTCAGCGTGTTCTCGTGGAGCGGCGGCCTGAAAAGCTATACGGGCTATATTACTTCCAACACCCCGGGGAAGAATAAGATTATCGTGCCCTACAAGGCACACAACACCGGGAACATCTTAGGATGGTACACCGTCAGCGGGCAGCCCACCGACGCCACGCCGGTCGTGGACGGACGCTATGTCCTGAAGGGCAACAGCTACACGATGAATGGCATCCTGCGCACAAACGGCAATAGCCTTGAGAATCACTTCTCCCTTTATTCCACGCCCGGAAACGCTTTTATCTATATGGACTACGTGGCCGGGCTGACGGGCGGCCTCATCACCGAAGAGAAGGGAGGACTGATGGCCGTCAGCACCGACCCGTTCACCCGCCCGCAGCGCACGCTTTATCACTCGACGGGGCGCACGCAAAGCGACGGGAGCCGGAATGTGGTGTTCGAAGGGAATTGGGTTAACATCGACAACGAGGTGGGCATCGTCCGTGCGGAAGCCGGCAAGTCCGTCGCTTTCGGCGACCGCGAGCTGAACAGTTCCATCTTTTTATCCAAAGTCTATCCGGCATATTCTTGCGCCAAAAGGCCTTTTGAAAAAGGAGATATAGTGGACCGCCGTCACCTCGTTTATTATACCGACGTGGATTCCGCCACCACTGCCCGGATGGCAGCCCGGACACTTCCCCTCACGGAACAAGTGCCCCGAGGCTGGAACGGGCTCATAGCCTGCGATCCCGACGACACCCGCTACCTGTTGCTGAGCAATTATGCCGGAAGGCCGGACTGCACGCTGACGCACATCATGACGCCAGAAGGCGCGCCCGTGTTCACGGAGACCACGACGGTCTCCCCGGAAGGCTCGACTGTCACTTTCCATTGCGACACCGTCCAAAGTGTGTCAAACACTCTCCGCGTTTTCATCCAAAACGGCCGGGTCGATGCCCGCCAATTGGAAAATGACTCTTGCGGGGCATATCTCCATAACCCCAGCGGGAAAAGGCAACGGCTGAAAATCAACATCCTGGCCGACGGACAGCGGCTGACGAGAACCGTGAAGCTCGGAAAGCATGCCTGCGCGGTGGTCAAAGCCGAAAAGGGGAAAATCCGGTTCAAACCGCTGAAAAAAGGCCGGGAATAGGAAAATCCCCGCGCTGACACTACTTTCTCACCCAAAAGAAATTGATTTGTCACATTTCCTACTTATCTTTGTGAAGTCTAAAGAGAAAACGTCATGGAACAAACAAGAAAGCATTATCGCACCATCGTATTGTCGGACATTCACTTGGGCACCTCGCATTCGAAGACAGATGAAGTGAGCCACTTCTTAAGCAATGTGGACTGCGACCGCCTCGTCCTGAATGGGGACATCATCGACGGATGGCACCTGAAAAAAGGCGGAACCAAGAAATGGCAGGCCAAACACACCCGTTTCTTCAAAATCCTGATGAGAATGATGGAACGGAAGGGCACGGAAGTCATCTACGTGCGCGGGAACCACGACGACTTTTTAGACAACCTCGCCCCCGTGAACTTCGCCAACATCAGCATCGTCAAGGAATATGAACTGGAAAGCGGGGGGAAGCGTTTCTTCGTGACCCACGGGGACATCTTCGACCGGGTGACCACCCAAATGAAATGGCTGGCACTCCTGGGAGACATCGGCTACACCATGCTGTTGGGCTTCAACAGCCTTTACAACCGTTACCGCGCCCGCCGGGGCAAGCCTTATTATTCGCTCTCGCAGCACGTCAAACAAAAAGTGAAGTCGGCCGTCAACTATATATCGGACTTTGAACACACCCTGGCCGAATTTGCCAAAGCACGGAAATACGACGGCATCATCTGCGGGCACATCCATCACCCGGACAACACGGAATACGAAGGCATACGTTACCTGAACTCCGGCGACTGGGTGGAAACCATGTCGGCCCTGACTGAAGACGAACACGGGAACTGGAACATCGTCTACTACACCGACATTGCCGGCAGCCTGCCGGCAGACGACCACACCTCCAATCCCTTAACTATCGCATCATGAAATTCCTGTTTATCGTACAAGGCGAAGGGAGAGGACACCTGACTCAAGCCTTGACCCTCGAAGAACACTTGAGGCAAAAAGGGCACGAGGTGGTGGAAGTGCTCGTGGGAAAAAGCCGCACACGCGACCTTCCCCAATTTTTCCGCCGCAAACTCCAAGCTCCCCTCTACCGTTTTGAAAGCCCGAATTTCCTCCCCACTCCGGCAAACCAGAGGAACAATCTGGCATACAGCGCACTATACAACCTGGCGCGCGTGCCTTCCTTCATCCAAAGCATTGCATTCATCAACCGCCACATCAAAGCCTCCGGCGCCGACGTCGTGGTCAATTTCTACGAATTGCTCACCGGCATGACCTATCTGTTCTGCCGGCCGGAAACCACGCAAGTGTGCATCGGGCATCAATACCTGTTTCTCCACAAGGACTTCCGCTTCCCGGAAGTCAACCGCCTGCATCTCGCGTTGTTGAAGACCTTCACACGCATCACGGCCATCGGCGCCAACCGCATGCTGGCCCTTTCCTTCAAACGCATGCCCGACGACAGCCGGCATCGCATCTTCGTCGTCCCGCCATTGCTCCGCAAGGAGGTGCTACGCCAGCCCGTGTCACAAGGCGACTATATTCACGGGTATATGGTGAACTCCGGCTTCTCCACGCAAGTCATGGACTGGCACAAGGCGCGCCCCGATGTTCCGCTCAGGTTCTTCTGGGACCGGCGAAACGAAAAACAAGTGAAACACGTCGACGGCACGCTGAGTTTTCACCCCTTGGACGACCGCGCCTTCCTCGAACAAATGGGCGGATGCCGCGCATATGCCAGCACGGCGGGATTCGAATCGGTGTGTGAAGCCATGTATATGGGAAAACCCATCCTGATGGTTCCGGCGCACATCGAACAAGAATGCAACGCATACGACGCGATGTGTGCCGGGGCAGGCATCGTCGCGCAAGACTTCACGCTGGATCGCCTGCTGGAATTCAGCGCGACGTTCCAACCCGACATGAAATTCATTTTCTGGGCGAACAGCACGGAACTGCTGCTGGAACAACTTGTCAAGCAACCGGAACCGGAAATGCCGCACAGAATGTTGGTGCCGAAAGTCCAGCAACTCCTCAAAAGATATAAACTGGCTTTTTCCAAATTATAGAGTTGAGAATACATTTCCAAAGCACGTTGTGCCGTCTTTCATTTAAAGAACAGCGCAACGCGCTTCGCATCAGATGCCTATCTCTTAGGAAGAGATACACAAGTGGAATAAAAAACCTTCTTCAATGGACAAAGATACGCAAAATCAGGGAATTTGCCAAAGAATGCCCGTTTTTTTTATTCCAATAGGAACAATTTATGTTTCAAAAAAACGAGGAATACATCCTGAAATGCGCTGTAAGTCAAAAGAATGCGAAATCAATCCATCTCTTCCTAAGAGAGCAACTATGCAAGCGAGCATAGAAGGGAGTAAAAATTGTTTTTCATTATTGAAATTAGGTTAATGTGAGGATAGCTGTCTTGTGAAAGACGGCTATCTTTATTTGGGCATGGTCGTGCTAAGCACTGAACGCCATTCTGGAGACCATAGAACTTTTTTTGGGGGAAGTAGAAATTTAGCGGGGATAGACTAAAGGTTTGCTGCGCTGACGCAGAAGAGGTTTTTACGGCCTCCTGAGGGAAAAAGGCCGCGTGGCGGAATCGGACAAAACCGTTCTCAAGAGAAAAAATGTGTGTCTCAATGGATTCTTTATTTTGTTGATTGTTAATCAAATAGAATTCTCCTTCAATGTAGGGTCATATAGATTGGGAATGGAGCTTACGGAAAGGAAAAGGATCCG
>CALUNJ010000056.1 GCA_944321975.1 uncultured Paraprevotella sp.
GCCAGCAGTTCCGCCTCGCTGATGGTGTCCTCGAAGCGGAGCAGGGTGGACTTGAAGCCGCAGGCCTCGCAGGCCAGTACTTTGTTGCGCACGTAAGTCTCGCTTCCGCCGTCGTGTCCCACGAGGATGGCGGCCAGGTGGGGGCGTTTGCCTCCGTTTTCCACGATTTGTTTCACTTCTTCTGCAATCTCCGCCTTAATCTGCGCGGCGGTAGCCTTTCCGTCTATCAGTTGCATAAGTTTCAGTCTCCTTTTTTATTTAGATGTTTCTGTATTTCCAGTTCGATGGCGTCTCCCCTCAGGTCGCGGGCCAGGATGGTGCCGTCCGGCGCAAGCAGCATGATGTGCGGGATGCCGTCAAATCCGTATTGTTTCATGGGTTTCATGCCGGCATCCAGAATTTGCGGCCAAGCGTAGCCTTTCCCGGCGAGAAACTCCCGGGTGAGTTCCAGCTTGTCCCATACGGCGATGCTGACGATTTGCAGGTCCGTGCCTTGGTATTTCTTCCACAAGGGTTCCAGGTATTCTTCGATTTCTTGCCGGCAAGGTCGCACCATTGTGCCCAAAAGTCCACAAGTACGTATTTCCCTTTTCCCACGTAGTCGGAGAGGCGGGATGGTTTTCCCGCCATGTCCACACCTTCGACATCGATGAACGGTTTTCCGGCGGATGTGTTTTCGAGGGCGGTAAAAAGTTTCATCTGTTCTTTGGTGAAGTTCAGGTTTTGCAGGAACGGGCTGAACCGGGGATAGATGGCTTTGGCCTCTTCCGGAGTGCAGGCGTACATGGAATAATCTCTCCAAGCGAGTTCTCCCACGCCGTTGTCAGGCTCGTTCATCATCCACTTTATGCATATGGGGGTGAGTCTCGCTTTAAGTGTGTCTAAAGCCGCTTCCTTTTTTTCGCACGTTCCTGATTGTCTATAATGCTTTCTTGTAGCCCTATAACGGTGCTGTTATATTTTTTGATATGCGTGTAGTATTCGTTCCAGTAAGTGAGGAATTTCTCCGAGAGTTTCCCGCCAGATTTGGGCAGATGGTTTGCGAGATCAATAACGACGGAATCTTCCAGCACGAAGTTGGCATATTCTTTCCAGTTGTCCAGGTCCAGCCGTGCGAAGTAGGGATGTTCCGCGTTTCCTTCGAACAGGAATCGCCGGTCGCGCACGGTGGCCGAGTCAATGACTTGGTTGGTGTCGTATATGGTCAGATACACCTTGTGTCCTTCCATCTCCGGGTCGTCAATGCGCCCGGAAACGCTGTAGGACGTTTGCGCTTGCGCCGCGCTTCCCCCGCTCAGGAGCAGGAGGAGTGCGGCGCAATATTTGTTCAGCCAAGCTTTCATTTCTAATCTAACTCTAATAGTAATAGGTATAAGGCTTACTTCATCTTGGGCATCCCGGGCATTCCCGGCATTTTAGGCATCTTGGCCATCATCTTGCCCATCTTGCTGCCCGTCACCATCTTCATCATCTTGCGCGTCTGGTCGAACTGTTTGATGAGGCGGTTCACGTCCTGGATGTTCGTGCCCGACCCCTTGGCGATGCGCTGGCGGCGGCTGGTGTTCAGGATTTCCGGGTTGGTCCGTTCGCGCGGGGTCATGCTCTGGATGATGGCTTCGATGCTCTTGAAGGCGTTGTCGTCGATGTCGATGTCCTTGATGGCCTTGCCCACGCCGGGAATCATGCTGGCCAAGTCCTTCAGGTTGCCCATCTTCTTGATCTGCTGGATCTGGCTCATGAAGTCGTTGAAGTCGAACTGGTTCTTGGCGATTTTCTTCTGCAGGCGGCGTGCCTCTTCCTCGTCATATTGTTCCTGCGCCTTCTCCACGAGCGACACGATGTCGCCCATGCCGAGAATGCGGTCGGCCATGCGCGAGGGGTGGAACTGGTCGATGGCTTCCATCTTTTCGCCCGTGCCGATGAACTTGATGGGTTTGTTCACCACCGTGCGGATGGAGAGGGCCGCGCCGCCGCGGGTGTCGCCGTCCAATTTGGTGAGCACCACGCCGTCGAAGTCCAGCCTGTCGTTGAACTCCTTGGCCGTGTTCACGGCGTCCTGTCCCGTCATGGCGTCCACCACGAAGAGCGTTTCGTCCGGCTGTATGGCGTTCTTGATGGCGGCGATTTCCTGCATCATCTGTTCGTCCACGGCCAGCCGTCCGGCGGTGTCGACGATGACCACGTCGTTGCCTTTGGCCTTGGCCTGCTTGATGGCGTTCTGCGCGATGGCCACGGCATCCTTGCTGTCCGGCTCGCTGTAGACGGGTATGCCGATCTGTTCGCCCAGCACTCTCAGCTGTTCGATGGCGGCGGGGCGGTAGATGTCGCAGGCCGCCAGCAGCGGGTTCTTGTGCTTCTTGTTCTTCAGCATCAGGGCGAGCTTGCCCGAGAGGGTGGTCTTTCCCGCGCCGTTGAGGCCTGCCATGAGGATGACGGCCGGATGGCCCTGCAGGTTCAGTTCGGCCGTTTCGCCTCCCATGAGGGTGGCCAGCTCGTCGTGCACGATTTTCACCATCAGCTGGCTGGGCTTCACGGCGGTGAGCACGTTCTGCCCCAGCGCTTTCTGCTTCACGGTGTCGGTGAACGTCTTGGCCACCTTGTAGTTCACGTCGGCGTCGAGCAACGCGCGGCGCACGTCCTTGAGGGTCTCGGCCACATTGATTTCGGTGATTTTTCCTTCACCTTTCAGTATTTTGAAAGACCGTTCGAGTCTTTCGCTCAGGTTGTCGAACATATCGCGTTGTTTTTTTTGTGAATTCACTTTGAAACCGCAAAGTTACGACAAATCCCTGAGATAAACGAAAAAAAACGGCAAAACGCGACATTATGGCGAACGGGGAGGAGCGGAGAAGTTGCATTTCCAACTTCCGGGGAGCGGAACGGAGCGGGCGGGACACTTTGGGGGACTTCTGCCGGACGGGGGCTGCGGAGAGGTTGGGCGGAGAAAAGAATGCCAAACCGCGGTCAAAACTGGGGCCGATTTTTCTCAAGCGATTCACATTTTTTTCTCAAGCGATTCACATTTTTTTCTCAAGTCATTGATTTCCGTTTCTCTTGCCGCCTTTTTACGTGTCGTGGGAAGAACCGGAGGAGAGGTGATGGTTTAGATTAAAATGGTTTGATTTGAAATAAAAAATCACTCTTTCCTTGGATGGTATTATTGATAATGGTTAAATTTGCACTTCAATTATAAAAATCTATTTATGATGAATCGAAAAATTTGTGTGGCGGCCTTGGGCCTGATGGTTTCAGGCATAACTTTTGCGGGCGGCCTGTTGACCAACACGAATCAGAACATCGCCTTCCTGCGTAATCCGGCACGCGACGGAGCCATCGGCATCGATGGCGTGTACAGTAATCCGGCGGGAGTGGCGTTCCTGCCCCAAGGTTTCCACCTGTCGCTGAATTTCCAAAGTGCCTACCAGACCCGTGAGGTGACTTCCACGTTTGGTCCTTTCGCTTATGGCGCGGGCAACGGGGGCGAGTCCGTCAAGCTGTTCAAGGGCGATGCCAAGGCACCGGTGGTGCCGTCCCTGCAGGCGGCCTACAACCGCGGCCGCTGGTCGTATTCCTTCAACTTCGCCATCGGCGGGGGCGGCGGCAAGTGCGCCTTCGAGGACGGGCTTGGTTCGTTCGAGAGCCAGGCGGCGTTATTGCCCTTGCTGGGAAAAGACTTGGGCATTACGGCCTATTCGATGGACAGCTATATGCGCGGGCGGCAGTATTATTATGGGTTCCAGATTGGTGCGGGTTGTAAGGTTACTGACAACCTCTCGGCCTTCGTGGGCGGGCGGCTGGTGTATGCCACCTGTAACTATTACGGCTACGTGCGGGACATCTCGGTGAACCATCCCGCCAGCGGGGAGATGACCGGCGCTTCCGACCTGTTTGCCACGCAGATGGCCGGTTATCTGGAGCAGGCCGGACAGCTGGAGGCCGCTGCCCAGCAGGCGGCTGCGGCCGGCAATGCCGAACTGGCGGCGCAATACGCAGCCCTGGCGCAGCAGGCGGCAGGGGCGGCTAACCAAATGGGGGTGCTTTCGGCGGCCACGGAGGACGTGACGCTGAATTGCGACCAGACGGGGTGGGGATTCACCCCCATTCTCGGGTTGGATTACAAGATAGGCAAGTTCAATTTCGCGGCCAAGTATGAGTTCAAGACGAAGATACGGTTGGAAAACCGTGCAGCCAACAGCGCGTCGGCCGACCGCCTGGCGATGCTGGACCGCTACCGTGACGGGCGGAAGGTGAAGGAGGACATCCCGGCCCTGCTCACCCTTGGGGCGCAGTATGAAATCCTGCCCTCGTTGCGCGTCATGGCCGGCTACCACCACTTCTTCGACAAGCAGGCCTCGCAGGAGGGCGGCTCGCAGGAACTGTTGGAGAGCGGCTCGCGGGAAATCCTGGCCGGGGCGGAATGGGACATCTGTGACCGCCTGCAGCTGAGCGCGGGATGGCAGAACACGCACTACGGGCTGACGGACGCTTACATGAAGGACATGAGCTTCAACGTCTCCTCCAACTCCTTGGGCGTGGGGCTGGGCATCCAGGCCACGAAGCGCATCAAGGTGAACGTGGCTTACTTCCACACCTTCTATCAGGACTACGACCGCACGACGGACGACTACAACGGCATCAGCGGCACCGTGGCCGCCGCCGTGGGCCAACCCACGGCAGACGCGCTGGTGGCATCCGGCGCGCTCAAGGGCGGCGACGGCTTCACCCGCACGAACAAGGTGTTCGGCCTCGGGGTGGACTTCACCTTCTGAAACCGCTGCCTATTTGAAAATCTCGGCCAGCTTGTCCCGCAGCGCCTCACCCCGTAGCCCCGTGGCCACGATGTTGCCTTCCGGGTCGAACAGGATGGTGGCCGGTATGCTGTGGATGCCGTAAAGGACGGCCGCTTCGTTTTTCCATCCTTTCAGGTCGGACAGTTGGGGCCACGTGATGCCCATCTGTTCCGTGGCCTGCATCCAGGCCCGTTTGTCCGAGTCGAGCGAGATGCCTACAATCTCAAGCCCTTTTGCGGCATACCGGTTGTAGGCTTCCCGCAGGCTGGGCATTTCCGCACGGCAGGGGCCGCACCAGCTGGCCCAGAAGTCCGCCAGCACATATTTCCCTTTTCCCACGAAGTCGGACAGCCGGCGGGGCGTGCCGTCCGGGCCGGCCATCGTGAAGTCGGTGAACGGTTTGCCGGGCCGGGTGCGGGTGCACAGCGCGATTTCCTGCCTGATGGGCTGCAGCATGTCGTGGTCTTTGTAAGGGTAGGTTTCCAGAAAGCGGCTTACATCGTCCCATTGAAGTTCAAGGTGGCTCAACGCGGAGAACAACACATGTGCGGGGATGCTGTCCGCATGAGCGGCTGCTGCGTGTTCGGACAGGGATTCACAGTTCCTGAAGACTTGCGAATAGGTTTCGATTTGTTTGCCATATTGTGCGATGAGCCGGGCGGGAATGAGATTGTCGCGGTTTTCCTCAAGACTTTGCCGGAAGAATTCCTCCTGTTGGCGGAAGGCATCTTCCAGTCCGGCGGTCATCTGCTTTAAAGCATCGGCCGGGACATTTCCGATAGCACCATACTTATGCAAGAGGCTGTCGGTCTGAACGAAAAGCCGCACTGTCTTTTTCAAACGCATCCGGATGCCGTTCTGGATGGACGAGAGCCTTTGTTCCGCTGTGTCTACGGCCGTTCCGTTTTGTCCGGACATGCCGATGGCGAAAGCGGCGGCCAAGGCTGCGAGCAAGATTCTTTTCATGGATGTCCGCATGTTTAGAATATGATGTTCTTCCTGCAAAGGTAGTGATTGGGGATATTCGCTCCAAGGATTCGTGCCGCTTTTCTTGCCCGTTTCCGGCTTTTGTCGTACCTTTGCATCCGCATCCCGGACGACGGGTGCGATGAGTGCTTGGTAACCTCTTAAAAAACAAGAAACAGATGAAAGGAAAAATGGTGAGCGTGTCCTTTATGCTTTTGGGGATACTGTTCTGTGTTTGCCTCATATCGGCAAACCTTTTGGCGACAAAGCAAATCATGTTCGGCCCGTTCAACATCACGGCGGGCATCCTGGTGTTTCCCATCTCGTACATCGTGAACGACTGCATCGTGGAGGTGTGGGGGTTCAACAAGGCCAAGCTGCTGATCTGGACAGGGTTCGCGATGAACTTCCTGTTCGTGGCCTTCGGCTTCGTGGCCGACCTCATCCCCGGTGCGCCGTATTGGGACAACGCGGAGGGTTTCCACAAGCTTTTCGGCCTGGCGCCCCGCGTGGCGGCGGCCTCGTTCATGGCGTTCTTGTGCGGCTCGTTCCTGAACGCCTATGTCATGAGTGTGATGAAGGTGGCCACGGAAGGGCGCGGTTTTTCGGCGCGGGCCATCCTGTCCACCGTGGCGGGGGAGACGGCGGATTCGTTGATTTTCTTCCCCATCGCCCTGGGGGGCATCGTGCCGGCGGAGAACCTGTTGTGGATGATGTTCTGGCAGATTCTGCTCAAGACGCTGTATGAAATCATCGTGTTGCCGCTGACCGTCCGTGTGGTGCGCCGAGTGAAGGCATACGAGGGCGTGGACGTGTACGACCGGAACATCTCTTATAACATTTTAAAAATATCACACTTATGACGATGAATCATGAAGCGGCCCTCGTGGTGTTCAGCGGGGGGCAGGATTCCACCACCTGCCTGTTCTGGGCCAAGAAGCATTTCAAGAAGGTGGTGGCCCTGACGTTTTCCTACGGGCAGAAGCACGTGAAGGAGGTGGAACTGGCCCGGGCCATCGCGGAGAAAGCCGGAGTGGAATGGCACTGCATGGACGTGCCGCTCATCGGGACGCTGGGGCATAATTCCCTGACGGACTCCACGATGAAGATGGACGAGGAGAAGCCCGCGGGGCATTGTCCGAACACGTTCGTGCCGGGGCGCAACTTGTTCTTCATCAGCATCGCGGCGGTGTTCGCCCGCGAGCGGGGCATCTTCCATCTGGTGACCGGCGTGTCGCAGACGGACTACAGCGGTTATCCCGATTGCCGCGACGCTTTCATCAAGAGCCTGAACGTGACGCTGAACCTGGGCATGGACGAGCAGTTCGTCATCCACACGCCGCTGATGTGGATGGACAAATGTCAGACGTGGGCCTTGGCGGACGAGCTGGGCGTGCTCGACATCGTGCGCCATGACACGCTGACCTGCTACAACGGCGTGCAGGGCGAGGGTTGCGGACACTGCCCGGCCTGTAAGTTGCGCAACGAGGGGCTGCGAAAATATCTGGCGCAGAAGGCCGCGGCGGAGCGTGGAATCTAAATCAAGAACCGATATGAGCGAAGAAAGAGAGAAGGAAGGCCTGAAGGCCTTGGGCAAGCAGACGGAATACCGTCAGGATTACGCGCCCGAAGTGTTGGAGGCGTTCGAGAACAAGCATCCCGGCAACGATTACTGGGTGCGGTTCAACTGTCCGGAGTTCACCAGCCTGTGCCCCATCACCGGGCAGCCGGACTTTGCGGAAATCCGCATCAGCTACATCCCGGACCGCCGCATGGTGGAGAGCAAGAGCCTGAAGCTGTACCTGTTCAGTTTCCGCAACCATGGCGATTTCCACGAGGACTGCGTGAACAAGATCATGAAGGACCTCATCCGGCTGATGGATCCGAAGTACATCGAGGTGACGGGCATCTTCACGCCGCGCGGGGGCATCTCCATCTATCCTTATGCCAACTACGGCCGCAAAGGCACGAAGTTCGAGCAGATGGCGGAGTACCGCATGATGAACCACGATTTGAAATAAAAAAATAGCGCACACATGCATCAGACGAGTTCCAATCCGAACTCGTCTTTCAGTTTTTGCAAGGCCGGATTCCTTTTGGCCATGATCTGGAGTTGTTGCGGTTTGCTGGTGACACGGGTGTTTTCCGTGGGATCCGCAATGCGCACGGTCATCCGGATGCGCCGGTTGTGCAGATGGCTCCTCATGTGTTCCTCCACTTTCGGTGCCATCTTTTCCATGTAGATTTTTACTTGTTCGTTGTCGACCACGACCTCGAAAGTCTCGTCCTTGAGCAATTTGGGGCGGATGACTTTCATGCGTTGGGCCATGGCGGTTTCCTCTTGCGGCAGGATCTGGATGAACTCGAACCAGCAGTGGTTGATGTTGTCTTCCGTTACGGGATAGTCTTTCTCTTCCTGGGGGGCGGCCGGTTGCCGGGACGCGCGTGCCGGTTCTGCCGCCGGCTTGTCCGCAGGCGGCTTTTCTGTCGTTTCCTGGCTGATGCGGCGGATGGAAGGGCCGAATGCCCCCATTTTGACTTTAGGTATTTTCCGTCCTTCGGGCTGTGCTGCCGGAAGTGGCGACGGATGATGCGGGTAGGTCTCGTAGTTTGCCGTCGTTTCCTTGACGGTGGAGGCCGTCTTTTCCGCCGCTGCCTGTGGCGTGTGCGGATTGACCGGTGTGGCGGCAGGTGTGGCCGTCGTGCCGGCAGAGCGGTTGAACAAGGGTTTTAAGGTCTTCTCGGGGCGGCGCCCCGCCCCTCCGTCCGCGTCGTCTTCCTGTGTCAGTTGCGAAAGCTGGATGAGGGTGATCTCCACCAAGAGCCGTTTGTTGTGGCTTGCGCGATAGTTCAGGTCGCAGTCGCTACATAGTTTGATGGCGCGGTAGAGGAATTTCGCCGGGCATCGCCGTGCCTGCTCCTGGTAGCGTGTGCGGATGTTGTCGCTCACTTCCAGCAGGGGGAGCGTCACGGCATCGTGGCTGACCAGCAGGTCGCGCAGGTGGGCGGCCAGTCCGGAGATGAAATGGCTGCCTTCGAATCCTTTTTCCAGCACTTCGTTGAAGAGCAGCATGCATTGCGGCGTTTCGTTTTTCAGGAAATGGTCCACGAACCTGAAGTAATATTCGTAGTCCAGCACGTTCAGGTTTTCGATGACCTTCTGATAGGCCAGGTTCCCTCTGGTGTAACTCACGGCCTGGTCGAAGATGGAGAGCGCGTCGCGCATGCCGCCGTCGGCTTTTTGGGCGATGATGTTCAGGGCTTCAGGCTCATAGGCGTAACCTTCTTTTTCGGCTACGAACTTCAGGTGGTTGACGATGGCCTGCACACTCATCCTGTTGAAGTCGTACACCTGGCAACGGCTCAGGATGGTAGGGAGTATTTTGTGTTTCTCCGTGGTGGCCAGGATGAAGATCACGTAAGAGGGCGGCTCTTCCAAGGTCTTGAGGAAGGCGTTGAAGGCGGCGGTGGACAGCATGTGCACCTCGTCGATAATGAACACCTTGTATCGTCCCACTTGCGGCGGGATGCGTACCTTTTCGATGAGTGCCCTGATTTCCTCGACGGAGTTGTTGGAGGCCGCGTCCAGCTCGTGGATGTTGAGCGACCGCTGCTCGTTGAATGCCCTGCACGACTCGCATTCGTTGCATGCCTCGCCGTTGTCCAGCGGGTGCAGGCAATTGATGGTTTTGGCAAAGATGCGCGCGCAGGTGGTTTTCCCCACCCCGCGCGGGCCGCAGAAAAGATAGGCGTGGGCCAGCTTTCCGGTGGCGATGGCGTTCTTCAGCGTCGTGGTGAGGGCTTCTTGCCCTACGACGGCGTCGAAAGCCGAGGGCCTGTATTTGCGGGCCGATACGATGTATTCTTCCATGACGGATGACGGCTTTAGGATTCTTAATCGTGCAAATTTAGCAAAAAAAACGGGGACGGCCGACGTTTTCTCTGATTTTGTCGTATCTTTGCACCTGTTAAAGTAGAGTCGGAAAATGGGGAAACTTCAAACCTTTTGGAATGCAGTCCGTCGCCACAAGTATGGCTTTGTCATCGTGGCGTTTGTGCTTTTGATCGGGGTGGTGGACGAGAACAGTCTTTGGGTGCGTTACCACCACAAGGCGGAATTGGCCGAATTGCGTTCGGAAATCCGGCGCTATACGGAGATGTATGAGCACGACACCCGTTTCCTGGAGAACATGGACACTCACCCGGAGGTGCTCACGGAGATCGCCCGCGAGCAATATTTCATGAAGACGGATCAGGAAGATGTGTTTGTCTTTAAAAGGGAGGGCGCGGATGAAGAGGCTGAGTAGGTTCCAGAACTTTATTTTCATGGCCGGGGCGGCATTGCTCCTGTCCGGGGCGGCGCTTTACCCCACCGGATGGCTTTATGCCTTCTACCTTTATGCGGTGGGGGCTTGTGCCTTTGCGGCCATGCAGTGGCAGGCCGGCTATGAAGGCGACAACCTGGTGGTGAAGCGGTTGCGCCGGCAGCAATTGTTCGGGGCGGCATTGTTGGTCTGCACGGCTGTGTGCATGGCGATGCGCACTTTCAATTTCGGCTTTGCGCGAGGCCATGAGTGGCTGGTGTGCTTGTCGGTGGCTTGTGTGCTGGAACTCTATGCCGCGTTCCGCATCCCGGCTGAATTGGACAAGGAAGCCAAGGCCGGGAAACGACAATAATTTTTAAAACGAAAAAAACGGGCTTAAATAGTGATAAAACACTTCTTCTGATGGGAAGGAAATTTTATCTTTGTGCCTGAAATTCCAAAGCGACGCAAAAATGAAACATTGTTACTTATTCATAGCGGTGGTTTTGTCGGTCTTGTGTTCTTGTAGCACGGAGTATATGGTGGAGGGAAATTCTACCATCCAGACGATGGACGGGCGGAAACTTTACCTGAAGGCTTACAGGGACAACGATTTGGTGAACATTGATTCCAGCGACGTGGTGCATGGCAAGTTCAGTTTCATGGGCACATTGGATTCGGCGGTCATGGTCAACCTCTTTATGGATGATGAGTGCCTCATGCCCTTTGTGTTGGGCGAGGAGCCTTTGTTCGTGCACATCAGCACGGCGCAACAATATGTGACGGGGAGTGCGTTGAACGACACGCTTTACAGCTTCATCCGGCGGAAAAGCCGGTTGGACAACGAGTTGGCGGAGCTTCCCCACTTGGAGAGCCAGATGATCATGGACGGTGTGGAGGAGAACTTGCGGATGGTGCGCTTGAACGACGAGGCCAACCGCTTGTTGCACCTGAGCGACCGTTTGGTGACCAACTTCATCACATCCAATTTTGACAATGTGCTGGGACCGGGAGTGTTTATGATTATGACGAGCAGTTTCCCTTATCCCGTCATGACGCCGCAAATAGAGGAAATCATGACGAAAGCCACTCCTTATTTCAAGAGCGACCTTTACGTGCGTAATTATCTGAAGGCGGCGAAGGAGAATATGCAGCAGATGGGATATGGCGATGCCGACACGCTGGCGGCGGATGTCCATCCGGAGCCGGCGGAGGCTGGCGGCGACACGGCGGCGGTGCGTTGAAGCGGTGCCGGGGGCGGTTTGCGTTCCGGTGCGGCACGGCCGTGGAAGGGTGATAAAACGGGGCAGTAGGAAATTCTTTGGAGAGCCATAAACCGGCGATTCGGGGCGGAGAATTTTCTACTGCCCGTGTGTAAAGACAGGTGCGGCGGAATAGGACAAAATCGCACTCAATAGGGAAGCTGATTTCTCTCTTGGGAGAAATTGACGAATCTCTTGAGAAAAAAATGTGAATCGCTTGAGAAAGACCCGCGTGTCTCAAGATGTTCTTATTTTGTTGATTATTAGTAAAATGGAACTTTCCTTCGAAATAGGACAATCTGAACCTGTGGCTTGGGCTTACGGAAGGGGGGCGGGGCGCTGCGGCGCTTAGGCCGAGTGGGCTCCAATGGGGGAGTTTCAGGCAAAGCCTCTTTTCCTTAAAGTGCATGCGGATTAGGGCCGGAACGCGTTTTTAGAGGCCTGCGGCATGAACACGGGCGGGCGAGGTCTTTTTTTGCGGTTGCCCCATGCCCCTCGAGAACGAGAAGGGAGCATGTTCCCGTCGTGAGGCAGAGACTGGTACATGCTCCCATTGAAACTTCTACGCCCCCTTCTCTGGGGTTGTCTCATTGGTCTTCGTTTTTCACGAAACCCTGGCGTTCGGGCGGGAGGCCGGACATGACGACCTGGTAGGCCTCGGCCATGGTTTCTTTAATGTTCTCCGGGCCTTTCCCTTTGGGGAGGATGGGGTGGTGAATCGTCATGACCAGTTTGTGGCGGCAAACGAAACTGACTCCTTTCGTGCGCGGCAAGATGTCAAACGAGCCGTCGATGGTCACCGGCACCACGGGCAGTTGCAGTTCGTCGGCCAGTTGGAAGGCCCCTTTCTTGAACACTCCCATGTGCCCGGTGAAGGTGCGCGCCCCTTCCGGGAACACTACCAGCGAGGTGCCTTCCTTCAGGATTTCCCTGGCCTTTTCGTAGGTTTCTTGTATTTTCTTGGGGCCGGACTTGTCTACGAAGATATGGCGTGCGCTTTCGCAGGCCTTGCCTACGAGGAATATTTTCCGAAGGGATTTTTTCATCATCCATTTGAAGTTGCGTCCCAGGAAGCCATAGATCAGGAAGATGTCGAAAGCACCTTGGTGGTTGGCCACAAACACGTAGGAAGTCTTTTTGTCCACATTCTCGTGCCCGCGGACGATGACGGGGATGAGCAGCACGCGGCATACGATGATGGACCACACCTTGCCGGGATAATATCCCCAGAAGTGTGCGCTGCCAATCCAGGAACCGATGATGGTGACGAGGGCGGTCAGAATGGTGCAGGCCAGAAGGACGGGCAGTGCGATGCAGACTTGATAGATTCGATAGAGCAACATGTCTTTTGTTGATATAGGGTTAGACGGTGCAAAATTAAGTAATCCTTACTTATGATGCAAGGTTATGACGTTAATTTCCGGCCATGCGCCGAACCGGAACGGGAGGAGCGCCCCGCCGACGCCAAGGCTCACGTAGAGGCCGCGGTCGCCCTCGCGGTACATGTGCTTCCACTCCGGATAGAAGTATTGGGAGGGAGACCATCCGAACAGCATGAACTGCATGCCGTGGGTGTGGCCGGAGAGGGTGAGCTGGATGTCGGTTTGCGGCAACACCTTGCGGCGCCAATGGGTGGGGTCGTGGCTGAGCAACACTTTGAACGTGTGCGGCTCATATCCCGTTTCCAGGTAACCCGGCACTTTGCCCAAGGCTTTTTTCAGGTCTCCGCGTTCGGGGAAGGGCGGCTTGCCGTCGTCTTCCACGCCCACGACTACGAGGCTGTCCGCCCCCCGGCGGATGACGCGGTGTTCGTTCAGCAACAGGTCCCACCCCATGGCACGTTGCCGGGCGTTCAGTTCCTGCCTTTGTGCGGCCTGGGCCTGCGGGGACAGGTAGCGGGCATAGGTGATGTAGTCATGGTTGCCGAGCACGGAGTAGACGCCGTCTGGCGCATGCAGCCGGGACAGCACTTCGTCGAAGCCGTCCATTTCGTGGGTGGTCGTGCTCACCAGGTCGCCGGTGAACACGATAAGGTCTGGTTCCTGGGACATGATCTGCTCCACTACGCGGTCTACCATGTCGCGGCGGTTGCGGAACGTGGTAAGATGCAGGTCGCTGAACTGCACGATGCGGTAGCCTTCGAAACTCTCAGGCAGGTCGGGGGAGGAGAAAGCGGCCTGGCGCACCCGGAGGAAGGTGGGGCCAAACGACAGCCCGCAGCCCATCACGATGAACAGCAGGATGGCGGCGGCGGTGCTGACGGCGGCGCAGGTCTTGCGTGCCTTCGGGAAGAAACGGCTGACGCTCAATCCGATGAAATCCACGACCAGGAACAGCATCTTGGGCAGGGCGATGAGCATGTAAAGGCTGAAGAAGATGATCATCTGGGTCATGTTCTCCGGCGTGTGGCTTTCCGTGAAAGTCAGCAAGAGGGCGGCTGCCAGCAGCAGCACGTTGGGCAGGAAGAACAGGATTTTGGCCCAACGCGGGCGGTGGCGCCGGTGCATGGCCCTGAAGTAAAGGTAGGCATCGGACAACACCAGGGTGAGCAACAAGACGGGCAAGATTCGTAGTACCATATTGAGATCGTTTTAGACGTTACAGATTGGCAGCGAGGAATTTTTTCATCTTTTCCATGGGGAGTCCGCGCCGGCGGGCGTAGTCTTCCAGCTGGTCCTCCCCGATTCTTCCCACCGCGAAATAGCGCGCGGCCGGGTGGCTGAACATCAGTCCGCTCACTGCGGCATGCGGCTTCATGGCTCCGTGTTCCGTCAGGCTGATGCCGATGTCCCGGAATCCCAGCCATTCATCCAGCAGGAAGTTGGCCGATTGGTCGGGGAGTGAAGGGTAGCCCACGGCGGGCCTGATTCCGATGAATTTTTCTGCGTGGAGTTCTTCCACGGTCAGATGTTCGTCGGGGGCATACCCCCAATGGGTGTGCCGCACCTCCTCGTGCATCTTTTCAGCCGTGGCTTCGGCCAGCCGGTCGGCCAGCGTCTGTGCCAGCAGGTGCTTGAAATCATCGGCATATGCGCCGTCCTCATACAAGTGCTCCATGCCGGCATCCACGGTGGCCGCAAACACGCCTACCGTGTCGGCGATGCCTTGTGTGGCCGGGCGCACGAAATCCGCCAGGCAAAGGTTGGGCGTGCCGGGGGTGGCGGCATGTTGTTGCCGCAACAGGGGGAGACGGGTCTTCCGGCCGGCCTTTTCCGGGTCGGCCAGGATCAGGTCGTCGCCGTCGGCATAAGCCGGGTAAAGCCCGAAACGCGCATGGGTGTGGAAGTCCTTGTCGAGGTGGTCCAGCATGCGCCGGGCGTCCTTCAGCAGTTGCATGGCTTCGGCGGCTTGTGCCCGCTCCGGTTCGGGAAACCCGGCCAGCCAGACGGCGCGGCACACATCGCACCCCTGTATGCGTGACACGTTGGAAAAACGTGGCGGGAATCCCCAGGCGTGGAAGAAATAGCTCCAGTTGATGTAGGGGGCCACGTCGTGTATGCGGTAGGTCAGCGTGCGGGTCATCGGTCGAACGTGAGGGCTTGCCCGGCATTGGCCGTCGCCGTCACGCCACGGCCGTATGCCAGTTTTCCGTTGCAGTAGGTCTGTTCCACTCTCCACCCGAACGTTTCGCCTTCCAGCGGGCTCCAGCCGCATTTGCTGCGCACGTCTTCCCGCCGCAATGTCCATGGGGCGGAGGGGCGCGCCAGCACGAGGTCGGCCTGCAGCCCTTCGCGCAGGAAGCCTCTCCCGTGGATGCTGAACAAGCGGGCTGGAGCGTGGCACATCAGTTCCACCACTTGTTCGACGGGCAAAACGTTTTCGTCGGCCAGCCGCAGCATGGCGGGCAGTGAGAACTGCACCATCGGCATGCCCGATGCGGCTTTGACGCACCCGCCTTCTTTCTCACGGGGCAGATGGGGGGCGTGGTCGGTGGCCACCACGTCGATGCGGCCGTCCGTCAGGGCGCGGCGCAAGGCCTCGCGGTCTTTCTCGCTTTTGATGGCCGGGTTGCATTTGATGCGTGTGCCCAGCCGGGCGTAGTCGGCCTCGGAGAAGAGCAGGTGGGCGATGCAGGCCTCGGCCGTGATGCGTTTGCGTGTCCCGGCTTCCCGGAACGGGAGCGGGCTGAAGAGCGAGAGCTCGCGCGCGGTGCTCACGTGGGCCACGTGCAGTCGCGCCCCTGTTTCGCGCGCCAGGTTCACGGCAAGTTCCGTGGAGCGGAAACAGGCTTCTTCGTCTCTGATTTCGGGATGATGTGCCACGTCCGGGTCATCGCCATGGAGCTGGCGGCAACGCTTCAGATTGTCGGAAATGCGCGACGGGTCTTCGCAATGGGCCATGATGGGCAACGGGCAACGGGTGAAGATGTCCCGCAGGGCTTCTTCCCGGTCGACGAGCATGTTGCCCGTGCTGCTTCCCATGAACACTTTGACGCCGCACACGGTGTGGGGGTCCAGTTGGCCCAACAGGCCGGTGTTTGTGTTGGTGGCGCCGAAAAAGAAAGAGTAGTTCACCAGGCTCTTTTCCGCGCCGAGGCGGAATTTTTCTTCCAAAGCCTGCAGGCTGGTGGTTTGCGGGACCACGTTGGGCATATCCATGAAAGAGGTGACCCCCCCGGCTGCCGCAGCCCGGCTTTCGGTCTGTATGTCGGCCTTGTGGGTCAGCCCGGGTTCGCGGAAATGCACGTGGTCGTCAATCACGCCGGGGAGCAGGTATGCCCCCGTGCCGTCTGTCACATGGTCGGCCGGTGGCAGGGCGTGCAGCCCGTCGTCTGCGGGGATGATGCTCAGTATTTTGTCGTTTTCCAAGGTCAGCGTGCCGGCGAACC
>CALUNJ010000057.1 GCA_944321975.1 uncultured Paraprevotella sp.
CGGGGGAGCGGGTTTTCCCCCCGCGCGGTTCCGCCACACAGCGGCTGGCCGCGCGGGGGAAAACCGTTTCCAGGGGGCTTGTGGGCCGGGGCAATATTTCTTCCTTTTGTCCGTTTGGATAATATTAAAGCCAAATGCGATGCAGTGGTATGACAGAATAAAACAGGTGAAATTCTTATTGGTGGCCATGGCGGTTCTCATTGCGGTAGGATCGCTTGTGGTGTCCCATTCTCTGGTGCGTGACCTGGCTCAAGGGGAACGCCGGAATATGGAAGTCTGGGCGGAAGCCATGAGAACGTTGAACAATGCGGATGAAAATACGGATGTGACTTTGGTCTTGAAAGTCTTGAACGGGAACAACACCATTCCGGTGATTGTGCAGTATAAGTCCGGGGAAATCCAAAGTTTCCGCAACCTGCGTATCAAGGCAAAGACTGCAGATGACAGTTTGAGACAAGTGCGGCAGATGGCTGAGGATATGCGCCAAGGCGGCCGGGTGATTCGTGTGTATTTGGACGAGGGGGCATCCCATACGGGGAATGAGGACTACATGGAGATTTGTTATGACGAATCCATCATGTTGAAGCGCCTTTCTTCCTATCCTTATGTGCAATTGAGCGTTGTGCTGATTTTTGTGGGGCTGGCCATCTTTGCCCTTTTAAGTTCCAAAAAGGCAGAACAGAACAGAGTGTGGGTCGGCTTGTCCAAAGAAACGGCTCATCAGTTGGGCACTCCTATTTCTTCTCTGATGGCATGGGTGGAAATCTTGCGGGAGAATTACCCGGATGACGAGCTGATCCCTGAGATGAATAAGGACGTGAAACGTTTGGAAATGATAGCGGAACGTTTTTCCAAAATCGGCTCTTTGCCCGAACCACGGGAGGAAGAAATGAACGCTGTGGTGGATCACGTGGTGGATTATATCTCCCGTCGCACGTCGAATAAAGTCTGCATGGAGTGCCGCCTGCCTCAGGAGCCTCTAAAAGTGAAGATGTGTGCGCCGCTTTTTGAATGGGTGATAGAAAACCTTTGTAAGAATGCCATTGACGCCATGGGAGGCCAAGGACATATTACGATTGCGGCTTTTGAGGAAGCGGAAAAAGTGGTGGTTGAAGTGTCCGATACGGGGAAAGGGATTGCAAAGGGGCATTTTAAGACCGTGTTCCGCCCAGGTTTCACCACCAAAAGCAGAGGGTGGGGGCTGGGATTGTCTTTGGCCAAACGCATTGTGGAAGAATATCACAAGGGGCGCATATTCGTGAAAAATTCCGAGATCGGCGTGGGGACGACATTCCGTGTGGAGTTGAAAAAGTATTAAAAGACTGCTTTTTTAGGTCTTTTGCTATGCGTTGAACATTTTTTTTTGTAATTTTGCAACCCAAATGGATGTACTTGACAATTATAAGGTGAATCTGAACGACTTGCAGGCCGGTGTCGCGGAATATCGGTTTGAGTTGGATGATGCTTTCTTTGAAACTGTCAAGGGTACGTTGGTGAATGGCGGGCACGTGAGTGTGACGCTGCATGCCGAAAGGGAAAGAGGGGCTTATGCATTTACTTTCCATATCAAGGGAGTGGTGCGGGTGCCGTGTGACCGTTGCTTGGATGACATGGAAGTGGCGGTGGATTCCGAGAATGTATTGGATGTGAAACTGGGGGAAGAATATGTGGATGACGGCGATGTGATTGTGTTGCCGAAAGATTCTCCGGTATTCAATGTGGCATGGAACATTTATGAATTTGTGGCGTTGGCGGTGCCCGTAGTGCATGTGCATGACGAGGGGCAATGCAACGTAGAAATGGCAAAGACGTTGGCGGAACATATGGTGGATTCCCCGATGGAAAAGGAGGAAAGTGAATCCGGCGGACAGGAAATCGATCCGCGTTGGAGTGAACTGAAAAAGATAATAGTAGATAACAATATTAAATAAATTAGAGAAAAATGGCACATCCTAAAAGAAGACAGTCAAAGACAAGAACTCGTAAAAGAAGAACCCATGACAAGGCTGTAGCCCCGACGTTGGCTGTATGTCCGAATTGTGGTGCATTTCACATTTACCATACCGTTTGCCCTACTTGCGGTTACTATCGTGGTAAGGTGGCTATCGTGAAGGAAGCTGCGGTATAAAGAGGAATGTCTGAATCATAGCCAGAGGGCATATATGCTCTCCGGCTACTTTTTTAGCAAGCAGAACAAGGAATGGAAAAAATAAATGCAGTGATCACCGGCATCGGTGGTTATATTCCGGAATACGTCTTGAACAACGATGAGTTGTCGCGCATGGTAGATACGAATGATGAATGGATCATGACGCGCATCGGGGTGAAAGAAAGGCGTATCTTGAACGAAGAAGGTTTGGGCACGAGTTATATGGCCCGTAAGGCTGCGAAACAGCTCTTGCAAAAGACGGGAACCCGTCCGGAAGAGATTGACTGCGTGATCGTATCCACGTCCACTCCGGATTATCATTTTCCTTCTGTGGCATCCATCGTGATCGGCAAATTGGGACTTCCCAATGCGTTTGCTTACGACCTTCAGGCTGCGTGCAGCGGTTTTTTGTTTGCCATGGATACGGCTTCGGCGTTGATTGAAGCAGGCCGTTACAAGAAAATCATTGTGGTTGGTGCCGATAAGATGTCGTCTATGGTGGATTATACCGACCGTGCCACGTGTCCTATATTCGGCGATGGCGCGGCGGCGGTGTTGGTGGAACCGACCACGGAAGATTTGGGCTGGAAGGATTCTTATTTGCGAACGGACGGCAAGGGCTTGCCTTTCTTGTGCATGAAAGCCGGAGGCTCTGTTTGTCCTCCGTCTTATTTCACCATTGACCATCGTTTGCATTATCTGCATCAGGAAGGGCGCACGGTGTTTAAGTTTGCCGTGACCAACATGAGCGATGCTTCGGCATTGATCGCCGAGCGCAACGGACTGACGAAGGACAATATCGCATGGGTGATTCCTCATCAGGCTAATGTGCGAATCATCGAGGCGGTGGCACATCGTTTGGAACTGCCGATGGAGAAGGTAATGTTGAACATTCAGCGTTATGGTAACACTTCGGCTGCCACTTTGCCCTTGGCATTGTGGGATTACGAAAAACAACTGAAGAAAGGAGACAATCTCATCTTCACCGCTTTCGGAGCCGGATTCACTTGGGGAGCGGCTTATATGAAGTGGGGATATGACGGAGCGGAGAAATGATCTCGAGGATTTTCCTTTTTGCAGTCAAGTGTATTTAACTGATTAAAAATAGAGAACGCATCCGTTGCAAGATGCGTTTTTTTATATCAAGATAGAACATTATGTCTCATAAAGCCGGTTTTGTGAATATCGTGGGCAACCCGAATGTGGGTAAGTCCACCTTGATGAACCTTTTGGTGGGAGAGCGCATTTCTATTGCCACTTTCAAGGCGCAGACCACGCGCCACCGCATCATGGGAATCCTCAACACGGAGGATATGCAGATTTGCTTTTCTGACACTCCGGGGGTGTTGAAACCTAATTATAAGCTGCAGGAATCCATGTTGAACTTTTCGGAATCTGCCTTGCAAGATGCGGACGTGTTGCTTTACGTGACAGACATGGTGGAGACACCGGACAAGAATGCGGACTTCCTGGAGAAAGTGTCGAAGATGGACGTGCCAGTCTTGCTTCTCATCAACAAGATTGACTTGAGCAACCAGCAGGAACTGACGAAGCGGGTGGAGGCCTGGCATGCGGCGTTGCCCAAAGCCGAGATTATCCCGGTCTCCGCGCTTTGCAAGTTCAATGTCGACACGGTATTGAAGCGGATTAAGGAACTGTTGCCCGACTCGCCTCCTTATTTCGATAAGGATCAGTGGACGGATAAGCCTGCACGTTTTTTTGTGAGTGAGATTATCCGCGAGAAGATTCTTCTTTATTATGACAAGGAGGTTCCTTATGCGGTGGAAGTGGTGGTGGAACAGTTTAAGGAGAGCGAGAAGATGATCCGCATCCGGGCTGTCATCAACGTGGAGCGTGAATCACAGAAAGGGATTATCATCGGCCATCAGGGCGTAGCCTTGAAGAAAGTGTCGACCGAAGCCCGGAAGGCCTTGGAACGTTTCTTCGACAAGCCTGTTTATTTGGAAACTTACGTGAAGGTGGACAAGAACTGGAGAAGTTCGGACAAGGAACTAAAGAATTTTGGATATAACTTAGATTAATCAATCAGGCTGTGAAGCCGTAATAAGTACGAATATGGGAAATATAGTGGCTATCGTGGGACGCCCCAATGTGGGGAAATCCACGTTGTTTAACCGACTGACAAAGACCCGCCATGCCATCGTCAGTGACGAGGCCGGCACGACGCGCGACCGCCAATATGGCAAGTCGGATTGGAACGGGCGTGAGTTCTCGGTGATTGACACCGGCGGATGGGTCGTGAATTCGGACGATGTGTTTGAAGAGGAGATTCGCAAGCAGGTGGCTCTGGCTACAGACGAGGCAGACGTGATTCTTTTCCTCGTCGATGTGAGGAATGGGGTGACGGATTTGGATGATGCCGTGGCCGGCATTTTACGGAAAGTGTCCAAGCCCGTGATTCTGGTGGCCAACAAGGCTGACACCAATGAGTGGGTTTATTCCGCAGCCGAATTTTATGCCTTGGGCTTGGGAGAGCCTTACTGCATTTCTGCTGCTACGGGGAGTGGCACGGGCGATTTGCTGGACCTGATCGTGTCGAAGTTTCCGAAGAATGCGGACGACGGGGTGGACGATGACATTCCGCGCTTTGCCGTGGTGGGGCGTCCGAACGCAGGCAAATCCAGCCTGGTCAATGCGTTCATTGGCGAGGAGCGCAATATCGTGACCGATATAGCCGGCACGACGCGTGATTCCATTTATACCCGTTACAACAAGTTCGGTTTTGACTTTTACTTGGTGGACACGGCGGGCATACGGAAAAAGAACAAGGTGACGGAGGATTTGGAGTATTATTCTGTGATGCGTTCCATACGGGCCATTGAGAATTCCGATGTGTGCATCTTGATGATTGATGCCGAACGGGGCATTGAGGCGCAAGACCTGAATATTTTCCAGCTGATTCTTCGTAACAACAAGAGCCTGGTGGTCGTGGTGAATAAGTGGGATCTGGTTCCCGAGAAGACAACGGCTGTGATGAAAGGTTACGAGGATGCGATCCGCCATCGCATGTCGCCTTTTGACGACTTTCCCATCATTTTCGCTTCGGCATTGACCAAACAGCGTATTTTCAAGGTGCTTGAGACGGCCAAGGACGTGTTCCTCAATCGCAAGAAGCGGGTGTCCACGGCCAAACTGAACGAGGAAATGTTGCCGCTCATTGAGGCCTGCCCGCCTCCTTCCATCAAGGGTAAATACATCAAGATCAAGTATTGCATGCAGTTGCCGGCCACACAGATTCCTTCGTTTGTGTTTTATGCCAATTTGCCGCAGTATGTGAAAGAGCCTTATCGCCGTTTCTTGGAAAACAAGATCCGGGAGCGGTGGGACTTCACGGGTACGCCGATCAACGTCTTTATACGCCAGAAGTGATGATGGAAAAGCTCTTCAGAGGTATGCTGGCTTGCGCCGTGGCCTGCGGATGGTCGGCATGCAGCCGGATTGACGAGGGGGAATCGGCACGCCGCGCCGCCCTCTCTTATTATGATTGCCTGATAGAGGGCCGGTATGGCGATTATGTGGCCGGCATCGCTTATTGTGACAGCATGACGGAAGATTATCGCAGCCAGATGGTCGATCTCGTGGCCCAGTATGCGGCCCGTGAACGCGAGAAGCGCGGCGGGATCTTGTCGGTGCAGGCTTTGGACGACACGTTGTCTGGCGGCATGGCCAGCATTTTTCTCGAAGTGCTTTTTGCCGACAGTACGCGCGAGGAAGTGGTCATGCCGATGGTGAAATGCGGCGATGTGTGGAAGATGCAATGAAATCTCCATGGCTGGTTTGCCGAGTGCCTTTTTCGGGAGAAACCGGCCTTTTGAATTTCCGGTGCCGTTCGTCTAAACGGCGGATTGCCGCGTCCTTCGCGAGGGAGCTGTGAAAAATATAACTTTCCGTAAGCTCCATCTTCCTATTGGCCTTATTTTGAAGGACAAAATGCAGCGTGGCTTTTTTCTCAAGCGATTCACATTTTTTTTGCTTGAGAAAAAAATGTGAATCGCTTGAGAAAAATTTCCGTTTCCCTTGAGCGCGGTTTCATCCTATTCCGCCACGTTTGTCTTTACTCTCACGGGGCCGTAAAAACTCTTCCGCTTCAGCACTGCAGACTTTCAGATAATCCCCACTAAAAATCTACTGCCCCGTTGTTGTGTGGCGTTTGGCGCCCGCAGGATTTTTCCCGCTTTTCGGCTGCCTGGCTGAAGGGCGTGGGGTCATAGCTCGATCAGGACGCGGGCATTGATTTGCCGTCCTGTCAGATAGTTGGGCACGGCATATTGCTGGTTCGTCACGTCTGTCACCCAATAATACGAGCTTACGTTGCTGATGTCGAAAAGGTTGAAACAATCCACTCCCAGCCACACATTGCGGAAATAGCGGATGAATTTTTTCTGGTTGCGGTGGTCTTCGTTGTCCAAGAGCCGATAGCTCATGCCGATGTCCACGCGTTTGTAAGCCGGGGCGCGGAAAGCCATCCGTTCCAGTCCCGTGTGGGGCGGGCCGAAAGGCAGGCCGTCGGCGACGCTGGCTTTCAGTGTCATTTTCCACCGTGTGGTGCCGGGGAAGAAGTCGCTGAAGAAGAAGTTCAGGTTGTAACGTTGGTCGGTGGCTTGCGGAAAACTTTTGCCGTTCACTTCCTGTTGCGCTTTCATCAGGCTGAAACTGATCCAGGAGTCGGTGCCTTCCACAAATTCGCCGAAGAGCTTGAAGTCGATGCCGGCCGTGTAGCCAGTGCCGATATTCCCGCCATAATACACGATGCGCACATTGTCCACGTTGTAAGGAATCAGGTTGCTCAAGGCTTTATAGTAGACTTCCGTGGTGAATTTGAACGGACGTCCCATGAGCTTGAATTTGTAATCGCCGCCTGCGACGACTTGAAACGAGCGTTGCGACTTGATGTCGCGGTTCAGGTGCACCGTCGTGGCGCCGTTGGCCGTCACCGTGTCTCTCAATTCCTTATAGAAGGGTGCCTGGTAATAGAGCCCTGTGGCCACGCGGAACGTGAAGGCGTCGTTGAAGGCCGGGATGATGCCCAGCGACACGCGCGGGCTGACCAGGCACTCCTTGTTCCAACTCCAGTAACTGAATCGCAGGCCGTAATTGAGGGAGAAGATGCCTCCCCTGTTGTTCGTAAACCTCCAAGTGTCTTGCCCGAACAGTTCGAGGCGGTTGCTGCTGATCCGGTTGGTCGATTTCAGGTTGTAGATCAGGTCCAGGCGGTTGCCTGTGTGGGGGATGGAGTAGCCGGCAGAGTCGCGCATTTCCCATTCGCGTGCGTTTTCCTCGATGGTCTCGTGTTTCCAGGTGATGCCTGCCTGGAGGTCATGCCCTTTGGGCTTGTGCGAGAAGCTCAGCTTCAGGCTCTTTACATTGGCGTCCAGGTAGTTGCGGGCGTGCTCCATATAGGTGCCCACTCCCAGTTGTTCGGTCGTGTTGGTCTCGTCCAGCCAATATTGGCCTTGGATGTCATAGGTTTCCCGTTCTTTGGTGGCGAAAGCTGAAGCCAGCAGCGAAAGCCGGGTGCGGTCGGTGAACTTGTGGGATATGCTCAGCGTGCCGAACAGTGTGCGGAAGAGGTCTTCTTCCTTCCCGTCGAAATACACGCGGAAAGATTTCACGTCCTGCATCGTCCCAAAGTTTGTCTGCCGGTCGGCGGGGAGGAAATCATACTTGTTTTGGGAGATGTTGCCGATGAAGTCCACGCTCCACCGTTTGTTGGGCGACCAGCTGAGGTATGTTTGGTAGTCCAGGAACCGCGGGCTGTATTCTCCTTTCGTTTCCAGCGAACCGAGCATGTATTGGTTGGTCTTGTACCGGATGCCGTGGGTCATGCTGAAATGCGGCTTGGCATACCCCACGTAAACGCCCGCTCCCAAAAGGCTTGCCGAGGCCGAGGCTTCGAACTTTTTCGGTTTTTTATAGGTGATGTCCAACACGGATGACATTTTGTCGCCATATTTGGCCTCGAATCCGCCTGCCGAAAAGTTGATGTTTTCCACCATGTCGCTGTTGATCACGCTTAGCCCTTCCTGCTGCCCGGAACTGATCAGTAGAGGCCGGTAAACTTCCACTCCGTTGATATACACGCTGTTTTCGTCAAAACTCCCTCCCCGCACGTTGTATTGCGAGCTCAGTTCGTTGTGTGTGCTCACCCCCGCTTGGGTGGCCACCAGTTCTTCCACTGCGTTTCCCGTGGTGGAGGGCAGCCGTTTCAGGTTTTCCGCGTCCAGGTGTTGGGTGGAGTTCATTTGTCGCCTCACTTCTTTCACCGTCACTTCGCCCATGTCGATGCTTTGGGTCTGCAGGGTGATGTTGAGCCGCAGGTCGCCGTGCGGCTTGATGAGCGTTTTTTTCTTCGTCTCGTAGCCGATCATGCTGAACGACACGATCACCGTGTCTGCCGTGTTGAATTCCAGTTTGTAGCGTCCTTGCAGGTCTGTGGTGGTACCTGCCGCCTGGCCTTCGGCCCTCACCACGGCGAACAGCACCGGGTTTTGCTCGTCGTCGATGACGCGCCCGGACAATTTCACTTTATTTTGCGCGCATGCGCCAGTCCAAACCCACAAGGATAAAAATAGGCAAGCAATGAATCTGAACAGTCTTATCTTCACGTTGAACCTCGTAATCGTTTTTATGCTTTTTAAATAACGCAAAAATACGCGTTTTTGTATAAACCTTGGTCGATTTATTAGGCAAAAACGTCGAATCTCCGGCAAAATCCTTTCTTTAGTTTGGATAAATCATGTATCTTTGTCCGTGTTACAACCCGTAAAACAGAAGAAAAGGAAATGGAGAAATTCAGCGAACTGATCAGAATACGCCGCAGCATGCGGAAATTCACGGCCGAAGAACTGACGCAAGACGAAGTGGTTGCCCTTTTGCGTGCCGCTCTGATGGCACCGTCTTCAAAAGGCTGCCATCCGTGGGAGTTTGTGGTGGTGGACGACAAGGAACTGTTGAAGCAATTGGCCCATTGCAAGGAGCAAGGCGCCGAACTTATCGAGGGGGCGCCTTTGGCTGTGGCCGTGTTGGCCGATCCGGAGAAAAGCGACGTGTGGGTGGAAGACGCTTCCGTGGCCACCACCATGATGCTTCTCCAAGCCGAAGATCTGGGCTTGGGAGCCTGCTGGGTGCAGATCCGCAACCGTTGCATGCCCGACGGCAAGCCGGCCGAAGAAATGGTGCGCCATGCCTTGCACGTTCCGGAGCGCTTCCGGGTGCTTTCCATCGTGGCCGTGGGACACAAGGGCATGGAACGCAAGCCTTTCAATGAAGACCGCTTGCTGTGGGAGAAAGTGCATATCAACACTTTTGATTCTCCTCAGGCATGACCATCGTCTGGATCGGGGCTGGCAATCTGGCCACTCAGCTGGGGATGGCCTTGGCGCGTGCGGGACACGAGACTTTGCAGGTGTTCAGCCGCACGGAGGCATCGGCTTCCGCGTTGGCTGCCCGTCTGCGTTGCCCGTTCACCTGCCGGGCCGAAGAAGTGGTGGGGGGAGCCGATGTCTACCTCTTTTCGGTGAAAGACAGTGCGCTGGAGGAGTTGGTAGCCCGTGTGGCTCCCCGTGCGGGACACGCGCTTTGCCTTCACACGGCTGGGAGCATGCCGATGGATGTGTTCCGCGGCCATGCCGCCCATTATGGAGTGTGGTACCCCATGCAGACTTTTTCGCGCACGGTGGATGTCGGTTTCCGGGAAATCCCGGCCTTCATCGAGGCCTCGGACGGGCCGTCCCTGGCCTTGGTGCGCCGGTTGGCGGCGTCGGTGTCGGAGCGGGTCATGGAGATGTCCACGGAGAAACGCCGCCACCTCCATCTGGCGGCAGTCTTCGCCTGCAATTTCACGAACCATTGCTATGCGCTTTCGGCGGAGATCCTCGAAAAGGAAGGCATCCCGTTTGAGGTGATGCTGCCGCTCATCGACGAGACGGCGCGCAAAGTGCACCGCCTTGCCCCACGGGACGCGCAGACGGGGCCGGCCGTGCGCTACGACCACAATGTCATCGGCCGGCAGGCTGCGTTGCTCGGGGAGGAGAACGGACTTCGGGAACTTTACGAACAGATGAGCCGGAGCATTCACCGGCTGGCTTTGCGGGAAGAGAAAGAGGGAGGAAAGAAAAAATGATCAATTACGATTTGAAACGAATCAAGGCGATGGCTTTCGACGTCGATGGGGTGCTGAGCGGGGAAACCATCCTGCTGCATCCCGGCGGCGAACCCATGCGCACGGTGAACATCAAGGACGGCTATGCTTTGCAACTGGCGGTGAAGATGGGCCTGCACGTGGCCATCATCACCGGCGGGCGCACGGAAGCTGTGCGGAAACGTTATGAGAACCTCGGTGTGCCCGACGTGTATTTGGGCTGCGCCGTCAAGCTCGCGACCTACGAGCAGTGGTTGCAGAAGTACGGGCTGAAGGACGAGGAGGTGCTTTATATGGGCGACGACATCCCCGACTACGAAGTGATGCGGCGCGTGGGCTGTCCTTGCGCACCCGCCGATGCCGCGCCCGAAATCAAGGAGGCGGCCATCTACATATCCCATTTGCGCGGAGGCTACGGCTGTGGCCGCGACGTCATCGAACAGGTGTTGCGCTCGCAAGGCAGGTGGCTGCAAGACCGGAAGGCTTTTGGCTGGTGACGCGCCCCTCAGACAGTGGCCACATCACATCACAATACATTGTCAAACCCTACCATCATGTTAGAGAATTTGAAACCATACCATGTCATTCTGGCCAGCAATTCCCCGCGGCGCAGGGAACTTCTGGCAGGATTGGACATCGATTATGAAGTGCGGGTGCTTCCGGGCATCGACGAGTCTTACCCCCAAGGCTTGTCGGCCGAAGACATCCCGCAATACATCTCCCGGCAAAAGGCCGGGGCCTATGAGTCCGTCATGCGGCCGGACGACCTGATCATCACGGCCGACACGATCGTGTGGGCGGACGGGAAAGTGCTGGGCAAGCCGAAGGACGAAGCCGAGGCGCGGGCCATGTTGCGCTTGTTGTCTGGACGCACGCACGAGGTCATCACGGGAGTGACTCTGCTCACGAAGACGGTGAAAAAGACTTTTGCCGTGACAAGCAAAGTCACTTTCGACCCCTTGGCGGACGACGAGATAGACTACTACGTGGCGCGCTATTGCCCGTTGGACAAGGCGGGCGCCTATGGCATTCAGGAGTGGATCGGCTACGTGGGAGTGTCTTCGTTGCACGGTTCCTATTTCAATGTCATGGGATTGCCCGTGCAACGGCTCTACAAGGAATTGAAGACATTATAATAAATAATAAAATAAAAGAAGAACATGAAGACAAAATTCTGGATAGGCATGGCCTGTTTGGGCGTGGCTGTCATGGCCTTGCCCTCCTGTGAGGAGGACGAGCATGTCTGCAGCCTGCCCGCTTTTGCGGGATTCCGCATTGAACCTCTCGTGTGGAGTCCCGGCGACTCTGTGACCGTCACTGCGGTGCAGTCCACTTACGGCAACCTGTTGTTCAAGGCGGAATACCGTTGGACGGTGGAATGTGCGGACACCACTTTCACCCGGAGATACAACGTGGTCTATGACAATGACAAGAGCGATCCTTACATCGGCATCCGTCTGCCCGAAGACTTCAGCGGCAACCGGGCGAACATCTCTTTCTCCGTGCAGTACAGCTATTCGGCCACTGCGCCCGGCAGTGCTCCCGCCGGAGTCCAGGGCGAAGGCCTGCGCGGCACGATCACTACCACGGCGGCCAGCCAGTTGTGGGGCACCGGTCGTGGGTCGTATGTGCACACTTGGTGAGGCTTTCTTCCTCCTCGTGCAGGAGGAAGGGCTTTTCCTTTGATTCTTTGAATTTTCCTGAATGCGGGTGAGACGTTTCCCCTCAGGAGGAGAGCCGGAATGTTCCGTTTGAGATTCTCTTGCTTTTTTCAGGCGGAAGATCATTTCTTGGATTCGCTTTTCCGCGTTTGTGGAAAAGGCTGCTTTAGAAATCAGATTTCTATGCTTTCCCCTTCTTCCCGGATGCTCCAGAAGCGGACACCGAGCGCATCGGCGTATTTTTTCATTCGCCAGGCCGATTCGAATCCGCTTGCCACGAAGTGCATGGGGACGAGCCAGCCGACCTTGAAACGTTCGATGAACTGGCGGGGACCGCGGGTGTAGCCATTGCCGATGCGCCCGTCCACCGGCCACATCGCCACGTCGAAACGGTCTGTAATCTTCCGGATGTCTTTCAGTTCGCCGAGAAAAAGTTTTTCTTCCCTTTGTGGGTCTACGGGGCAGCCGAATCCGGGACTGTAGATCAGGCCGCCCCGGGTGTTCCCGGTGAGGAAACGGGCATACCAGTTATTCAGGTCCCCGGCATGGAAGATCAGCCGGCCTTCTGTCCGGACCACCCACGAGACGCCGCTGTCATTGCTGCCGGTGGCGGTGACGTGGAGCAGCGGGTCCTGCCACGTGCCTCCTTTGGCCAGCCACACGTCAGCCTCGTCCTTTTGGGCCCGCCGGTGTTTTACGATATCTTTTGAAAGGATGAAGCGGATGTGCGCTGTGTGCATTTTCCATCCGAATATTTCGCGGTTGAAGTGGTCTTCGTGGAAATGGCTGGAGAACACATACAAGGGCTTTCCGGATTCCAGCAACGAGGGGACGACGTTTGCCGGATCTTTCCAATAGTCAAAGACCAGGATGCAAGCCCCTGTCTCGAGTGCAAACCCGCTATGGAAGATATAAGTCAGTTTCATGAGGCTGTTCCCTGTTTCTCGTTCGTCCGGAATGCAAAGTAACGAAAAAAGGGGGAAAGGGGAAGCATGTGCCGGCCAAAAAGAACGCGTTTCCGAGTTTTATGGACCGGGGAAACGGCTACTTGAACCCGATGGGATTCGCTTTGTCTCGAAAAAACAAGGGGGATTATTTTGTCATGCCCCTGGCTTGCATTATCTTTGCCCCCGTTATGAAGAAGATACTATTTGTTTGCCTGGGAAACATTTGCCGTTCTTGTGCGGCAGAGGAGATTATGCGGAAACTGGCGGCCGATGCGGGGCGTGGGGACGAATTTGTCCTTGACTCGGCCGGCCTGATCAGTTACCACGAAGGCGAGCAGGCCGATGTGCGGATGCGTGCCCATGCCGCCCGCCGAGGCTACCGCATTACTCACTTGTCGCGTCCGGTGCGCTACCAGGATTTCTTTGACTTCGACCTGATTATCGGCATGGACGACCGCAACATCAGCCGTTTGAAAGCTCTCGCGCCGGGGCTGGAGGAAGAGAAAAAAGTGGCGCGCATGACGGATTTCTGCCGCCTTAAGGTGGTGGACCACGTGCCCGACCCCTATTATGGGGGAGACACCGGATTTGAAAACGTGCTCGACATTTTGGAAGACGCTTGCGCGGGGTTGCTTGCCCGTCTGGCAGGCGGCTGCTGATTTTAGGGATTTGAAAAAACAGAGACAGATATGCTGACTGCTACACGAAGAGAATGGAACGAGTTGTATGTGTTCTTCGCCTTGCTGGGCGAGGGACAAATTGCTTTGGGGAATGAAGCCGGAAATCCTTCGGGGCGCATGCTCCCCATTGTGGAAATCACCCGGCAGGAACATGACGGCAAAAGGGTCTATGCCATAGGGCAAAGCGAGATACACGTCAAGGGCGAGCTGATGGACGAACGTTTTCCGCGCGAGGATTTTGCCATGGTGGCGCGGTTGATCCTGGATGCGCTCTGCCGGTGCCGGGAAGACGAAGTGGAGGCGTCCGAGGGAGTGGAAAATTTTCTGGACGCGCTGAAGATTTACGACATGGAGGCACGCACGGAGGACCGCACGGATTTCTATCTCACCTTCCATGACTCCAGTTTTCCGCCCATGGGATTCCGCGTCTATTCCCGGTTGTGTGCCATGAACCCTTTGTTGGATGGTGGGCGCACGGCCAACCTGAAGTTTGAACAGACCGGCATGCGCTTTTCCCAGCCGGCCGTGTATAAGATCAACCATGCCGACGACCCCGACAATCCCAACGAAGTGGGGCGCCGCATGCTTTACATCGAGAGCCTGGGCGGCATCCTGAAGTTCAACGATGTGGCCGACAAGGTGTTCCGCAGCAACCTTTGTCTGATTGACTTGAATTTTTCCCGGGTGTTGGGCGAAATGGTGCGCACTTTGCATTTGGACAATGTCAGCAGGGTCGATGAACTGACCACCGTGGTAGAAGAAAGGAATCCGCTGAAGATCAAAGACGAATTGATCCGGAAACATGCCTACTACCGCCACAAGGTGAAGGAGTTCCTGCTCGCCGTGGCACTGGGCATGCGGCCTTCCAGGCAATACGACGGCACGGAATCGGCCGTGGCTGGCTTTGTGATGGTGGACGCCCAAGGGCAGATGACGGCTTACCGCAAGACGGAACGCCAGACTTTTGCCGATTTCCTTTTCACCCATACCCGCTTGGAGAAGAGCAGTCCGGAAAAGGATAAATATGGCTACCTGGAGCGCGAGAACCGGGCTTACTATCTGAAATTGAACCTGAAAGTGGGGTTCCTTAAAAGATGAAGTCAGGAAAAGAGGTTAAAAAAGTGTGAGATTATTTCCGCTTTCGCGGCAAAATGCGTACTTTTGTCGCGGAAACAACGCACGGCAACGTGCAAAACGATTAAATTCACAAATCATGAAGATATCACACATTGAACATTTGGGTATCGCAGTGGAAAGCATCGAGGCCGCACTGCCCTACTTTGAAAACGTATTGGGCCTGAAATGTTACAACATCGAAGAAGTGGCCGACCAGAAAGTGAAAACCGCTTTCCTGAAGGTGGGTGAAGTGAAAATCGAACTGTTGGAGCCGACCAGCCCGGACAGCACCATCGCCAAGTTCCTCGAAAAAGGCGGGCGGGGCGTACACCACGTGGCTTTCTGCATCGAAGACGGGGTGGCCAACGCCTTGGCCGAGTGCGACGAGAAGGGCATCCGCCTTATCGACAAGGCTCCGCGTCCGGGTGCCGAGAAGTTGCAGATCGCATTCTTGCATCCCAAATCCACTTGTGGCATTCTCACAGAACTTTGTGAACACTAAGCCGAAGAAAGAGTGGATTTCCGGCAAACTATTGATTTACAACAGAAGGCGCGTCCTTGAATCTTATACTTCCAGCGGAATGGCTTGCGTGGGCAGGCCATTTCGCTGGTTGGCTGTTTTAAGAAGGGGCGGGCCGAACAGAAATAATCGGAAAAAGTTATGAGCATTCAAACAGAAAAAATCAGGGAATTAGTGGAACTTCGCGCCAAGGCCCGCATGGGAGGTGGCGAGAAGGCAATCGAGAAACAGCACGCCAAAGGCAAATACACCGCCCGGGAGCGCATCGACATGTTGCTGGACGAAGGCAGTTTCGAGGAGATGGACATGTTCAAGCTCCACCGTTGCACCAACTTCGG